>NZ_JAYGHQ010000057.1:0-3044 GCF_034931425.1 Crocosphaera sp. XPORK-15E
GGTAGAGGTAATTGTCAATTGTCAATTGTCCATTGTCAATTGTCAATTGTTGAAGGCTGGAATCGGATCTAATAAAGTTCGTATCTGATTATCACAAGGAATTTTTTTCAATCCAAATAAACTGAAAGCATTATCTTTTCCCTTGTTCTTTTTCATTAAATTTTGATGCTCTAAAAAAGAAGGACATTGTGTAAAAAATACGGAAAACGCAGCTATCACCAGATCTCGCATTTCATACCTTGTATTTAACCCTTTTCTTTTATCTGGTAAATCATTCAATTGAACAAAAAGAAATTTAATTAACTCTGATGGCGATATAGTAACAGGCAATATTTCCATGTAATTCTACAGTTTTAGACCATTAGCTCTCTCTCAAACTGATTGTAGTATAATTCGATTCTCTAATCCGAGTTCTCTCTGTTTTTGCCGTAAGTATTTGTGCTTAATCTATTGGGTTTTCCTGTTAGTTCTCTAACCAGAATAGAGAACTAATGTTCTAAATTTTGCCAAAATGAGAATTGCTGGGTTTCTGCTGCGATGTGCTGCGCTGCGGTATCAACTAAGTTTAAATTCTTCTCTCTGATGTCTTCTAATGGGTTGCTATCAATATAGATTTCTTCTGGGGTTGCGGATTCAATGTTAACTGGTTCGTCTTGATGATGAACTAATCCGTTAAGGTGGTTATCATTTACTGAACTATTAACAGTTGGTTCCGCTTCTATGGTTGCAGGAGGAAACCTATCGAAACCTTCATGCTCCTTGATGTGAGCAGCAAACTGGTCAAATAATTCTATTTGTTCGTCTGAGTAGAAACTGCTTTGTCCTTTTCTGGTGGGTTCCATATCATACCCCAATGTTTTGAGATGGTTACGCCATTGATAAAATTGGGTTTTTCCTATGTCGTATCTTTTAGGTAGTGCGGAAGCTTGTAACATGGCTCTTTTTGTGGGGAGGTTTATCCTATTATGGACAAGTTAACACTAGATTAATAACAGGTTCTTAATACTTCTTAATAATCTCTCTAATTGGCTTATAGAGTGATTGACAACTGTTAAACGTATGTTAGTATTATTAAATAAGTGTTGGGTTAGGGTTGATGAGTAAGTCACAAATTGGGGTTAGAATTCCTGATTCTCTTTTGCATGAACTTAATAGTTATATTCAGAAAACTGGAACCAATAAAACTGAGGTTGTCTGTAGTGCCATAGCTGAGTATTTGGGGTGTGCTGATAGTGTACCGTTAAGTCAGAGAATGGCTGAGGTTGAGAAGCGGTTGACAGTATTGGAAAATGTTGTCAGAAGTTCTAATATGAGCAGAAAAACAAACTGTTAAAGAAAGATTTTTCTCTCGTATTGTTCAGAGAATAGAAACCTAAAACCTATCAAGAGTCTTTTAATTTTCTTGTGAACAGTAAACTTTGTCCGCCTGATTGGGATTTTCGATGAAGGGATTTTCATTACCTTGAATAGTTACAATTTTCTTGTTCCGACTAATCTCATTTTTATCAACAGGATCTAATTTATGCCATTGACATAAGATGGATTTTTGCTGATCGAAATATTCTTTGTTTGCATCATCTAACTGATCCAAATAAGTGTAATGAAAATAAAACATTGTTCTGGCAATATCCCCTTTTACACTTTCCCTTGGTTCAAAACGATCAGAAGTAGATTCACTATATTCATTGAGATCTTTCTTCGGTATTTCACTTAACTGCTCAGATTGACGAAGCCAGGTCGTTGTTTTCATATCAGGTATCTCATCAAATCTTTTATTGCTTCGGATACTGTTAGCCCTTGTAGTTTCTGGATAAAGATTGTGAAGGTCACTCCTTGCTTCCTCTGTAGCTCCTCTACTTTGCGGCCAGATATGTTCTGTATTCATTCCTTGCTGGAAAGCCTCAGCACGAGGACTTAAATCATCCTTTTCACTCAAAGTTATTTCCAAACCTGTATAAATTCCAATTGGCTTGAAGTTATATACTTCTGCAAAAAGACGATCTCTTGCATCGCTATATGAAAGCGTATTAGGTTTACCTAAATTAAGTGGTTCTTTTTTTAAAGTTTCAATTGCTTTTTCCGCAAAAGAAATATTTGAATTTTTTTCTAAAACCTTAATAGCCCAACCTCGTATTTCTTTTTGTCCTTCACCTAAATTTTCTGGTGAGGTTGTCAATATTTCTACAGCCAGTTTATTCAGTTCAACCTGAACATCTTGATTTTTTGAAGCGATTTGAACAAGTTGAGCTACAACTAAAACAAGGATAGGAACAAGCCCTTTAGAAATAATATCTGCTATGATTACAGCTTTTTCTAGTCCGTTTTTATTATGGCTAGTTGGTTCATTAGATTGATTAGATTCATTAAATTGATTCATAAAGGATAGATTTAATAGCTAAAACTTTACTATAGGCGTTTGGGTAGCATCTGTGATAAAAACCCCGCTAAGGAATGTTTAATCGCTGTACCAATTAAAACCTTTGAAAATTAGAACCCTTAAACCCTTGAAATCTCGTTCTTTTTTTCTGTACCAAATAGACTACAGTTTAACTGGTACAAGATAAATCAAGACTATTGTTGAGAAAAGTTAAGTCCTGGAGTCTTCACTCTGATAGGGTTTCAGCCTTAGCGTAGTTTTTGTCTCAGTTGCTACTCAAACGCCTTATACATCTTTTCTTTTTTATATCTATAGTTCGTTCTTTATTCACTATTTTTAATAATACCTTAATATTTGTTCAGACTTACATTCAGTCCTCACAACCCTACTAAACCCCCAAGCTTCCTAACTGATTCCTGCTGATTAATAGCTGACTGATTTAACATTGATTGTAACTTTTCTTGTTTCTCAATACTAGCTAAATAAGACTCAGTAGAACTGCCACCATACCGATAATCAATCTCAACCACATTACTCAATATATTCTGATTATCTACTTGACTTAATAATAACTGCTGTTGTCTTGTTTCCCGTTCATAACTCAACACTAATGTTAAGATTTCCTGTTTTAAAGTTCCTTCAACTTCTGCCTTCCTTCTAGTTAAAT
>NZ_JAYGHQ010000058.1:0-2924 GCF_034931425.1 Crocosphaera sp. XPORK-15E
TTTAGGTAGAGGTAATTGTCAATTGTCCATTGTTCATTGTCAATTGTTGAATGTTGGTTCCGACATGATATTCCCACATAGGATAAGAATCTTTAGAGTAATTCAACGTAATACCAGTGATGAGGTATTCTTCGTTATTCTCATCTTTCACCTCAACTAATTGCCCTAAGAAAAACTTAGGTTTGGGAATTTTAGAGGAAAGTCCTTGTTCCGAAAACTCTACCTTAATTCTCCGATTTTGTGTCATTTTGTTTTAATAATTCCTCGTCAAACCAGTTATCTTTGAAATCGTAGTTAGGATGAGAAAGTTCTTTAATTCCGACACTGTATTTCCAGCAGGGCTTAGAATCGTCGGAATAACTTAAAGTAATTCCTGTGATAATATAGTCATCGTCATCAATTCCCTCTAAAGGTTCGACGATGACTGATTGCCCTAGATAAAATTTAGGAGTGGGAATTATTGAGTTTAATATGTAAGAAAACTCAATCTTAATTGTCTGATTTTCTGTCATTTTGCTTTAATACTTCCTCATTAAACAAGTCGCTAATTTCTTCGTCACTCATCAACATTAATTTGTCTAATTTAATTTTTGACTGGATAGCAGGGATACCACAACCTCTTGCGTTTAAGTGGGGCTAAAATACAGATAGCTTTTGAACCTTTTTTGACTTGTCTTCCAAGTTCCTGCCATTTATGGTATCCTGCTACCCGTGAAGCTTCACTACATTGAGAAAGAATCAACAAAACGTTATTAAAACTGTAATTGTAGAACTGGGATTGCACTTTAAGGTAACTTTGCCAGTCACCAGATTCTAAGAGTTTTGTTAATCCTTCTTCGAGTAACTGAAATGCTTCTGTGGTTTTATTCTTCGCCATGATTCTAGGGTTTAAATTGTTCCCTAAATCGGCGCAAACGCGCTATTAAAAGATAATTCCTCATGTGACATTTAAGCCGATTAAAATGTATTTAGTTTTTCGAGGAAATTCAAAAAGGGGAAAGAAGACAATACTATCCAGTCAAGACGCTCCTTTAACCTGCATTATTCATGAGAGAATCAAGAAAAAGCTTGAAAGCCTTATGCAGTCTCAAACATAGCGATTTGAGTCCTACAACAGTCTGTGATCTCTATCTATTACTAACTCATGACTGTTTAATTATCTAAAATAATAGCAAAAAATATGTCAAAAAATCTATTTTAGTCTATAATAAATAAAGAAATAAATCAAGGCACTTAGTCCTGTTTTTCATGAAAGAGTTGGCTGCCAATCTCCCATTTAATTTTGCTACCCAGAAACCTTTAGAGGTCAAGTTTTCTGGACTGGATTTAAGTTCAGATGCGGGATTGTTGCTAGTTAAGCAAGCAGAAGAAAATCTGAAAATATGTGAAGGCATAGCCAATTGTTTAGAAGATAATAGAGAACAACATAAAGTTAAGCATCCTCTGTTTCAGTTAGTAAGTCAAAGAATCTATCAAATAGCAGCAGGGTACGAAGATACCAATGATAGTAATTACGTACGTCATGACCCAATTTTCAAGATTATCTGTGATAAAATTCCCAGAATCGGAGGAGAATTATTAGCAAGTCAACCGACTATTAGTAGGTTAGAGAATCAAATAACTAAACAAGAAATTAAAGCTATACGTCGTTTTTTTATCGATAAATTCATTCAAAATCATCCTGAAGATCCACAACAAATTGTTTTAGACATAGATGGCTTTGATGCTTTTACTCATGGACACCAACAATTGAGTTTATTTCATGGTTACTATGGGCATCAAATTTACTTTCCTGTATTAATTAATGAGGCAACAAGTGGTTATCCCTTAATTCTACAACTAAGAGCGGGAAATTCCCACGCAGGTAAAGGGGTTTTAGGATTATTAAGATGGTTATTTTTTCGTTTAAGAAAGGCTTGGCCTGATGTCAAAATAATCTTACGAGGAGATGGGGGATTTTCCTTACCTGAAATTATAAATCTTTGTGAACGAAAAGAGGTGAAATATGTTTTTGGCTTTAGTAATAATGCTGTTTTGAAACGAAAAATTAATTATCTTCTTGACTTGGCGAGATTAGAATATTTTCGGACTCAAGAAAAAGCTCGTTTATTTGATGATGTTTATTATGCCGCTAAGACTTGGGGAAAACCTCGTCGAATTGTGATGAAGGCAGAATGGTTAGATAAAGGTGCAAATCCTCGATTTTTGGTAACTAATTTAGAGATAGAAGCACAAGAACTTTACGATGATTTTTATGTTCAAAGGGGAGCAACTTCCGAGCATCGAATCAAGGAATTTAAACTAGGTCTGAATGCGGATCGTCTCAGTTGTCGTAAATTTATTGTTAATCAATTCCGCTTATTCTTATGTCAAGCTGCTTATATTTTAATGCTTGAACTTCGCGCTTCTGCCCAGGGGACAAGATTGGCAACGGCTCAAGTTTCTCGCTTACGTGAAACCATCATCAAAATTGCTGCAAAAGTGAGTGTTTCTGTTAGAAGAACTCTGGTAGAATTAGCGGCTCATTGTCCTTTTTCTGATGACATACTCTTGATGATACAACGATTATCTTCTGGTCAACAATTAATTTTTTCCTAACATCTATCTTTGATAGGATTGGTGTATCTATATAACATTAATTTAGTTTTTTTTAGCTTTTTTGGCTAGTTGTTTGTGATTTGAACGGCAAGATTACCTACTCTCTTTAAATCCATTTAATAGAAAATAAATATTGATGCTAATTTTTGATTTTTTGGATTTTGTTTTTTTCTTCATGAATAATGCAGGCTAGATTTTATCAAGAAGCTTTTACCGAAGGAGAAGCTAACTTACTTTTACGCCAACTCAACCGTCGCCTTGGGGGAATTCCTACCTCTTTAATTGAGCAAATTAGGGGGTTATCCATCGAACAAATAGAGAACTTA
>NZ_JAYGHQ010000059.1:0-2678 GCF_034931425.1 Crocosphaera sp. XPORK-15E
TCAGAGATAACTGTAGTATTTCATACTACTTTTTTGAAGTGCGGAATGTGGGTTAAAAGTACGCCATTAATTAAGGAAAAAATAACATACCATGTCACAATTGTTGAAAATAATGACACAAATTAAGCCACAACCTCGACTAAATCCTATTTTTATTAGCCACTAATCGTCACAATAGTGCCAGGGTATGTCACTTATTTGCCAAAAAATGACGGGAAAAGTCTCCGAAAACCGGAATTAAAGGCAGAAAAAGACGCAAAAACCCCCTCGTTGATGAGGGTAAGTAGGGATAAAACCAGCAGGCTCTTTGTCTTACAGTTGTGGTAAAATTATAGGTATTGTTGCGCTGCAGGTTGGAGGGAAATTCCCCCCAAACCCCCCTAAAGATTAAGCAAATATAAAACGATGTTTTTCAAATTATACCCCTAGCGTAAAAACTTAACTTAAGAAAAATTTAAGGTTATTTATAAAGTCAAAGCAGACGACGAAGGCAAGCAAAGCGATCACCCAATTCAACCACCCGCAAAAATACCACCATGCCCAACCCTGAGAACAAAGAAAAAGTAGTTTCCATTCGATTTCGAGAAAGTGAATTATCCAACCTCGATCAACAAGCCCAAGCCGTCAACTTATCCCGAAGTGCTTATATCACCCGTAAGCTTCAAGGTTTACCCGTGTTACCTGCGAGGGTTCCCCCTGTCAATTGGGAGGCTTACCGAGAATTAGGGGTGATTTCTGCTCAATTATCAGCTTTGGGTAACAATATTAATCAAATTGCCAAAGTTTTGAATATAGCCAACCAACAAGGGCAATCCCTTCCTTTAACCCTTAATAATGTCGATCAGTTAACCGAAGTTGTGGCTTTAATTGAACAACTAAAACCAGCCATTAAACAAGTAAGGTTGGAATTATCAGGGGTTAATTCGGGGACGAGTGAATAATAAACCGTTCCACCTTTCTTAAAAGAGTTAGAGAGCGTCCAAGGATTAAACAGTCGGGAATAATCTTAGTTAGGCAAAATAGTCCAATTTAAAGAAGACAAGTGATAATAGGTACAAATGGGAGATGAATTACTGAAAACGGTTATTTGGGTGGGAGCGTCTAAAAAGGAACTTTTAGGGTTTCCTGAAGATGTCATTGATGAAGTTGGTTACATCCTCTATCGGGTTCAACAAAACCAAACTCATCCTCATATTAAATCTTTAAAGGGATTGAATGGAGTATTTGAAATTGTCAGTGATTATCAAACAGATACTTACAGAACAGTATATGCTATCAAACTTGGTAATTCTGTTTATGTTCTCCACGCCTTTAAGAAAAAGTCAAAGACAGGTATTAAAACACCATTACAGACGATTGATTTAATTAAAGAACGTCTAAAACAAGCACAAGGGATTGCTAAAAAACAAAACGAACTCTAGCACAAAGGAGAAACAAATGTCAGACTATACTGTAAGTTCAGGAAACATTTTTGCCGATTTAGGATTTAGTAATGCTGAAGAAAAGTTGGCTAAAGTCAAACTAGCTTCACTCATTTACGATCTAATTTGTGAGAGACAATTAGCTGATTCAGAAGTGGTTAGAATTTTGACAATTGATTTATCTCAAGTCACGAATTTAAAGAATGGTCGATTGTCAGGTTTTTCTTTGGAAAAACTCTTAGGTTTTCTGGTGGCATTAGGGCAAAATATTGAAATTATGGTCAGTCCCCAACCCGAAACTGTGTCTAGTGGCACTATAAAAGTAGTCCGTCAATCTTGTGCTTGAATTATCAGATTTTCTGCCAATTCAAAGCGAGTTAGGAGATTACCTACGAATTGTCCATTAACCATCAATTTTTAGAATCATCACTTATTAGGAATTAATCTTTTTTTTGACTCAATAAACTAAGCAAATGATCGGACACATTGAACATGGCAGTAATTTTGGGGGATTATTTCGTTACTTGTTAGCCACCGATAAAGGGGCCAGAATTATTGGTGGTAATGCAGCAGGAGAAACCATCAACCAATTAACCCAAGAATTTAATAATTGTGCTGACCAAAGACGCACCACCACAAAACCCGTCAAACATTTTATTCTCAGTTTTGCCCCTGAAGACGGGGAAGTACAAGATAACCTCAAACATACCATCGCCACACAAGCGGTTCAACGATTAGGCTATATTGATAACCAATATGTGGTCATCGACCATCAACGAGAAGACCCCGGCCATGATTGGAACCATGATCACGACCATATTCATATTGCGGTTAATATGATTACCTTAGACGGTCAAAGAGTGGATGATTGGCAAGATAAACGACGATTTGAAGCCATTATCAGGGGATTAGAACAAGAACATCATTTAACCCTTGTTGCCCCTAGTCAAGAGAGAAACCACAAAAGTTTAACCCATGGCCAAGTACAGAAATATAAACAACAACTCAGGGACTATCAAACTGGAAAACAGACACAAACCCCAGATATTCCCATTTCTGTTAAGTTACAAGCGGCCATTGATGCAGCCAGTTTAGATCAGCCAACGATGACGATTTTTATTGGTAGATTGCAACAGTTAGGAATTGATGTAATGCCCATTGTGACAGAAACAGGCAGAAAACGCATTAGTTATCTTATGGACCAGCAATTCTCATTTTAAGATTTCATGACATTGAAATCCTTACATAAAGAGGGGT
>NZ_JAYGHQ010000060.1:0-2536 GCF_034931425.1 Crocosphaera sp. XPORK-15E
TCAGGCTTCCAGGATGTTATTTTTAATAGTTTTACATGACAGGTTCGGTAGAACCGGGTTCTTCAACTAAAGTATTATGTCCGATTATTACTGAATCTTAAAAAGTTTATAAATAAATACAATGTTATGAGGTGAGATATTTACAATTCATTCATAGCTTTTAGCTTCCCGCCGAGAAGCCCCGCGCTGTACCGCTTCGGTCAGCGTCGGGAGTATGTCACGTTTACTCTGTCCTATTAATACTAAAAATGAAACCATTTTCAACAATCTCACAATTCTTTTTTTGTAAATCTTTGCAGATCATGGCATTGATAGGAACAACCGTTATTGTTCCGAACATCAATATTCCTACTTCTTTTGCTGTAACCATCAATCCAGGGGAAGGCTTAATCTTTGGTCAACTTGATCTTCTTTATACGAATGTGCAACAGCTTGATTCATTTTATGGATTAGCAGGAGGGCTCTCCCGACATCTTGGTATAAAATGTATAATCAGATACAATACTTAAGATGGTGGGTTACGACGCGGATTAAAACTTATTAGTTTTTCCTCAAAATCGTTGCCGCGTCTAACCCACCCTACGAATTATAAGCTTTACTTATCACCACAGGTACGGGAGAGCCATAATGCTGAGGGAAAAGGAGATTTACGGACTGTTTTACCGACTTTTTCAGTAGATACAGGTGTTATTAATTTTGATATTAATGGTGATACCAGTGCAACGTGGCAACCAGGCCATCCTTCTATCGAGCAAGATGTTGGTCAATGTGGTCCGGCTGCTGTTGCTAATAGTCTGCAATGGTTAGAGGATACTTATGGTATTAGCATTAGCGATGATCATGTAGCTGGTATTCGAGATGATTCTCTAGTGGGAGAACTTGATCAAGCAATGGAGCGACAGCCTCATGAGGGAGTAGATGATCTTCCCTTTATGAAGGGTAAACTGAAATATATTAGTGATAATGGTTTAGCAGATGATTTAGTTATCAAGCATAAAGAATTTGGTGATAATGACATTCCCAGTATATTGACGGTAGGAAATGCCACGTCAAGAGAAGATACAAGTGATTTGACGATAGCTGAATGGATACACAGTGAAATTCAACATGGAGAAGATGTCGAAGTAGGTATTACTTGGGACGATCGAGGAGGTCACTGGGTAGATTTAATTGGTTCAGGAAAAGTTCTAGATGTACCTTGGATAGCTTGGACACACGATGCTTTCCAAGGTTTTGATGATAATGGAACCAGTGACGATACTACTGCTGAAAATGGGGGAACAAATTGGTTTGATGGAGGAATAGGATGGTCACCAATTGTTGATAACAGATTGATTGCATTTATTGGAGGTGAGTTTTCAGCAGGAACGATTGATATAGTTGCATCAGAATCTCCGAAGACTCCTGAACCAACATCAATTCTAAGTCTTCTTTCTTTAGGAATTTTCGGTGCTACTGCAACCTTTAATCGTAAGCAAAAAAAGTAACTGAAACCACCAATTAAATAATGTAACTTCATCTTCCCTTCATTAGTTAGAAGGGATTTTTTATCTTATTCAGGACAATCATAATTTAGATCATTTGCTTCTATTCTCCGATAATAGGGTAAAATCTCAACATATTCGGCGTGTGTCCCAAACCGACAAAGGGCGGTTAATTGAGTTAATGCTGCGACTTTCTTCTCTGCTAATCTAAATTTACTGGCTACTTTTTTAACCTCGGTTTGGTCAACAGGTAAGACTATTTTTGTTGAACTATTACCAATGACATCTGGTGATAAATGTCTTTCTGACTGGGAGGCTAAAACCAGCCCTAGTCCATACTTTCGACCGTCTGCTATGATGCGATCGCAAGCTGATGATTTTTTAAGTTCTTTAGCTTCATCAATAAAGATATAAGTCTTGGGTAATTTGTCTCCTGTTTCTCCCATTAAACGATGAATATTCATTAGTTGCCAGGCTAAAGATTCAGCAGCGATGGCACCAATTTCGGGGGGCAATTTAGATAAGTCTACTCTGATATGTTTCTCTTTAAATTCAGGTTGTTCTCTTGAAAATACGCCATATTGAAAAGTAGCAGCGAGTTTTAATAATAGTTTGGTTGATTCATTACAACCGTCTTCTATTCTTTCTTCAATTTCTTCTTTAAGGTTAGCAAAATTGGGCGGTGTATTTTTCCAACTGTTAACATCACTTTGAGTAATGCCTTGATCTTCATAACATTTACTGAGGATTTCTAACATTAATCCTTCTTGGTTAGGGCCAAATCTAAGAGACTTTTTAAGAGTAGCTGTAACAGCAATGGCTTGTAAATTGGGGCCACCACCTTCTGGGTCTAAATTGATAGTTAAGGGGTTAATACCGTAAGGACTGGCCATGTTTAAAGGATAGACGGTTTCCCCGAATATTTGTTGATCACCATGAAAGTCAATGATAAATAATTGAATATCAGGATAAGTTTGACGTAATGAATAGGCAATAGCTTTTAACCCACATTCCGCACTTCAAAAAAGTAGTATGAAATACTACAGTTATCT
>NZ_JAYGHQ010000061.1:0-2529 GCF_034931425.1 Crocosphaera sp. XPORK-15E
TCGCGTAAGGTTTACGCGAACTCTAGGCACTTCCTCCCTTAACCGAGCAGTATTGTCAGGGGTCATTGTTGTTGTAAAGTTTCCAACTATTCCTATTTAACCCAATAGGTAGGGCTTAGCTATTTTAGAGAGCATATTAGAAGGAATGGGAGTTTCCAACTATTCCTATTTAACCCAATAGGTAGGGCAAAGGGATTATCCCTGTCCGTCAAGGAGAGGCACTTTATATCGTTTCCAACTATTCCTATTTAACCCAATAGGTAGGGACGTACCTGAAAGCCTGAAGACCATCCGTCAAAGGCTGAAGTTTCCAACTATTCCTATTTAACCCAATAGGTAGGGATTATTGGTGTATCCCTCGTTGGCAGTGGTGGAGATGGTGTTTCCAACTATTCCTATTTAACCCAATAGGTAGGGAACTTACTACCTGGACTGGCTTTCAGAGATACCAATCTCGTTTCCAACTATTCCTATTTAACCCAATAGGTAGGGAACGGAGGTTTACAATATTGTGGATGGATACCTACCGTTTCCAACTATTCCTATTTAACCCAATAGGTAGGGAACGGTGATGCGTAATTTCTTGTGCATTTTTTAACGTTTCCAACTATTCCTATTTAACCCAATAGGTAGGGGAGAGTGGAGGGACTAACACCTGGAAACCCCGTGGGAAATCGTTTCCAACTATTCCTATTTAACCCAATAGGTAGGGCTTCAAGAACACCACATGGTGGGGGCGTTTCTTTGGTTTCCAACTATTCCTATTTAACCCAATAGGTAGGGTGGCGAAGAGTCGAGACGATTGACCCAAGCCGAACGCGCGTTTCCAACTATTCCTATTTAACCCAATAGGTAGGGAAGCTCTAGTAATTTCTTTCTCCTCCCTAGGAGAAAAACAAGTTTCCAACTATTCCTATTTAACCCAATAGGTAGGGTTGTTGTATTACTCCGTAGCGGCCGGGTGTACAGAGCCGTCAGGTTTCCAACTATTCCTATTTAACCCAATAGGTAGGGTTTTGAGCGTTTAAATGATGGCTGGGAGTTTAAAGCAATTGGCGTTTCCAACTATTCCTATTTAACCCAATAGGTAGGGGTTTTCTATCAAAAGAAAATTGCCATTCTGTTTGAGAATGGTTTCCAACTATTCCTATTTAACCCAATAGGTAGGGAGGTCTTAGGAATGATAGAGAACGGTGAAGAAGTATCGGGTTTCCAACTATTCCTATTTAACCCAATAGGTAGGGTACACCGATTCCTCGACCGGTAAACGCAAGGAAGACAAGGGTGTTTCCAACTATTCCTATTTAACCCAATAGGTAGGGTAGGGACCCGTTCTGCCGACTGCTTCGATTAAGGAGTTCTTAAGTTTCCAACTATTCCTATTTAACCCAATAGGTAGGGTGTTCACTATGACGTTCTACTCGGTAGATGTCATCTCAGGTTTCCAACTATTCCTATTTAACCCAATAGGTAGGGTAGTCCGATATTGCTCTGGGGGCAAGCTAGCAAAGCTGAATCGTTTCCAACTATTCCTATTTAACCCAATAGGTAGGGAATCAACAACATCAACGATCGAATGCAGGGGTTTCCAACTATTCCTATTTAACCCAATAGGTAGGGATTACGTCTCCTCTCCTCTCGCTCGTTCTGTTTCCAACTATTCCTATTTAACCCAATAGGTAGGGGATTCACAATGTCTAACTTCACTACTTCTACCAGTTTCCAACTATTCCTATTTAACCCAATAGGTAGGGCTTCATTTGCCCAGTGGGGTATTAAAGATCCAAACGAGCGTGTTTCCAACTATTCCTATTTAACCCAATAGGTAGGGCCTACATCGGAAAAGTGATCTGCGAAGACCCAGTTGTGTTTCCAACTATTCCTATTTAACCCAATAGGTAGGGTTCTATATAATTTTGTGTGTCTCTGTTTTGTGACACAATCGTTTCCAACTATTCCTATTTAACCCAATAGGTAGGGTTTGTTTTCCTGCGCTCGAAGGATGGAATGACTACAAGTTTCCAACTATTCCTATTTAACCCAATAGGTAGGGTGCCATCAAGCTTTAGCTACCATCAAAAAATTGCTTGAAGGTTTCCAACTATTCCTATTTAACCCAATAGGTAGGGTTCCTCGAGGGAGATGAGGAAGATACGATTTACCACCTTGAAGTTTCCAACTATTCCTATTTAACCCAATAGGTAGGGTCTCGACACGCCCCACGAGGAGCTTGTTTGGGAACGCTGGTTGTTTCCAACTATTCCTATTTAACCCAATAGGTAGGGGGGTTTTTATCCTGCTGCTTTTGCGCAGGAAACAAAAAGTTTCCAACTATTCCTATTTAACCCAATAGGTAGGGACCAATAAAACAATTGTTTGCATCAACCAAGGAAGCCTTGATGTTTCCAACTATTCCTATTTAACCCAATAGGTAGGGACATGGAAACCCTCGGCGCAGCCGTTGTAGCCATGTCGTTTCCAACTATTCCTATTTAACCCAATAGGTAGGGAGTTCGTCTGACGAGCCAG
>NZ_JAYGHQ010000062.1:0-2400 GCF_034931425.1 Crocosphaera sp. XPORK-15E
TCGCGAAAATTACACGCGAACTGTGATTCCCTCCTCGCTTAACCGAGCAGTATTGTGACCCCTGAGGGTTTTTCTGTTACTTCTAAACCCTACCTATTGGGTTAAATAGGAATAGTTGGAAACCTGGAATGGCGTATAGTATTAGACCTTTCAAATCCACCACCCTACCTATTGGGTTAAATAGGAATAGTTGGAAACAGTTTAGTAACTACGGCTCTGAAAGCTCCTTGGCCTTCTTCAGCCCTACCTATTGGGTTAAATAGGAATAGTTGGAAACTAGCCTAGAGGGTTATTTAAGTTAGCTACAGCGTTGTCACGTCCCTACCTATTGGGTTAAATAGGAATAGTTGGAAACGGGATTTCAAAATGTTTGTGCCCGCGAATTTGGCGACATTGGTAGACCCTACCTATTGGGTTAAATAGGAATAGTTGGAAACCTTCAACCGCACATCCCGAAGGATGTTTTGTCCCTCCCCTACCTATTGGGTTAAATAGGAATAGTTGGAAACATCAGACAATAGTAGGAATCGTCAATGTTTTGGATTCCAAAACCCCTACCTATTGGGTTAAATAGGAATAGTTGGAAACGTTCCGAGTCTTGATGACCAAATGATGCCATCAGCTCCCTACCTATTGGGTTAAATAGGAATAGTTGGAAACAACCACTTTCAACTTTTTCCCGGGATAACGAAATAATGCCCTACCTATTGGGTTAAATAGGAATAGTTGGAAACCAAGATTACGGCGCATCACCGTTTTCTTGTGCATCTGGCCCCCTACCTATTGGGTTAAATAGGAATAGTTGGAAACTTAGCTTCTTCTTCGACAGCTTTTAGAAGAGCTTGCTCTTCTAAACCCTACCTATTGGGTTAAATAGGAATAGTTGGAAACTTCTTCAGAGGCGGCCCCGATAGAAAGAAAAAAAAAAAACCCTACCTATTGGGTTAAATAGGAATAGTTGGAAACAGGATATATAGTAATATACACGGTATTGCTAAAGGCAATGCCCCCTACCTATTGGGTTAAATAGGAATAGTTGGAAACGCTTTACTTCCAGACACTCCCATTCATATCGTCGAGACCACCCTACCTATTGGGTTAAATAGGAATAGTTGGAAACCGCCAGTGTAGCAATCCTGATAGTATTGTGGCGATACCCTACCTATTGGGTTAAATAGGAATAGTTGGAAACGATGGACGGAATTGTTTGGGGAAGTGTTGTAGCTGCCCCCTACCTATTGGGTTAAATAGGAATAGTTGGAAACCAATTACTTGATCTAAACAAACATTTTTAACTTTCACCCTACCTATTGGGTTAAATAGGAATAGTTGGAAACTCTTTGTCATTTTTTGTCACTTCAAACTCTTCGGCCCTACCTATTGGGTTAAATAGGAATAGTTGGAAACGATAGATAGGCAAATAAACACAGGATACCGATTACAAGACCCTACCTATTGGGTTAAATAGGAATAGTTGGAAACGATCCGCCTATCCCAAATAAGAGGACAGATACTAAGTGACCCCTACCTATTGGGTTAAATAGGAATAGTTGGAAACCAAATTTACTTTCAAGTTAAAACCTCTGCGTGTCGTATTCCCTACCTATTGGGTTAAATAGGAATAGTTGGAAACCCCATTTACACTGTCCACTCGAATCAACAATTACCTCATTCCCTACCTATTGGGTTAAATAGGAATAGTTGGAAACGCTAAGGATTTCTGCTTATCTAGAAAAGAAGAAACCCCCTACCTATTGGGTTAAATAGGAATAGTTGGAAACATAAAGATGGTGAAATCGTAACTGGCGGATCTTCCCTACCTATTGGGTTAAATAGGAATAGTTGGAAACATTTTCCCCTTGACGATCAATGAGAGAGTTTTTTAAGAAGACCCTACCTATTGGGTTAAATAGGAATAGTTGGAAACGTTCCACGCAGCGGCGAAAAAGATTTGATTCTACGGGGCCCCTACCTATTGGGTTAAATAGGAATAGTTGGAAACAGCTGGTTCCTTCTGACTGCAGCCTGAAATAAGCGCAACCCTACCTATTGGGTTAAATAGGAATAGTTGGAAACCTCTTCGGTAACAATATCATTGTTTTGATCAACTATTTTTAGCCCCTACCTATTGGGTTAAATAGGAATAGTTGGAAACTTTAACGGAATCATGACGCTCTCCTTACTATTCGTAAGGAGAGCGTCATGTCCAAAAAAGTGGCAAAAACTCAACCTAACCAAATTCTCTCTAGGTGACGATTTTTGTCCCAAACCTTTGATCTCCCATGAAGAAAACGATGATTATTCAGCAAAAGTAATGAACCTTGATCCAAAGTGATTGAATAAGAATTGTCGTAAAACCATTGTGAAATGCGATCGCAAATGTCTTTTAACTGAGGATTA
>NZ_JAYGHQ010000063.1:0-2215 GCF_034931425.1 Crocosphaera sp. XPORK-15E
AATTATTAAGAAAACCTTGATTTTCTTTAAACCTTATAAACTTCCCTATATGCTCAAATTATCAATCATTTTAGCAAAAGATTAAAGATGTCTGAAGGAAACCCATCGCCAAATGAGCATATTAAAAATTACTTAGATTATTATTTAGCTTTACCTCACTCTCCTAAATTTGCGATCTTACTTAAAGGAGCATGGGGAGTCGGTAAAACATGGTTTATAAATCAATATATTCACGAACTAAAAAGCGAAGATAAAAAGCATTTATATGTCAGTTTGTACGGAGTTTCTAACTATTTACAAATACAAAATTCTCTATTTGAGCAATTGCATCCTATACTTTCTTCAAAAGGAATGGCAATAGCAGGGACTGTCTTTAAAGGCTTACTAAAAGCTTCACTCAAGATTGATTTTGATAAGGATGGAAAAGATGATGGAAGCTTAAATTTTTCGATTCCAGATATTGATTTTACAAAATTTAGCGATGATAAGTATAGTCTTTTAATATTTGATGATTTAGAGAGATGTAGCATAAGTATTGAAGATGTTTTAGGATATATAAATCAATTTGTTGAATCTGGAGATATCAAAGTAATCATAATTGCAAATGAGGATGAAATAGAACCGAAAGACAGTCAAAATGGTCAAAATAGTAAATATAGGAGAATCAAAGAAAAGTTAATTGGGAAGACTTTTGAAATTCATCTTGATATGCAAGGAGCATTCAAGGATTTTCTAAATAAACTAAAAAACGAAAAAGCCAAGGAAATCTTATCAAACAATTTTTATTTTATTCAAGAATTATATCAAAAAGGAGAGTGTAAAAATCTAAGAATCCTCAATCAAGTTTTGTTAGAATTTGAGAGGATTTTTAATAAATTACCAGAAAAAGCACAAAATCAACCAGAATTAATAACAGACGTTTTAGAATACTTGATTATTTTTTTTATTGAAACTTCTTCAGGAAAAATTAAAATAAAAGATATCAGTCAACTCAAAAATCAAGTATTTAACGAAAACTTAGAATTAGGAAAAGGCAAAACATCAAAAAATATACAAGACAAGAATACAGAGGAAGAAAACTTATTGAAAATACTTTGTAAATATAATGCTGTCTCTAATATCTTTAATTCAGATTTTTTACTAAATCAACTTTTTCCTAGTTTATCTTGGTGGGGAATTTTATTTGATAAAGGTATTGTTGATGAAAAGATGTTCAATGACGAGCTACCAAATTCTAAGTATTTTCAAGATGAGAATACACCAAATTGGGTAAAACTCTGGTACTTTAATAGGCATGCAGATGAAGAATTTGAGAGACTACTGAATAAACTTGAGTTAGAATATAAAGATCGAAAATTTAAAGATATTGGAATAATTAAACATATTACTGCATTATTTTTATATTTTTCTAAGCTTGGATTATACAATAAAAATCAACAAGACATTATTGAGAATGCAAAAAAATATATTGATGAATTAAAAGACTCTGGTGAGCTAGATATAAAATATAGAGATGATGGAGTTGGTAACTCTTATAGGAATCTTGGTTTTATGGACAAAGATACTCCAGAATTTCAAGAAGTTAGTAATTATATAGAAGACTCTCAAAAAAAGTTAAAGAAATCAGTTGCTACTGATAAGGCAAAAGAGTTACTTGAAATCATGAAAGATGATGTTGTTAAATTCGGCTCTATAATATCTATAAAGAGTTTACCTAGCTCTAATGAGTTAGAAGAATATCATTATTTTCCTATTTTTTCCTATCTGTTACCCGATGACTTTATAGAAGCAATTTTGTGTTTATCGCAAGAAGATCGTCGTAGAATTTTTTATTACATAAAAGAAAGATTTGCTTTTCTACAATTCCCTGAATTTTCTGAATTAGTCAAAGAGCTATATTTTTTTGAGAAAGTTCAGGAGTTATTAAGAGAAGAATCTGAGCAAAAAAAAGGAAAACTAAGCGGATATAATTTAAGTGTGTTAAATGACAAGTATTTAAACGAAACTATTGATAAGATTAAGTCCAGCACTTCCTGAACCAGTTCTGACTTTACCTTAATACTTTAATCGCTTAATACTCTAAACCTCTAATACCTTTATAGGTTTAATAGTTCCCGTAACTCCTTCTCATTCTTAACTTGACTCCAATCAACATCACTAGACTGTAATAAAGAAATAGCCACCCCAATCAAATGCTGAGGATAAACCCGTTCAG
>NZ_JAYGHQ010000064.1:0-2095 GCF_034931425.1 Crocosphaera sp. XPORK-15E
GGGCTAACTATTTAGCTTCATTAGGAGGGAAAAAATTACAACATGATTCTAACACCAATGGACAAGGCGAAAATTTATGGTTAGGCACAAGAAAAACAGTATTTGAATTCTAGACGATTTAACCTTGAAACCGTTAGTTCTACTGGTAATTGGTCTGATGTTGGTCATTACACTCAAATCGTTTGGAAAAATACAAAACAAGTAGGTTGTGCTACAGCAAAAGCTGGCGGTAATGATATTTTAGTCTGTCGTTATAGTCCCCAAGGCAATATTATTGGTCAACCGATTTATTAATCAATATGGATGATTTTGACACTTTTGACTTACTGGATTCTGGTATTGAATTTGACCCTAGTAACTGGCAAGATTTCGCCTTGTTATTCATGGTAATTGCTTTGGCTATTGGGGGATATTTTTATGTTAATAATGAACAAAGAAATAGGGAAAGTAAACCCACTCATCAGTATAATAGGGAAACGGGGGAAGTTGAAGAAATTGATGAGTAATAATCGTATTTTCTTGGCTAAATTACTTCCATAAGGTATCCTAGAAATATGAATCTATGACGGTTAACTTAATGACAGAAATTCCTAGCTTAGTTTATTTTAATGATGGCAAAGGACGAGCCGAACTAACTCGTCTCATTTTTACATACAGTCAAATTATTTTTAATGATCAAAGAATACCTTTTACTGAATATATCTCAATGCGTTCTAATGGAAAACTTCCTTTTGAGCAACTACCGATTCTCATGGTAGGTGATGCTGTCATCAGTCAATCTTGTGCGATTGCTCGTTATGCTGCTAACCTAGCAGGTTTGTACCCATCAAATCACATTGAAGCGGCTTTATCAATGGACAATTGACAATTGACAATTGACAATTGGTTAATTTGGTTTAAAACCTCCTCTTTTAAGGGGAGAAATTAAAAAATTTTTCCTTATTTTCAATCCTCTACCTAAAAGGTAGAGGTAATTGTCAATTGTCAATTGTTCATTGTCAATTGTTGAACAGATATGGTGGTTGATGGATGGCGAGATTTATTAGACCTTTTTTATGGCTGTTATGTTGACCGAGTTACCAAAGAAGGAAGATTAGTAATGACTATGCGCTCTGACGCTGAAAAACTTGAAAAACTCAATCAATTTTTTAAGGTTATCTTTCCGGCACATCTTAATACCTTTGAAGATATGATTTCTAATAATCAAAATTCTTCTTTTTTGATTACAGATTCAATAACTTGGGCAGATTTAGCCATCTTTGACTTACTTGATACGTTAGACCCCTGCGCTTCACACTGGACTGATTTCTCAACATTTTTCTATATTAAAGAACCCTTGGGCCCCTTTGAACCCCCAACAGATTTATTTAATGATTATCCTAAATTAGCCACCTTGAAAAAAATAATTAGTCAAACTCCGCAAATAGCTGATTGGCTTTCTTCTCATGGTTAGAAACAATTTTAAAAGGGTTAAATACTAGGAGATTGGAGCCTTGTCCATTGCAAGATAAACCAAGGGATTTTTAAGTCGGGGATGAGCCAAGGATACTTTTTAAAAGCAGGGATCGCAGAAGGCAGTATAAAACGCAGAGAACGTAAGGAAACCGGACACTTGCCATCTTCATCAACGATATTATAGCGTTGGGCTAATTCAGCAATAATCTGAACTTTACCTGTTAAATTCATCGTATTTTGTTGGGCGGCTATTGCTGCAATGACTCTCCCTGTAAACAAAGGTGTTTCCCAATTGTAATAGTCGCGCATCGTAGAATTTTGAGGCTCTTGCTCATCTTCAGTTTTCCACTTCTCAGAAAATCTAAACATTTCTTCGGTTCCGACAATTCCTGGCCATACAGAAACTGAGGTAATATTATCTGGTTTTAATTCTACTGCCATATCAGAGGCCAGGCGGTCGCAAGCTGCTTTTCCCACTCCATAAGCTGCCCCAAAAATATAAGAGAGTCCTCCCCAAGATGAAATCGTACAAATCAGCCCTTGTTGACGCTTATTCATTAAACGAGCCGCATAAACACTGGCAAGATAATGACTACGAAGACCCACGTTATTGATAGCATCCCAAAGAATCGGCTCCTGT
>NZ_JAYGHQ010000065.1:0-2079 GCF_034931425.1 Crocosphaera sp. XPORK-15E
CTGGCTCGTCAGACGAACTCCCTACCTATTGGGTTAAATAGGAATAGTTGGAAACTTTGAGGCGCACCCAAGGTTCAAGGCACAGAAGCCCCGACCCCTACCTATTGGGTTAAATAGGAATAGTTGGAAACTACAGACCCCAGACACCCCCACTGGGAGTATCATCAACTCCCTACCTATTGGGTTAAATAGGAATAGTTGGAAACTCGCAAAAATCAAGCCACCGTTTTTTCTCATAATCATAAGGAGCCCTACCTATTGGGTTAAATAGGAATAGTTGGAAACGGCTCAACCTTTGTGGTTTTGCGAGACCGTTTTAACAAGCCCTACCTATTGGGTTAAATAGGAATAGTTGGAAACGGGTTTGTTTTTTGAGGGAAGGCCAAATAGTTTCGGCCACCCTACCTATTGGGTTAAATAGGAATAGTTGGAAACAGGGAAGGCCAAATAGTTTCGGCCATTTTCTCCCCTACCTATTGGGTTAAATAGGAATAGTTGGAAACTTGTTGGATCCGCGGAAATCCTGCTCAACTTTTGTCCCTACCTATTGGGTTAAATAGGAATAGTTGGAAACATTAGTAAACGCTTTTTCAAGCTTTTGCTGCACCCTACCTATTGGGTTAAATAGGAATAGTTGGAAACTAGTTTATCTAAATCATTAGTGCCTAATAGAACGCCTGCTAAACCCTACCTATTGGGTTAAATAGGAATAGTTGGAAACACTAACGTCAGTGTTATTGACGCTAATATTTTCATTTCTTTCAGCCCCTACCTATTGGGTTAAATAGGAATAGTTGGAAACTCACTATCAGCAAGGGTACCGTTAGATTTACATGAACCCTACCTATTGGGTTAAATAGGAATAGTTGGAAACAAGTTGAAGTTCAGATTTGCAGCGTCAGTCTCAACAAACCCTACCTATTGGGTTAAATAGGAATAGTTGGAAACAAGGAGTCTTTTTAACTGCTCGGTTTTTTGCTTTAGAACTTCCCTACCTATTGGGTTAAATAGGAATAGTTGGAAACTTCCGGATGCCGTACCATCTACTCGTCCTGACTGACGTATACCCTACCTATTGGGTTAAATAGGAATAGTTGGAAACCCTCGGAGATTCAGTGTTATGACTTTTTTTCCGAAAGAAAATTCCCTACCTATTGGGTTAAATAGGAATAGTTGGAAACGGCCATTCCGTTATACGAATCAGCGTTGCGGTAGTTACCATTCCCCTACCTATTGGGTTAAATAGGAATAGTTGGAAACATTGCTGTAGACTTTGTCTGTCCCATTTTGGACCCTACCTATTGGGTTAAATAGGAATAGTTGGAAACTTTTCAATCCCGTAGGTTTCAAAACCAGTCACGCGGTTGAAACCCTACCTATTGGGTTAAATAGGAATAGTTGGAAACCGTCCGGTTGGACTCTTTTGTGACAATCCCTACCCAAATCCCTACCTATTGGGTTAAATAGGAATAGTTGGAAACGTTGTTTCTTCTTGCTGAGAATCGTAGAAATGCGACTCCCTACCTATTGGGTTAAATAGGAATAGTTGGAAACTTCAAATCCTGAGACTTCCTCCTGTGAGACCCTACCTATTGGGTTAAATAGGAATAGTTGGAAACGTCAAAATCGGTCTTCAAATATTGTTTAACAGAAGAATTGTTCCCTACCTATTGGGTTAAATAGGAATAGTTGGAAACATTGTTTAATGAGTTTCCGTCCGCATTAAGTATTTGGTACCCTACCTATTGGGTTAAATAGGAATAGTTGGAAACGCTCCAAGGTGTCCGAATGTTTCCAGACATCTAAAGATACCCTACCTATTGGGTTAAATAGGAATAGTTGGAAACAACAACAGCCCCTGTTCACTCTGTGTCTTTTCTTATGTCCGAAAAAGTGGCAAAAACTCAACCCAACCAAATTCTCTCTAGGTGACGATTTTTGTCCCAGACTTTTGATCTTCCATGAAGAAAATAATGGTTACTAAACAACAGTAACGAACCTTTGTCTAAACTGATTGAATAAGCATTGTCGTAAAACCATTGTGAAATGCGATCGCAAATGTCTTTTAACTGAGGATTA
>NZ_JAYGHQ010000066.1:0-1570 GCF_034931425.1 Crocosphaera sp. XPORK-15E
GCCTCTTTTATAGTAGATAAGTTCTGAGTCCATCAACGGAAAATTTACAGGTGGAAAATTTACAGGTGGGATTTAGTTGAAACCCAAAAAGCACATCCTTATATTTTAGAGGCGATTCATCAAGGGCTTGAATTATGAGCATAAAATCTGTGTATAACATCTTGAGCTAAATTCGTGATTTTTCAACACCCCAGACAATCTTTATAGACTATACCAAGTTGAACGTCCTTTTCCGTGTCGGGTTAATTGTTTTTGTTGACATAATTCATTCAGTCTCGCTTTAATGGTACTACGGCTTTCTTCTGTATAATTCTCTATTTCTCTTGTGGTAATTCTACCCTGTTCTTTAACTAATTCTAAAATTTTTACGGATAACTCAGGGAGAGCCATTGGAAAGATTAATTCCCTTTCTAATTTTTTCTCTAATCGATCTTTTTGTCGTTTCAGTGAGCGAAAAAAAAAATAACAACCAAGGGGTATAATTAGGAGAGTCGGTTTTAAAACTTTTTTGAGTTTGTCTTAAAGCGAGGTAGTAACTCTCTTTATTCTCTTCAATAATGGTTTCTAGGGAACTATAAGGTACATAAGTATAGCCTGTTTTTAATAATAACCAAGTCGTAACAATGCGAGAAATCCTGCCATTTCCATCTTGAAAGGGATGAATAGCCAAAAATTGAACAATAAAAATTCCGATAATCATTAGCGGATGAATCTGTTTTTCTTCGATGGCATTACGAGTCCAAATTATCAATGACTCCATTAATAATGGGGTATCAAAAGTGGAAGCAGTTTCTAAGATAATCCCTAAACTTTTTCCTTCTTGATTAAAGGCTTCAATATGATTATCAATAAATTTATAATTTCCTCTGTGTCTTTCATCTTTATCACTATATTTTAGTAAAATAGAATGGAGTTGTTTAAGATAATTTTCCGTAATTGGAATTGTTTCCCAACTATTAAATAATATTTCCATAACTTCTGCATAGCCAGCCACTTCTTGTTCATCTCGACTGGTAAAAGAAGCTGGATCTAGGTTACTTAATAAGGTTTCAATCTGGCGATCGCTTAACTTCACCCCTTCAATACGAGTCGATGAGCCAATACTTTCGATTGTAGCCACTTTCCGAAGTGCCGCCAATTTTTCGGGCGCAAGAGTTCTTAAAGTGCGCCAAGAACCTTTAAACTCCTCAATTTCAGCGATAATAATTAACATTTCGGGGGTTATGGCAAAGTTGTTTATATTCATGGGGTGACTGATGACCAATTATTCAACCAATTACAACCAATTGTAACCTATTCAGTCTAATTACCCCATCCTTTTTCTATGTTAAAATCCCCAAGATAACGCCAAATGAGGATTATGTTCATCAATATCCAACTTCCCTTAAATATTGACCAGCTTCAAAAACAAGACCAAACTCTTAGTTTAGCTGGAATGACTTGGACAGACTATGAAAAATTTAATGCAGAAGAATACTTAGGCTATAGAGTTTCTTATTTCAATGGAGTAATTACTTTAGCTAAATCGCCGAAAGCCCCGCGCCATAATGTACTCATTTGGCGACGGGAT
>NZ_JAYGHQ010000067.1:0-185534 GCF_034931425.1 Crocosphaera sp. XPORK-15E
AATTTATTTTAGTTAGTAAAATACACAAAACTTAATATAAAGCCGCCCTAAAACGCGATGCACTGAGCGACTTGTACTGAGCGCAGCCGAAGTATGCCGAAGTGGCGGGGTTTTAAACCCAATTTTCCGATAAATTGTGTAGCGCATTAGTTTCTCATGAAAAATATAGGATTAAGTCTTGACAATTATTTTATCAAAGATAGATAAACAAAGCATTGGGATCATCAAGGGATCAAGAGACAAAAGAGGAAAATTCATGGAACCAAAAAGAATGTATAGGCTGATATTCATTGTCAACGGGAAAATTTAAAGGGATGATGCAGTTTATTCCCTAAATATTCAGTAAAATATAAAAATCTCCTGAAATTTTTCAAGTTGTGGCCTCAGTTTTCTCATAGAGAAAAGCGACAACCCATGATAGGCTAAGGAAAATCCCTAAGCTCAAGCAGCTTTAACGTTTCCATCAAAGCGTATTTCAGTAGCCAGCTAAATCAACTTGATCGGGCTGTCATTAATCCCAATGTACCCAGTAACCCAAACTAACATGGCGACTAACAACGACGCAAATAACCGTGTTTTTCTATATGAAGTGGTGATTCAACCCCAAATGGCGGCACTTAACCAACTTAACGGTTTATTTCAACGTCGGGGGAAATTTTACTTAAAAGTCCCTTATGAACGGATGAACCAAGAAATGCAACGGATCACCCGCTTAGGAGGCAAAATTGTTAACATTATGCCTATTAATTCTCTTGATGAGCTACCTATTAAACGGGAGCTTGAATTGCCCTGGTGGGTTGAAATTATGACAACTCAGCCCCATTGTTTGTATTATTTTGGCCCTTTTGATAGTCCCGAAGAAGCCCAAATTAATCAAGGGGGTTATGTGGAAGACTTAGAACAAGAAGGCGTAAGCACTATTACCATAAAAATTAAACAATGTCAACCCCAAATCTTAACTCAAGAATTGGATGGGGTTAGATACTGATGTCTAAAAACTATTAAAACGAACAGGAGTAATCAAAATTATGGACGCATTAGAATTTTTTCAAAATAGTTCAGGGAAATGGCGATCGCAGCGCACGACTCATCATTTAGCCTTTAGACGGGCAGAAATTGGCAACTCAGAGATTTATGTAGAAGCTATCGGGCCAGATCATCCAAAAATTGCCGAAATTTGTCAACTACACGACTTTGATCCCGCTTTAGCCATTGGGGGTGCGTTTGTCAGTTGGGATGGTTCAATGGCTTGGGATAAAGAAGACGAAAATCACGAAGGTAACACTATTTTTGCCTTAATCCCGGATTCTAATAATCCGAGAGAGGGAATGCTCTTACGAGAGAGAGGTTACGCCGAAATTGTCCCCATTGCGGGCCGTTATCAGATAGATGAGGATAATGCCCTAGTGTTGGTGACAGAGTACGACACCATGAGTACCATTGAAAGGTTTTGGTTTGTAAATCCTGACCTAAGATTGAGAACGAGTACCGTCCAGAGGTTTGGTGGCTTTAATACGGCGACGTTTTGCGCGGAGATGCGTCAGGAAGATAACCCGAAGGGTTCGGCCAATGTTGTTGGGAACGTCTCAACCCTCAATCCTTGCTATTCCATCACGGGTTGGTAAGCTTGAGATCTTGCACCATGATTTAACAATAACAAAACCCCGATTTTAAAAGACAGGAAACCAAGCATGACTTTGTTACTATTGGGTAAAAAATCGGGGTTTTCAAACTAGGTGCAAGATCTCAGTCAGGGAAAACAAAGCTCAAGGATGGGTGGGAAAATGACCACAGAATTAGCTTAATGTCCCTCTCTTTCTCCCTCCTTTTCTAAGTTAATTGTAATAATTCTTAATATTACTCCTCTTAACGTACCCAACTCCCTTATGATTAGGATTACAGTTTTTGTGCGATTCGTTGAGCTAGAAAGCTTGTACTAACAAGTGTGTAGCTCGTTCAGAACATAGAAATCTGAATAACTGTTGATTTGTTGGCTAAAAGGAGCCACACTCGGAATCAAAGGAGAAATCCTAAGAGTGACGACATAACCCCCCGTTTTGGATTTAGTAAATCCAGGATGGAAGCGGGGTTAAAAAGGGAACCCGTCCTGAAACAGCAAGATATGCCGTTCCCTGAGTCAATTGGTCATGGTTAAAACACTAAGTTGAATCATTGTCCGAACCCTCACTTCTAAATCAAGTAGCTTAACTGTTTGATAAGCTGCGTTCAAAACGAACATGGTGAAAAGTAGAGTTCTGAAAACAACATCTACAAAGATTCCTAAAAGTAACCTGGGGGATAGATGAAACCTAAAACCAATAATCCCAAATCAACGGAACGAAGTAACCCCATGACTGCTCTTACCACTGGTCGAGTAGGTAAGAAGTGACAAACTTAAGCGCAAGGGTCATGGGGGTGAGAAGCAATAAGAAGCCAATGCCTACTTGTAATGAGTACGGATATGCTGACGTATTGCTGGTTTATTAGTAAGGAATAGTCTCTAGTAGAGGTATCAAATGTCGAAAGCGAGTATAACCAAGACTACGCACGAATGGAACACCATCAATTGGGCTAAAGTCCAAAGAAAGGTGTTTAAGCTTCAAAAACGAATATTTCAAGCTGTTAAATCAGGTGATAAGGTCAAAGCTAAAAAGCTTCAAAAACTCCTGATTAAGTCACATTACGCAAAGCTCTTAGCTGTACGCAAAGTAACCCAAGATAATCAAGGCAAGAAAACGGCTGGCGTTGATGGAATAAAGGTAACACACCCTAACCAAAGATTGAGGCTAGTCAACGAGCTAAATGTTGAAGGTTATAAAGCAAAGGCACTCTTGAGGGTATGGATACCAAAACCTGGACGGGATGAAAAACGCCCTCTAGGAATCCCTACTATTAAAGATAGAGCCATGCAAGCCTTGGTTAAATCAGCCTTAGAACCGTACTGGGAAGCCCAATTTGAGGGTACATCATACGGATTTAGACCAGGCAGAAGCGTACATGATGCTATCGGTAGGATATATGTGGCAATTAATAAAAGAGCCAAATACGTTCTAGATGCCGATATATCAAAGTGTTTTGACATGATTAACCATGATTACCTACTGTCCAAAGTAGATTGTCCCACCAGCATGAAACACATCATCAAGAAGTGGTTGAAAGCTGGTGTAATAGATAACGGCATATTCGAGGATACCGACAACGGAACCCCCCAATGCGGTGTAATTAGTCCTTTATTGGCTAACATCGCACTGCACGGAATGATTGACCACTTACAAAACCACTTCCCTAAAACAAATATTAGGGAAGATGGTTCATGCAATACAGGGTATAAACCCAAGGTCATCCGTTATGCCGATGACTTCGTAGTTCTCCATGAAGACTACAACGTTATTCTACAATGTAAGTCCTTAATATCTCAATGGTTAGAACAGGTTGGATTAGAACTCAAACTTGAGAAAACCTCTATCAGACACTCTCTCAAGAGCATCGAAATAAATGGGGAAACCGTTGAACCTGGGTTTGATTTCCTAGGGTTTAATATACGTTCATATCCAGTTGGTATACACCACTCTGGAAAGATAGTTAATAAACTCATGAACGTAAATAAACACATTGGATTTAAGACCATAATCAAACCCAGTAAAAAGGCAATAAAGGCACATCATAGAGCTTTAAAAGAGGTTGTCAATTCTCACAGAGATGCACCTCAAGCAGCATTAATCAGTAGATTAAACCCCATAATCAGAGGATGGAGTAATTTCTACTCTACTGTATGTAGTAAAGAAATATTCTCATCCGAAGACCATATTATGTGGGAAATGCTTAGAGCCTGGACAGTCAGAAGGAAGAAAAAGAAAACACCATTAATAAAAGCCCTCAGAAAATATTTCTCACACGGAAAAAACGGAATATGGACGTTCCAAACCGGAAAAACGTACCTAATAACCCATGCTGAAAGAGAGATAAAGAGACACACATTGGTTAGACCTGATTCTTCCCCTTATGATGGAAACTGGACTTACTGGAGTACACGACGAGGTAACTACCCAGAAACACCCGCAAGAGTATCAAAGCTCTTGAAGAAACAAAAAGGCAAGTGCGCGTTATGTAACCAACACTTTACACCTGATGACTTGATAGAAATTGACCATATTATCCCCAAGTCGAAAGGCGGTAAGGAAGAAGACAAAAACTACCAAGCTCTACATCGTCACTGTCATGATGTCAAAAGCAAAAATGACGGCTCCTGTAAATGGTCAGACAATGGCTATGAATGGTATGATGATGTGTTAACAGTACCGATGACAACGGGCTAATTGCCGAGAGCCGTATGAGGTGAAAGTCTCATGTACGGTTCGGAATGGGAGTTGTGGTAGGTGACTACCACTTCGACCCCTTCTAAGACTTTGTAAAATAACGGAGGTTCAAACTTGGCTCTTCCTCTTTTAAATTACGCGCCAAAATCCCAAAATGCGCGGGTAGAAGGATACATCGTACCAGGAGACGAACAACCGATCGTCTTCACTACTGAAAATCTCCTCTCTCCAGGAGATATGGGTAATCTGATCGAAGCTGCTTACCGCCAGATCTTTTTCCATGCGTTTAAGTGGGATCGGGAACCTGTCCTAGAATCTCAACTCCGTAATGGACAAATTACCGTGCGGGACTTCATTCGTGGTTTGTTACTCTCTAAGACGTTTATCAACAGCTTCTACGAGAAAAATAGTAACTACCGCTTTGTTGAGCAGTGTGTTCAACGGGTACTTGGCCGCGATGTTTACAGCGAACGGGAAAAAATCACTTGGTCTATTGTCGTTGCGACCAAAGGATACGGCGGTTTCATCGACGAATTACTCAATAGTGACGAGTATCTAGAAAACTTCGGTTATGATACCGTTCCTTTCCAACGTCGTCGTAACTTACCTGGACGCGAAGCTGGAGAAACTCCTTTCAACATTAAGTCTCCCCGTTATGATGGCTACTATCGCACGATTTTGGGCTTCCCCCAAATCGTTTGGCAAAACGAAATCCGTCGTTATGTTCCTCAAGACCAAAAAGCCAAAGCGGGCGATCCTGCAAACTTCTTAGGAGTAGCACGGAGTCTTCCCAGTGCCAAAGGAAACCCTACTGGCCGGGTTTCTACCGGAAATCTGGATTATATGTCGGCTGTTCCTCGTCGCTAATTAAAACGGCGTTACGCTGAAGCTTAAGGCTTAGGGAAAGTTGCGGATGGGCAGAATGATTTAGTCAAACGGACAACGTTATTCTGTGGATCTGTGGCTTTCCCTAATTTTATTGGTAAGTATAGGAGGAACAATTATGATAGAACCTAGCAGCATTCGACATCCAGAGGGTTATAAACCAATTACTAAAGAGGTTAAACCTGGATTATATGTAATTGAAAATGCTTATGAAGGGGAATATGTTTATTTTGAAAATGATTCTTTTCCTCATGAACAATCTTCCTCTGAGGTGATTAATGATTCTGAAAAAACGTCTGAAACAGTAGAATTAGAAGGAATTGGTGAAAAAATGCGTCAGCGTTTAGGAACTACTGAACCTAAACCGACAAAAAAACCTCAAATCACTCAAAAATATACCAGTGAAATAGACGCATAATTGATGAGAATTTTGGTAGATGCTGATATTATTGTAGAGTATTTACTGAATCGAGAAGATTTCAGAATAGAGGCTGAGATTCTCTGGAAAATTATAGAATCTCGGAAATTTGAGGCGTTTATTACAGAAAATGGATTGGCAAAAATTTGCTTTTATATTAGCCAATTAGTAAATCCTGATGATGTTCAAGAAACCATTAATGAGCTTCAAAAAGTTCTAAAAGTTTGTCCTGTTAATAACGATATCGTCGTATGACTGCTTGTTTACGAGATGCAGAAATTATTCTGCGTTATACAACTTACGCACTATTGTGTTGTGATGCTAGTATATTAGAGGATCGTTGTTTGAAGGGTTTAAAAGAAACCTATCTAGCATTAGGTGTTCCCATTGGTTCTGCTATTTATTCTATAACTATGATGAGAAGTAATATAATTGACTTAATTAATAAGCTTAATAGGAATTCTCAACTAGAATGGATTACTACCGATGGTGATTATTTATCTATAAATCAGGAACTTAATACTTATTTTGATCTTATTATTTCTTCATTGTCCTAATTTGTCAGATTTTTTCAATTACTCATTATCATTAAAAACTCGTTCAATAATCCGACGATTTTCTGCTTGTAACCCCCTAATTTCTGACTGACTCAATCATTCATTGAGACAAAATATTTGAGTTTTCTTCTGTAGTCAACTGTCGCTGGATTAATTGCTCCATCGTTTGTGCTAAATTTCTTAAAGCATTGTAAACATTTTCAAAATGACGGTCATTTAATGTCATAAAAACAAAACATTATTTATCGTTATTAATAGAAAATTAAACTATAATAATATAATAGCTTCAAGCAGATCCTGTAAGAAGTAAGGTTAGTGGAGAATTTGCGGTGGCTGTTCATCTTGACACCTATGACCCCGAAACATTTTATGATGAATTGTACGAAGCAGCAGGACAACCGAGATCCCATGCTGCCTCGTTAATTCAATGGATGCAGCAATTATCTTTAGAACAACTGCAACAACATCTAGACACAGCACAACTCGCATTATTTAATTTAGGGGTTACATTTCGCGTTTACAATGACAATCAAGGGGTAGAAAGAATATTTCCTTTTGATATTATTCCCCGTATTATTGATGGCAATGAATGGCAACAGTTAGAAAAAGGTCTTAAGCAAAGAATTCGCGCTTTAAACCTATTTTTAGGGGATATTTATGACCAACAAAAAATTATTAAAGATGGCAAAATTCCCCGCAAAATCATTGAATCAGCCCAAGGTTTTCTTGATCCTTGTGTTAATTTAACCCCACCATCAGGCATTTGGTGTCATATTACAGGCACAGATTTAGTCCGTCATAATGATGGTCAATGGTATGTTTTAGAAGATAATTTGCGGGTTCCTTCTGGTATTTCTTATGTCTTAGAAAACCGTCGGGTCATGAAAAGCACTTTTCCCCAAATTTTCCAAACCATGGCCGTTAAACCTGTGGATGACTATGCAAGTCATCTATTAGAAACCTTACTCAATTTAGCAAGTCCTCAAATTCCCGATCCTACGGTGGTTGTTTTAACACCAGGAATCTATAATTCTGCCTATTTTGAACACTCATTTTTAGCTCAACAAATGGGGGTAGAATTAGTAGAAGGACGAGACTTAGTTGTAGTTGATGGTTATTTGCAAATGAAGACCACAAAAGGACTACAACGGGTTGATGTGGTTTATCGTCGTGTGGATGATGAATTTATTGACCCCTTAGAGTTTCGTGCTGACTCTTTTTTAGGGGTTCGGGGGTTAATGGAGGTTTATCGTCAGGGAAGGGTTGCTTTAGCGAATGCACCAGGTACAGGGGTTGCTGATGATAAGGTGGTTTATGCTTATGTACCTGAAATGATTCGCTATTATTTAGGAGAAGATCCAATTTTATCGAATGTTCCTACTTATTTGTGTTGGAAAGAAAGTGATCGCAATTATGTCTTAGATAACTTAGATAAATTAGTGGTGAAAGCGGCCAATGAAGCTGGTGGTTATGGTATGTTAGTGGGAGTTAATTCTACTCAAGAACAACGGGAAGAATTTGCCAAAAGAATAATAGCTAATCCTCGTAATTATATCGCTCAACCTACCTTAAGTTTATCTCGCGTCCCAACCTTTATTGATGGACAAATAGAAGGACGACACGTTGATTTACGTCCCTATATTTTACATCGCGGCGATGAAATTCATGTTCACCCAGGGGGACTAACAAGGGTTGCTTTAACGAAAGGATCTTTAGTAGTTAATTCTTCTCAAGGTGGAGGCAGTAAAGACACTTGGGTTTTGAACAGTTAAACTAAGGGCAAATGGCCATTTGTCCTTAGATCAATTATCAATTTTATTAGTTATAATTTCCATGTTAAGTCGTGTTGCAGATTCAATTTATTGGTTAAATCGTTACATTGAACGAGCAGATAATGTGGCTCGTTTTGTAGATGTCAACCTCAACTTAATGTTAGATTTACCCCCAGGCGTTAGCCAACAATGGGAACCTTTGATATTAATAACGGGAGATCTAAAGCTATTTTCTGAAAAGTATGGAAAAGCCACATCAGAAAATGTCATTCAATTCTTAACTTTTGATCAAGACTATTCTAATTCTATTCTATCTTGTTTACAAATGGCGCGAGAAAATGCCCGTTCTGTGCGAGAAATTATTTCCTCAGAAATGTGGGAGGAAGTGAATCGTTTTTATCGTCTGATTATGGATGCAGCGAAATATCATCCTCAATCTACTCTCCCCTATTTTTTCACCCAAATAAAACTTTCTAGCCATCGTTTCGCGGGAGTAATGGATGCTACCATGACTCATAATGAGGCATGGCACTTTGGCCACATGGGAAGACTTCAAGAAAGGGCTGATAAAACGGCTCGTATTCTTGATGTAAAATACTTCTATTTATTGCCCTCTGCGGAATGGGTAGGAACCCCTTTAGATCAAATTCAATGGATCGCTCTTTTAAAGTCAGCAAGTGCTTATGAAATGTATCGAAAATGTCAACGACGTATTTTGCCAAATAACGTGGCAGAATTTTTGATTTTAAACCGAGAGTTTCCCAGATCTATCTATTTTTGTTTGCGTCAAGTACAACATTCCCTTCATCAAATTACAGGAACGCCCTTAGAAATTTGGAGTAATTCCGCCGAAAGATCCTTAGGCCGTTTGTGTTCCGAATTAGCTTATACTGTGATTGATGATATCATGGAAGTTGGATTACATGAATTTTTAGACCGCATTCAAACTCGTGTCAATACTATTGGAGAAAAAATGGGAGAAACCTTCTTTGTGACTGATTTTAGTGAACAATTATCCATCCAAAATTAAACAAAAATAAAGTGCGTTATTCTATTAATCATCAAACTATTTATACCTATAGTCAACCCGTTTTTCTCAACCCCCATAGTCTGAGAATGCGGCCTCGTTCTGATGGTAGGCAAAATCTCTTAAACTTTTCATTATCTATTACTCCAAGTCCCAAAGAAACAGCCGAAATTGTCGATTTAAACGGCAATAATGTGATTCAATTATGGTTTACTTATCCCACAGAAATATTAACTATTAATATCAGATCTGAGGTAAAAACTTATAATAATAATCCCTTTAGCTATTTATTAGAACCTTGGGCTGTAAATTTACCGATTGATTATCCAATTTCTTTATTTAATCAATTGCAACCTTATCTTGATTTTTACAATAAAATTCCTGATCCTGCTATTGTTCAATTAGCCCAAGAAATTCTACATAAAGTTCAAGGCAATACCTTAAATTTTTTGTCAAGTTTAAATCAGAAAATATATGAAAACTGTCACTATACGATTAGAGAAACGGGGGAAGCTTGGCAACCTGGAATTACTTGGAAAAACCAACAAGGATCTTGTCGTGATAACGCCTTATTATTTATGGAAGCTTGTCGCGTGGTAGGATTAGGAGTAAGATTTGTCAGTGGCTATCAAGAAGGCGATCGCCATCAAGAACAAAGAGACTTACACGCTTGGGTAGAAGTGTATTTGCCAGGGGGAGGTTGGCGCGGTTATGATCCCACTCATGGGTTAGCTGTAGCCCATGGATATATGGCCTTAGCCGCCAGTCCCTTCCCCCAAGGGGCCGCCCCCGTAACCGGAGAAATTACCCCCGTTAGACCCATTGTAGAGACAAATCAGCCCCCAAAATCAGCGATCGCAGTTCATCTTTTTATTGAACATCAGGACGAATAAATATTAGTAATTAACCCTAAAAATATCAATCCTAGTCTTTCTTAAAATTAGTAACTTATGATTTCTAGCTTTCCTCAATTATCTTCTCTTAACTTCTCCCAAATTCGCCTAGAAATTCGCAATCTTCAAGCGCAATTAGTGCAATGGCGACGGCACTTACACCAACGTCCTGAGTTGGGTTTTCAAGAAGAAATTACGGCAGCTTTTATCGCCCAAAAATTAACAAAAATGGGCATTCCTCATCAAACAGGTATCGCCAAAACGGGAATTATTGCCATTATTAAAAGCCCTCATCCTGGCCCAGTTTTAGCCCTTCGCGCTGATATGGATGCCTTACCAATTCATGAAGAAAATGAAGTGTCTTATCGTTCCCAACATCAAGGAATTATGCACGCTTGTGGCCATGATGGACATATTACCATTGCATTAGGAACTGCCCATTATTTATGGCAACATCGTGAGGACTTTCAAGGCACAGTAAAAATCATTTTTCAACCTGCTGAAGAAAGTCCAGGGGGTGCTAAACCCATGATAGAAGAAGGGGTGTTAAAAAATCCTGATGTTGATGCTATTATTGGGCTACATTTATGGAATAATTTGCCTTTAGGAACCGTTGGGGTACGCAGTGGCCCTTTAATGGCGGCCGTTGAATGTTTTCGCCTCAATATATTTGGAAAAGGCGGCCATGGGGCAATGCCTCACCAAACTATTGATTCTGTGGTGGTTAGCGCACAAATAGTTAATGCTTTGCAGTCTATTGTTTCTCGTAATGTTAACCCCATTGATTCTGCGGTGGTAACGGTAGGGGAACTTCATGCAGGAACAGCCTTAAATGTGATTGCTGATACGGCAAGAATGAGTGGAACGGTGCGCTATTTTAATCCTGAGTTTGAAGGATATTTTGGGCAAAGAATTGGGGAAATTGTGGGGGGAATTTGTCAAGCTTATGGGGCTAATTATGAACTTGATTATTGGCGTTTATATCCTCCAGTTATTAATGATGAAAAAATGGCAGAGTTGGTGCGTTCAGTAGCCTTAGAAGTGGTAGAAACCCCCGCAGGAATTGCCCCGACTTGTCAGACAATGGGAGGTGAAGATATGTCCTTCTTTTTGCAAGAAGTCCCAGGATGTTACTTCTTTTTGGGGTCAGCTAATCATGAAAAAGGTTTGGCCTATCCTCATCATCATCCTCGTTTTGATTTTGATGAGACAGTATTACCTTTGGGAGTGGAAATGTTTGTGCGTTGTGTGGAAAAGTTTTATCAAAATTTTACAAAATTATAGCAACAACACTTAACTTGTAGATAAATTTTCTGATCAATGTCTATAATTAAAATATCTCAACTGTCCATCATATTAAAAACCCTTCAAATCAGAGGTTCAAATGGTTGTTGCGATCGCTAAATCCATAACCGTCGAAGAATACTTAGCACAGGAAGAAGTTGCCCAAGACAAAAGCGAATTAATTAATGGAGAAATGATTAAAATGGCAGGAGCTTCTGCTAATCACAATCTTTTAACGGGTAAACTGCACGCTCGGTTGTTATTAGCGTTAGAAGACTTGGGTTATACGGTATTTATGAGTGATATGAAACTTTGGCCGCCCTATTTTCAAAACTATTTTTATCCTGATGTCATGGTAATTAAGGGCGAACCTTGCTTTACCGATGCAAAACAAACCGCAGTGACTAATCCTTGTTTAATTGCAGAAATATTATCAGTTTCAACGGAAGGATTTGATAAGAATCAGAAATTTACTTTTTATCGCACGATCCCTGAATTACAAGAATATCTGTTAATTGATCAATGTGCTTATCGGGTAGAATTATATCGTAAAGTTGGCAATCGCCAATGGTTATTAACAGAATTTATCGGTCAAGAAGAAGTGGTTACTTTAGAATCTGTAGCCCTAGAAATTACACTAGGGGATTTGTATAAACGAGTCAATTTTATAGGAGAGTGATAATCGGGAAATATTTGCTGCTTATAAAGCGAGTTGAGGCTTTATTAGACATCTCCAAAAGCCCAGATTTTACCTTTTTTCCAGTCTAATCATCAATAATAGAATCTCGATCTAATAATAATAAATTGCGTAATTGATCCGTATCTAATTCTGTTAACCATTGTTCACCAGTATCAACAGTTTGTTCTGCTAACTGTTGTTTGCTTTCTAACATTTCATTAATTCTTTCTTCTAAGGTTCCAGTACAAACAAATTTATGTACCTGAACATTGCGTTTTTGTCCTAAGCGAAAAGCGCGATCAGTCGCCTGATTTTCTACCGCAGGGTTCCACCAACGATCAATATGAAAAACATGATTAGCGCGGGTTAAATTTAATCCTGTTCCTCCCGCTTTTAAGGAAAGAATAAAAATCTGGGGCCCCTTGGGATCATTTTGAAACTGATCAATCATTTCTTGTCTTTTTTCTCGACGAGTTGCCCCATATAAAAAGAGAACATCTTGAGAGAATTTTTTCATTAAATATTGTTGTAATAGTTTTCCCCACTCCGCAAACTGGGTAAAAATTAAGGCATGATCTCCTTCTTCAATAACTTCTTCTAACATTTCTTCTAATCTTAATAATTTACCTGATTTTTGTCCAGATTCTAAAGCTTTTTCTTTTAAAAAATGATCTGGATGGTTACAAATTTGTTTTAATTTTAGGAGTAAACTAAGAATTAATCCCCTGCGTTGAATTCCGGTTTGTTCCTCAATTTCTATGAGAGAATTATCAACTAATTGCTGATAAAGTTTAGCCTGTTCCGAAGATAAACCACAAAACACTGTCATTTCCTGTTTTTCAGGTAAATCTTGAATAATATCTCGATCCGTTTTCAATCTTCTTAAAATAAAAGGACGCACTAAAGAACGCATAATTTGTAAAGATTCTTTATCTCCATATTTTTCAATTGGGGTGGCAAAACGACGGCGAAAAAATTGCTGTGTCCCTAGAAATCCTGGGTTAAGAAAATCAAGAATTGACCATAATTCTATCAAACGATTTTCCACAGGGGTTCCTGTTAAAGCCACTCGAAATTGTGTAGATAATTGACGTACTGCTTGAGACTGTTTTGCTTGAGGATTTTTAATATTTTGTGCTTCATCTAAGACAATTCCTTGCCATTCAATCTGCTCAAAAGTTTTAAGATCTCGATAAATTAAGGCGTAACTTGTAATCACCAAATTTTCCTTATTAACTGCCTTAATAAAGTCTTTGCCCTTACTTCTTTTATCCCCATGATGAATTAAAGTAGAGAGGGTTGGTGCAAATTTTTTGACTTCTCTTTCCCAGTTATTTAAAACCGAAGTAGGGCAGACAATTAAAGTAGGTTTTGTTAACATATCTTCGTCTTTTAAATAGAGAAGAAATCCTATAAGTTGGGGGGTTTTTCCTAATCCCATATCATCGGCTAAACAAGCCCCTAAGCCCCATTTTTCAAGAAAGGCTAACCAACCCACTCCTCGCTGTTGATAAGGTCGTAATTGCCCTTTAAAACCGGGTGGATTTTCAATTGATTGTATGGATTGATTATCATTAATACTATTAATTAATTGCGCTAAATCTCCGGTTGTTTCAAAGTTAGTAACAGGCAGTTTGGCTAAGATTGAATTATCTCCTGTACTGAGGCGTAAAGCATCTTCAACGGATAATTGAAGCGGTTCATAGGATTTACTTAAAATAGTTTGTGCTGCTTTAACATCTGTCGGTTGTAAGGCGATCCATTCTCCATTAATTTCGACTAAAGGAGATTTTTTAGATAATAATTTTTCAAAGTCTTTCTGAGAAATTTTTGTCTCTCCAATGGCCAAGTTTAATTGATAATTTAGTAAACTTTTTAGGCTGAGTCTTTCTCCTTTTTTCGCTTCAACTCCTGCGGTTAAACTGATACCTAAACGCTTTTCTTTTACCCCTTTAGCTAAACTTGGGGGCAGTATAACTCCTAAACCATTATCTTTTAAAATTTCAGCAATTGAGCGAATAAATTCATAAACTTGAATCGGATCTAATTGACAAGAAGTTGGGGATGCTTCTTGTAAGCTTTCTTTAATGATAAAATACAAGCGTGAAGCTAATCCTAATCCTTTTAATAGGGTTTCTTGAGGATTTTCTATGGTGCGGTTTTGCCAAACTAATTGTTTAACAGGATGTTGCCATATTGTTTCGGCATCAATAATAAATTCGGCATCATCTAACGCTTGTAAGCTATATTTTAATGTCCAATTTGTTTCATCAGAATTTGGTAGATCTGGGGGTGGATTTTCTAATTTGAAACAAACGCGAAATTGATTAATTCCTAGTTTATTTTCACCAGGAATAATTAGATAGTCATCAAGAGAAGATGTCCAATTATTTAAGGCATTGCTAAGCTGTTTAATGTCTGTGTCTGAAGCAACAATTTGTGAGGATGTTTGTGTTAGAGACTGTAACCATTTTTGAATAAAAATATTAGGGGTAATTGATAAGGGAGAAAATAGACGAATTTGGTAATCAATAATAGTTGATAGAAAGTCAAGAATTATGGTTTGTTTTTCTAGTAATAGTCTTTCAGATGTCAAACTTAACTCATCCTTTCCCAGACAAGCTATGGGCATCAGTTGGGTGAATTTAGCTAACTGTGCCTGATCAATTAGACTGTCCAGCAAAGGATACCATAAACCTTGAGAGTTTCCGTCTTTTTGAGAGAGAATTCCTGGTAAATATTTCCCCCTACTCAACAAGTCAAGACTCCAACGATAAAGATGTGTCCAAAATTTTAGATCTTGACCAATATAATTTTCACTATTATCTGAAAACGCTAAGGGTAACTGACTCAAAAAATCAATTGTTTCTCTAGCATTAAGATATATTCCTTCTACTTGCCAAGGGTTTAAAAATACTGATTTTTTTGTCTTTTCCTGCTCTAATAATTGAATAGAAAATAAAGGAACAATCTGCTTTGCTTTAGTGTTTTTTTGACTTGGTAATGTAACAATTATAGAATCCCATTTTGCTTTTTTAAGTTCATTGATTTTAATATTTTGATTGTTTAAATAACCAAAGAAATCCAATTTATTTAAGCTAAAAGGATGTAGATTAACAGCATCATCTGAATAACTTTCTAAGGATAAAGTTCGCCAAGTTTCCCCCCAAATAAACAAATTACTTTGATGATTACTTTTCAGCCAAATTCCATGTAAAGTAGACATAATTTTCCTATTTGGGAATTCTTTTGTTAAATGATAACAGTTGATGGAACGTTAAATTCCAAGTGTCCAAATAAATTGTTCTCTATCACTCATAGATAGCAGTTTAAAGGCAGAAGTTTGAAGCCAAAGCTTATTGTATCATTTTTACTCCTTTTTCTGCTGAGTCCTTTTTATTTTCTCCTGTTCCCTGTCCTAAAGCTATAATTCAAGATACCGTTGTTATGCTAAATTATCACAAATAATAGACTTTAACTCTAAAGAGTTAAGCTATACAAACAAAGGTTGCCTACGCAACCTATAATTTAGTCAGCGAAGGCGGAATTAATTTTTGTAGAATCAGGTAATAGTGGCGTTATTAATTATTAATTTAGCTTTATCTATTAATGATTTGTAGTGCGTCAATAAAATATAACTTTATTCTCATTATCAAAGTAAAGGGAAAGAATATCTAAGCCAACTTTTTATGCTCATTTCTTTCCCAAATCTCTAATCAATCTCAATAAAAATGTTAGGAAGCATTAGAAACAACAAAAGTTTTATCAGCTTTCTTTAATTGATTAATTTCATTGATTAACTGAGATCGTTCCTCAGACAAGTCATATAACTGAACTTTCAATTTTGCATTTTCTAGGCGTAGTTTTTCAATTTCTTTGACCATCTCTTGAGAGTTTATATCTGTTGCTTGCTTAGAAATTACTACCGCATTTGCAATCGTTTTTTGCCTTGATTTGCTGTTAGAATTTTCTCGTTTTTGAGCTAATTTATTAAGAGTATTTTCTGATTTCTGAGGAATATAATCAATCAAAAAAGTAGAGGAAGAAACTTCGATTAATGGGGAGTCTTCATCAGTTAATTTTATTCCTTTAGTTCCCGTTAAATCTGCACCAGAAAAATTAGTATCTTGTAGATTTGCTCCTGTAAAATTTGCTCCCGTTAAATAAGCATTGCTGAGATCTGCTTTTTCTAAGTTAGCATTTTTAAGATTAGCATCGATTAAATAAGCCTCAATTAAATAGACTCCATAGAGATTTGCTTTGCGTAAAAAGGCTTGACTAAAATCAGCTTGTGTGAGATAGGAATAACTAAGATCAGCTTCATCAAATATCCCTTCAAGACAAATAGCAGAGGTAAAATCACTATGACGAAGATTTGCTTTAGTTAACAGCGCACAACTTAAATCAGCCCCATAAAAAATCGCTTTTTCTAAGTTAGCATTGATCAGATTTGCCCCTCTTAGGTTATGATTACTTAAATTAGCTCCTTGGAGATCAGGAATAAGATCAGGATTTTGTTTACGCCACTGATTCCAAGCTTCTAAATGACTGGTGAGGAGAGAAAAGTGCTGTGGGTTTGCCATAATAATTTTAGGTTAGGTTACATTTCTTAATGCCATATATTTAAGTATCATATTGAATGCAGATCAAGTGTAGTGATTCAAGTCTCAGGTTAATGGTGATTGAGATCACACAATAAGGCAGGAAATATGAAAATCTGAGTGATCAGATATATTACAATAGTGATTATGCTGAAAATATTGACGAATCTTTTGGTTGCTGGTTTAATTGCTTTTTGGTTAGGGGCGATCGCTATTTTTTCGATTCAAAATATTAGTGCTGTTTCCTTAACCTTTTTATTATGGCAATCGATTAAACTACCTATTGGGGTTTTACTCGCTTTTTGTGTGGGCGGTGGTTTCATCTTAGGGGCATTATTCCCTATCCTGTGGCAACCCCTCAAACCCAAGGGAAAACGACGTTTATCGAGAGAAACTCAATCCTCAAATGATTTTGATTTTGACTTTGATCAATAAAAACGAGGCAATAACCCATGAGTAACGCCCATATTTTGGTCGTTGAAGATGAAGCCAAACTCGCTCAATTTATTGAGTTAGAATTAAAATATGAAGGCTATCAAATTACCGTGGTTAATGACGGTTTATCGGGGTTAACCACCGCCAGAGAAATTAACCCTGACCTAATTTTATTAGATTGGATGTTGCCTGGTATTTCTGGCTTAGAAATTTGTAAACGCCTCCGCCAAACAGGGAGTAAGGTTCCCATTGTGTTAGTCACTGCTAAAGATGATATCAGCGATCGCGTGGCGGGACTTGATGCGGGGGCCGATGATTACATTGTCAAGCCTTTTAGTCTCGAAGAATTACTGGCCAGAGTGCGGGCCCACCTAAGACGTAACCAAGACGACAACCCAGACTTACTGCAATTTGAAGATTTAAGCTTAAATCGGAGTACCCGTGCAGTTTATCGAGGCAGTCGTTTAATTGAATTGACAGCCAAAGAATTTGATCTCCTAGAATATCTTATTACTCATCCGCGCCAAGTGTTAACCCGTGACCAAATTTTAGAAAGAGTGTGGGGTTATGACTTTATGGGAGATTCCAATATTATTGAGGTTTATATCCGCTATTTACGCTTAAAATTAGAAGCAGAACAGGAAAAACGCCTCATTCAAACTGTGCGAGGGGTGGGGTATGTACTGCGAGACTGAGACAACATTATAAAAATTTGACAACAGAGAGTCCATAATGAAGCGAGGTTTGCTAGAATAACAGGCGGTCATTCAGCCTAAGAGAGAGTCTTTGAGTCAATCAGTTGATATTCCTACCCTAGATACGTTGGCGCAGGAACTCGCTGCTATCCAGCAAACGGGTTCAAAGCGTATTGCCTTATTAGGTTCGCGCCATGTCCCAATCACTCATCAACAGTTAATTGAAATGATGAGTTATGCTTTGGTTTTAGGTGGTAATCGTTTGATGACATCCGGTGCCACAGGAACCAACGCAGCCGCGATTAAAGGGGCTATGCGGGCCGATCCTAACCTGTTGACGGTCATTTTACCCCAAAGCCTAACAAAGCAGCCTAGAGAGTCTAGAGAGCAACTAGAACAGGTGGTTCATCTGGTAGAAAACCCAGAAAATGACGGATTGTCTTTAGGGGAAGCTAGTGCAATGTGTAACCGAGAAATTGTTACTCGTTGTCAACAATTAATCTGCTTCGCTTTTCATGATAGTCATACCCTATTACAAACCTGTGCTGAAGCAGAAGAACAACGAAAATTGGTGACGTTATTCTACTTTGATTAACGGTTTCACCCATGACTAACCCAACCAACCAAAATCCGGCTAACCTTCCTTGGGGTAAGTCGGATATCTATGTCGGTTTTGATATCTAAAATTAACTTTGTTTAAGGATTATTAAGCTTTGGGGATATGTTAGATATAAACACCATTCGCATTCGTGGCGCAAGGCAACATAACTTAAAAAATATCGATCTCGAACTGCCCCGCGATCGCCTCATCGTTTTTACAGGGGTTTCGGGTTCGGGTAAGTCTTCTTTAGCGTTTGATACCATTTTTGCTGAGGGACAACGGCGTTATGTAGAGTCGTTGAGTGCTTATGCCAGACAGTTTTTAGGACAGTTGGATAAACCTGATGTAGATGCGATCGAAGGGTTAAGTCCTGCTATTTCTATTGACCAAAAATCCACTTCTCATAACCCTCGTTCAACGGTGGGAACGGTAACAGAAATTTATGATTATTTACGGTTATTATTTGGTCGGGCCGGTGAACCTCATTGTCCCCATTGCGATCGCTTAATTTCTCCCCAAACTATTGATCAAATGTGCGATCGGGTTATGGAATTACCTGATCAGACTAAGTTTCAAGTTTTAGCCCCTGTAGTTCGAGGAAAAAAGGGAACCCATAAACAATTATTATCTAGTTTAGCATCCCAGGGATTTGTTAGGGTGCGAGTTAATGGAGATGTTCGAGAACTTTCCGATAATATTGAATTAAATAAAAATCATTATAACAACATTGAAATTGTTGTAGATCGCTTAATCAAAAAAGAGGGAATTCAAGAAAGATTAGTAGATTCCTTAAGCACTTGTCTCAAACATGGGGAAGGATTAGCTACCATTGATATCTTGGCAGAAAATAATGACAAAGACAAGGATAATTTAGAAAATAATGTTTCGGAAATCATGTTTTCTGAAAACTTTGCTTGTCCTGAACATGGGGCAGTTATGGAAGAATTATCTCCTCGTTTATTCTCGTTTAATTCTCCCTATGGAGCTTGTCCTAATTGTCATGGATTAGGAAGTTTGCGGCAATTTTCCCCTGATTTAGTGATACCTGATCTCAAGGCTCCTTTATATGCTGCTGTTGCTCCTTGGTCAGAAAAAGACAATTCTTATTATTTGTCTTTATTCTATAGTATTGGACAAGCTTACGACTTTGAGATTCAAACTTCTTGGAATAAATTAACCAAACAGCAACAAGAAATTTTATTATATGGCAGTGATGAACCGATCTGGTTTGAGCAAGATTCTCGCTCGGATGAAAGCAAAGGTTATTATCGTCAGTTTAACGGAATTTTAGCGATTTTAGAGCGTAATTATCAAGAAAGTAGCTCAGAAGTTATTAAACAGAAGATGGATAAATATATCGTTGATCAAACCTGCGAAGTTTGTCAAGGAAAACGGCTCAAACCAGAAGCTCTATCTGTTCGTTTAGGACAATACAGCATTGATGATTTAACCAGTGTTGCCATTGATAAATGCTTGCAGAGAATTGAGGAATTAAAATTAACTTCAAGACAAAAATTAATTGGAGAATTAGCCCTAAAAGAAATCAAAAATCGCTTAGAATTCCTCTTAGATGTCGGTTTAGATTATTTGACTTTAAATAGAGGAACTATTACTTTATCTGGTGGAGAAGCCCAAAGAATTCGTTTGGCGACACAAATTGGTTCAGGATTAACAGGGGTTTTATATGTTTTAGATGAACCAAGTATTGGGTTACATCAACGAGATAATGGACGGTTATTAACTACCTTAAAAAAACTGAGAGATTTAGGTAATACATTGATTGTTGTTGAACATGATGAAGAAACTATTCGTGCTGCAGATTATCTAGTTGATATTGGCCCTTTAGCGGGAATTCATGGGGGAGAAATTATTTGTCAAGGAGATTTAAAGACCTTATTAAACTCAAAAAAATCATTGACAGCAGATTATTTGTCCGGTAAAAAAGTGATAGAAACTCCAGCCAAACGTCGCAAAGGTAATGGAATGTCTCTTTGCTTAAAACATTGCAATGCTAACAATTTAAAAAATATTAGTGTTGAAATTCCCTTGGGAAAATTAGTCTCTATTACGGGGGTTTCTGGTTCAGGCAAATCTACTTTAGTCAATGAATTATTATATCCTGCACTGCAACATCATTTAACAAAAAAAATCCCCTTTCCTAAACAGATGAATGAGATGACTGGACTCAATGCAATTGATAAAGTGATTGTCATTGATCAGTCTCCTATTGGGAGAACACCTCGTTCTAACCCTGCAACTTATACGGGCATTTTTGATGGAATCAGAGAGCTTTTTTCTCAAACCGTAGAAGCAAAAGCAAGGGGTTACAAACCTGGGCAATTTTCCTTTAATGTTAAAGGAGGAAGATGTGAAAATTGTGGGGGTCAAGGGGTTAATATAATTGAGATGAATTTCTTACCGAATGTCTATGTTCAATGCGAAGTTTGTAAGGGTGCAAGATACAACCGAGAAACCCTACAAGTGAAGTATAAAGGTCATTCTATTGCTGATGTTTTAAACATGACAGTAGAAGAAGCATTGAGTGTATTTGAAAATATTCCTAAAGCAGTTAGTCGTTTACAAACTTTAGTCGATGTTGGATTAGGTTATATTAAATTAGGACAGTCTGCTCCTACCTTATCAGGAGGGGAAGCACAGAGGGTAAAATTAGCTTCAGAATTATCCCGTAGAGCAACAGGAAAGACCTTATATTTGATTGATGAACCCACTACCGGATTATCTTTTTATGATGTACATCATCTCTTAAATGTGTTACAAAGATTAGTAGATAAAGGCAATTCTATTTTAGTTATTGAACATAATTTAGATGTGATTCGCTGTTCAGATTGGATTATTGATTTAGGGCCAGAAGGTGGGGATAAAGGAGGAGAAGTTGTTACTTTTGGAACACCGGAAGAAGTTGCTAAAAATCCTCACTCTTATACAGGAAAATATTTAAAATCTGTCCTGAAACAATATCCCATCCAGAAGACATAATAACCAAAATGCACAACAGCTTAACTAAATTCATTAAGCAGCAATAATTTTTTCATACTCATTCCCCAAGGCTTCCCAAGTATAATTATTCTCAATATACTCTCGACCATTTTTAGATAAAGTATCACGTAAATTACCATCCTCAAATAAATCACTAATCCTATTAATATATTCTTCTATAGTATTTGCTCTTAAAGCCCTTAAAGGAACATTTTTTCCCGCCACTTCCATTCCTTCTAAACCGCGATCGCTTGCCACCACAGGAACCCCTGCGGCCATAGCTTCAAGGGTTTTAAATTTCATGCCAAACCCTGTCCGCAAGGGAATAACTGCCACTGTTGCTCGATGCAAATAATCAACAACAGAAGGGACTCTTCCTGTTACTGTAATACCAGGAAGTTTGGCTAATGCTTGTACTTCAGGAGAGGGTTTAGACCCCACTAATGTTAAGGTTGTATTGGGATATTTTGTTTGCAATAATGGCAAAACTTCTTGACTAAAAAAGACAGCACCGTCAATATTAACAAAATAGTCTAATCCCCCAACAAATATTAACTGATGTCCTCCTGGATCATGAGAACGATAAGGAAAGGTTTTTAAGTCTACACCATTAGCAATTAAAGCAATTTTTGCATTGGGAGCAAAGTCCCGCATTTGTTTCTCATCTTCATCTGTTGTCACAACAACTTGGGAAAATTTAGAGAGAGTCCGTTGTTCATAACGACGCAACAAAGGAAGGTAAAGACGATCTCTTAGCTGATTTTCTGAGGTTCCTGTTGCTAATTGATTTAAACAAGTTTTATACACAGAACTATGAATATCAATAACAGTTTTTATTTTGTGTTTCCACTGGGGACGAATATAAATTTCATTAACACTATGCTCACAAGTAATGACATCAAACCGTTGCTCAGCTACTGCTTGATCTATCCATTGTTGAATTTCTTCTAGATAAAGATAGCGCACATTGGGAGGAGTTCCTTCTAAAAAAAATTGACTAAACCTCATAACTTTATCCAAAAATCCGTTGGTGTCTCCGGTAGGACAGGGAAACACCTTTAAGTCTGTAACATAAGTACGGAGTTGTTCAATTTCTTCCTTGGTAACGTCTTCCGTTAATTGAGTAATTAATGTAGTATCGTGAATTTGACTGATAAATTTGAGTAAATTAAACGTTCTTCCTTGAGTTCCCCCACGACTAGGTGGATAGGGAAAAGTAGCACAAATCATCAATATTTTCATGGCTTTATTTGTTAGGTTGCTCACGAGTTTTTTGCTCGATTATAATTTTACAATAAAAGTTTAGCGTTAAAAATCTTACCCCAAACCCCGAACCCCTATAAGATCCAAGATCCCCTGAAAACTAAATTTCTTGTCCGTCTAATTCACTAAAAATCAGAAACCGTGTTATTATGGAAGATGAGACAGTTAAGTATCGGTAGTAGATTTTGTTATCAGCATTGACAGGTATTTCCCGTTCAGCCTTGGTATGATTCTCTCCGACCGCTCAATCTCTACAAACATCCTAGATTCACGGAGATAATCCCAAATGTCAATTTATGTAGGCAACCTATCCTATGACGTTACTGAAGCTGACCTTAACTCGGTATTTGCCGATTATGGTTCAGTCAAGCGCGTTCATATCCCCACTGACCGTGACACCGGTCGGATGCGTGGCTTTGCTTTCGTCGAAATGGACTCTGTCACCCAAGAAGAGACCGCTATTTCTACCCTAGACGGAGCAGAGTGGATGGGACGCACTTTAAAGGTCAACAAAGCCAAAGAACGTGAACAACGTTCTGGAGGAGGCGGCTCCTTCGGTGGCGGCGGCGGTAGAGGTCGACGCAACCAATACTAAGACCTAAATTAAGTCAATCAGGAGTAGGGGATTATTCGATTTTCTACTCCTTTTTTTGTTGTTGCATCTTATATTCAATCATCATTTTTACCAAGTCTGGCATCTTGTATTGCGCTTTCCAGCCTAATTTTTCCCATGCTTTACTGGGATTTCCGCAACTATAGGCAAGATCGGTAGGACGAAATAAGTTGGGATTTGTACTGACATAATCTTGCCAATTTAACCCTAAATAATCAAAGGTTTGTATCACAAATTCTTCCAAAGAATAGCTTTCTCCCGTAGCAATTACATAGTCATCCGGTTGAGATTCTTGTAACATTAAATACATGGCTTTAACATATTCTGGGGCCCAACCCCAATCTCGTTTAATGCTTACATTACCTAACTGTAATTTTTGAGAAATTCCTTGAGCAATATTACAAGCTGCGCTGACAATCTTTTGGGTAACAAATCGTTGGGGACGCAAGGGAGATTCATGGTTAAATAGAATCCCTGAACAGGCAAAAATTCCGTAAGCTTCTCGATAATTGGACACTTCCCAAAAAGCCGCAGATTTGGCAACAGCATAGGGACTACGGGGACGAAAAGGGGTTAATTCATCGGCAGGAGAAACCCCAATATCCCCAAAACATTCACTCGATCCCGCATTATAAAACTTAATTGGTGCGCCAGTAAATCGAATCGCTTCTAACAGATTTAATGTCCCGGTAGCAATACTTTCTAAGGTTTCGACAGGTAACTCAAAAGACAATCCTACAGAACTTTGGCCTGCTAAATTATAAACTTCTTCAGGCTGCACTTTATTTAATACTTGCAAGACACTCCGAAAATCATTGAGAGACATAGATTCAATTTTGATTTGCTCCCGAATCCCTAAACGGATTAAATTCTGAAATGATGAGATCTGAGCATCTCGTGATGTCCCAAAAACAATATAACCTTGAGCGAGGAGAAATTGAGCCAGATAAGACCCATCTTGACCAGAAATGCCACAAATTAAAGCCGTTTTTTGTCCCATAAATTTAGTGATTTGTGTTCTTAATTGTTCTTAGGGGTTAATAATAATTGTATCGCTTCCTTTAAATAGCCAATTTGGCCATAAGCATAGACTAGATTATCAAAACTGAGAGCAGGATTAGTCATATATTTTAACGATTTATATAACCCCCTTATTAACCTTTCTCCTCCCCTTCCCAATTGAACAATTCCCGTGCGCCCCGCAATTTCCTCTCGATAACATTCACTTACTCCTTGCCACCAACTACGTCGTAAAAACCAGCCCGGTTTGAGTCTTTCGGGGGACACATTATGGGCTACTAAGGCATCAGGAAGATAGGCTACTTCCCAGCCTTGGGTTAAGGCCAATTCTGTCACAAAAAGTTCCTCATTGGAAAGGAGTTTTTTGCCGACTCTACCTAAATTAACATCAAACCCCCCAATTTTTTCTAAAAATGACCGTCTGAGGGAGTAATTTAAGCCTCTAGGGGTTAACTGAGGATTGGTAATGGAAACCATTTTATCACCTAAATCGTAGGCTCCTAACCCTCCCGCTAAATCTTCAGAAATCCATTGAGGGGGAGATATCTCTTCTGGCCAGATTAAGGTAACTTTGCCCCCGGCGATCGCCAATTTTTCCTGATTTTGATAAGCATCCACCAAAACCCGCAACCATTGGGGAGAGGCGATCGCATCATCATCAAGATAGGCTAAAATGGGCGCGGTGGTTTCTTTGGCCCCTGTATTACGTGCCACTGATAGCCCCAAAATTGGCTCATAAACGTACTTTAAACGGGGATGGGACAAACGAGACTCTACCACCTGTTTTGTGGTGTCTGTGGAGCCATTATCCACTACCAGGATCTCATAATTTGTGCCTTCTTGGGCTAATAAACTATCAATTGCATCTCCTAAATAGCGATCGCGGTTATGGGTACAAATAATGGCAGCAATGTCATACATGATTTAAAATTTTCTGGGCTATAAGTGGTCACTGCTAAGTATATTATTTAACGTGGGTAAATGAGTGGCCATTGATCGGGAGAAGTTCTATAATTTATTTTTTGTAGGGGTAATTCATGAATTACCCCTACAAGCATAACATAGATAAAATTATTGGCAATGTTTATTAATTAAATACATTAAAGATTGATTTGTTTTATTTTCAATGACATTCTCTAGGTTATATAAGTTTAATATTTCGAGTAAAAAAATTATTCTAGAATCAAACTTTTTAGGTATACTTTGATTAAATTGTTCTTTGGTTAAATTATCGGTATTTTGATATTTAGTTGATTTAGGAATACCAAGGGTTTCAAATCCTACTTTATCTAATCCTGCATAGTACCAACTTTCAATCTCTTTGCAAACGACAATAATTTTATTAGTATCAATATTTGTTATTTCTTGCTTAATTTTATTCTTTTTGGTAGTAATACAAGTAAAAGAATCAATGTCAGCTAAATAAAAATAATCAGCTTTCGTCCCCATCGCAATAATACTACTAATAAAGTCTTTTTTGAATTTAGATGTTTTTTGAGAATATTTAATAACTGAAATCTTATTATAGCTTTCTTGGAAACAAGGTTTAAGAATTTTTTCAACAAATCTTTCATCCTCTGGCCCTTCTACCCAAATAAATAATTGTTTATAGGTCATTTCTTATTTACCTAATTCTAATAAGTTTTGGATATAAAGTTCTTCTACTCTAATTTCATTTTCTAAGAAGATTTTAACTTGTTCACTATCAGAAGGTCTAGTAATTTGAGAAAATCCTTCTTCATCTCTTGTTATTAATAATATGTCTTCTAAGTTAGCATATTTAACTATTTCTGGGTTATGAGTTGTAATTAAAGTTTGTTTGTTTTTAGACGCATCTTTCATCATTTCTACAACTTTACTGATCAGATGGGGGTGAATGTTTCTTTCGGGTTCTTCAATAATGGTAAATGATGTATTACTGAAGTACAAAGCGACGATTAAGGCTATAATATTAATGGTGCCATCGGAGATAAAAGCAGCAGGGAAATATTCATTGTTTTTAGCGTAGGTTTCTTTTAGTTTAAACATCAATGATTTATCAGCAAATTTCTCAACTTCTAATTTATCAATGAAGGGTAATAAGTCCCTGACAAAATTAGAGAGTTTTCTGTTTTTTTCAGGATCTCTCAGAATTTTATTGAGGACAATGGCTAAATTACTGCCATCTTCTTCTAAGTCTATTTTACCTGTTATGGGTGCGGCTTTTTTGGGTAGTTTAGGCTCAAAGTCAAAGATACCAATTTTATCGAATCGTTGATGATATATTATTGGAAAACCAAACACAAAAAAAGGAGTTTGTAAAAGTAAAAAATTAGGTTCTAATTGACTCCTCTCAACTGATTTTTTTATTGTTTCTAGATATTTATTAAGACCATCATCATCAAGTATTTCTACATTGGCTGACTCATCAAAAAGATTTAAGTTAAAATCAAACTTCAACTTATTTTCTCCTAAAGAAGAAAGTATTTCTGCTGTTCCCAAAAAATCTTTTTCTCTATTTTCTATGATTTTTAAAAGATCACATTTATAAATTAATTCATCTTTAAAAATATGATATTTGTTTTTATCAATGTCATCAAATTGAACATTAAATTTATAATTTAATTCTTTAATATGAAAGAATAGATCCGATTCAGTATTAAATGGTTTTAACAAACAATTTTTATAAGAAAAAACAATTTCTAAAGAAAAATTTTGACTTGTACCAATTTGATTATTTCTAAAATACTCAACACCACCTTGTAAAGAAATGGCATTTTCTAAGCCATATTTTTCAATATCTTTAAGAAACTTAAAAATCTCAACAAAATTAGATTTACCCGAAGCATTAGACCCAATGACAACATTAAAATCATTAAAATGGATCGTACAATCTTTAAAAGTTTTAAAATTACAAACTCGAATACTTTTGATCTTCATTGATTTAACAATAATCGACGAATAAGGTGGGCAATGCCCACCCTACAATTAGTTGGCGGTTTGCTCTGGGGGTTTCTCCTTTTTATCCTTCTTGTCTTCTGGTTTTTTGCCTTCTTTTTCCGCTTTATAAGTGGCTAATATTTCATCAACTTCTTGCCGCATTTGTTGATGTTTTTCTACCCCTTCATAAGCAAAACGGTTGAAATTATTTCGGACAATTTCCACCTCAATATATTTCACGCGATCGCTAGTATCAGGGTGTGTAGATAACCAAGCAGGGGGACGGTTTTTATGTTCATCGTTCATTACTACCATCAAATTTCGTACCCCGTCAGCAGCGTAACCCGTAGCAGCGAGTAAACGAGTGCCAAATAAGTCCGCTTGTTGTTCCATCTCTCGACTATAACTGAGAACAGCGAGACTATTGGCCAAACCGCCCACATAGGGGATATAGTCCACTACACTGCTGGTTAAGGCACTTTGGGTCATCTGTTGGAAGCCGTGGGAAAGGACAGTATGGGCTAATTCATGGGCCAATAACCCCGCTAACTCGGCCTCTGAATCTGTTTTAGCGATCGCCCCGGCATTAACAAAAATCTTACCACCTGGCAAAGCAAAGGCATTGATATTTTCATCCATGACCACATAGAATTCATAGTTAAATTCCTCTCGTCCGGCGGCTTTAGCTAATTTCTGCCCAATTTCATTAACATAGGCTAAAACTTCGGGATCATCAACCAATTTGAGTTGATTTTTCATCCCTTCCGCATAACTTTGGCCAATAGCTGATTCCCCTTGTAACAAAAGATAACTGGTTTGTAAAGTAGATAGGGGAGCAAAGACATTTCCCATTAAAGCGGCACCGACACCACCCATAACGGCATTTCCTACCATATTCCAGGCCATTTGTGATTGTAAGTCCCCTTGATAACGAGCTAAATTATCATCAGCCCGTTTTTTAAACTCTGCTGCCCGAAAATGATCCTGATTAAAAATCGCAAACTGACGGGCGGTTAAGGAAGCGGCTAACCAGTTTTTAGCTTCTTCATCAGCAGCAATTTTAGCATCAACTAAGGGTGCTTCATTGGGATAAAGCGTCGCCGCAGTAGTTAAGATTTCCCGCGCTTCATCAGGGCGTTTATCTTGTTCTAGGGCTTCAGCATACTTAAGATGACCTGGAATAAATTCAGGGTATTTTGCCGATAAGAGTTGTAATGGGGCTAAACGTTTGCTCTTGTAAACCTGATTATCCGTTAAACTTTCCTGATAGAGTCGCCAATAAACCCCACCCCCTGGTAACAACTGTTCTGGTTCATAAACCGCTTGAGCAAGCATTTCTCGGTTTAATTCTGCTTCTTTGCCAAAGGGTTCTTTGGCATCACGGTAGAATCTTTCTGCTAATAAGGTATCACCGCAACGATAAAAATGATCTCCTTTGGCCAGGGTTTGATAACGGGCAATGTCTTCAGGAGAAGGGGCGTTAGTTGCTTCTGAGGTGGTTTCAGGGTCTGCTGTGGGGGGTTTTTCTAAGGCTGAGGCCCCTTGAGTGGGGAGAGGGGTTTGAGTTTCTTTTTGAGCGACTTCTATAGGAGTTGCAAAGGGATGTTGTGCCAAAGGAGGCGCACTTTCACAACTATTTGCTGTTTCTGGGGTGGTTGTCTGAGTAGCTTCTGTTTCAGTTTCTGTTGAAGGGGAAGTTACAGGGGCCGGTTTTTTATGTTCGGGTTGTTTTTTGTCAGTATTAACTACTTCCGGGGTAGTTTCCGTTAATAGGGGAGTTACAGCCTCCGCTTTTGTCGGTTCGGGCTGTTTTTTGTCGATATTAAGCGATTCATGCTTGCTTTCTGGCGGTTGTAATTCAGCAATGTGGGGGATTTCTTCGGGAATAATTTCAGTTGTATGATTATAGGAGGATTTAGAGATCTCAAAGGACGTGCTATCTAGGGGAACGATCTCTGAGGTCAAATCAGCCTTTAATGGTGCGGTTTCCGGTTGGGGTAATGTTTGGGCGAATGTTGCCGTCGGACAAAGAATGCTTGCAAGAATTAGAGATAAGTGCCAGTTTAGTCTCATAAAACAATCCTTTATTTATTATAGATGGGGGATATGATGTTGTCGCCCAGTGTTCTCTCTATGTTATAGACAATGTTTGAGGCTGAAACATCTTTTAGTATAATTTTAGGTTTAAGCACAGACCCTATCTGTAGGGGTAATTTATGAATTACCCCTACACAAAACCTAATTTATTTTTCCTTAACAACTATCTCATGGTGTTGCCAGAGGACTCCCGTTAAATTTCTCAGTAAAAAAAGACTCACAGAAATTAACGGGAGACGGGGCTTTTAAAGGGCGGAAATAGTTCCGCCCTTTAAAAGCCCCTCATGAATGGCCACCAATATATTAATCCGACCGATTTTGGTTAATTTAGTGCTACAATCATTATCACCCAGTGACCAGTAATGTGGGCTAGGTAAAACAAAAAACGAAAAAGAAGTACCAAGAAAACTTAAAGCTTCGGCTTCGCTCAGCTTTAACACCGAGCGTAGTCGAGGTGTTAAGAGTCAAAGTATGGGGTTTTAACCACTAAATCTCTGGTTATGTAAAACTTTGAGAGATTAGAATAATCTGATACTTTTTGCGGTCGGGCAGCCCGTGTTCACAGAATAGAAACCAGGAAACATAAAAAGCTTGTGGAGTCGGTTTGACGGGGGCATCGCCTAGTTAAGAGGCAATCTGAAAGAAACAAGAATCTCCCGTTACAATCTTTGATTTAACGGGAGAGTGTCAAAATCTAAAGACAAAATCCCTGACTAATTAGCTGAGACTTTGGTGGCGTGAGACAGTATATATGTTCACAAACTCCTCCACCGAAGGCTACGGTTGACTCAAATCACGATACAATCAAGTTTCATGCCTGATGAGTAGATTTGAGTAAGTTTTATCTAGCGGATTGTCAATTTCTGATGAGTAAGAGCAACTAAAGGGATGGCCACTTCTACCTCGACTACGCCAAAAGGGTCTACTGTTGTTGATCGTAAGACCTATCCTAACTATAAAGTCATTGTCCTCAACGATGATTTTAATACCTTTGAACACGTGGCTAACTGCCTAATGAAGTATATCCCGTCCATGACTAAAGAACGCGCTTGGGAACTCACTGAACAAGTTCACTATCAAGGTTTAGCAACGGTGTGGGTGGGGCCCCAAGAACAAGCGGAACTCTATCACCAACAACTGCGACGGGAGGGGTTAACTATGGCCCCTTTGGAGGAAGCATAAATCATGAGTCAAGAAGACAAGGGCCGGTTAGTTTGGAACCATTCTACTCATGTTGATGGGTTAATTCCCATTCTTGAAAAGTTAATTAATTATACTGGAATTCGTACTGTAACTCCTGGGGTTATTAGTCGTTCTAGGGGCCATTCTCCTCATTTAAAATTGCGGGTGTCGGTTCCCATTCGAGGAGGTTATAAGGCGATCGCTAGACAGGGAAAAACGGTACAAGAGGTCTTTATTGTCACAAATTTAAGTCAAAAAGAACTGGAATCAGCGATTAATACGGTACTCAATTAAGTTATTTAAAAAAGTTTGTGTTTTTTTTGCGCTATTGTTTTTTTATACTTATTTTATGGCTATCTTTGTTTATTTTTGCTTCCCCAAGTTTTGCTGATGCTGAACGCATTCCCCTGACCCTAGATTTACTTCAAGAACGCCTTAATTCACCCCAAATTGAAGAAGGAATATCGACCATTGATCTCAGCCATTTTGTGATTGATTTAACTCCAGAAAATAGGGAATTTCGAGAGGAATTTTATCAGCAGTTACAAAGTCGTCTCAATCGTTCAGATCAGGTCATTGGGTTAGATTTTAGTAATGGGTTGATTCAAGGGGATTTTATTACCAGTCGTCTGGGATTAAGAACGGTTCTTTCCTCAGAAGCTTTACCTCAAATTCTAACAGAAATTGAAACTAAAATAGTGACAGCAGATGAACAGTTTTCCTCAAATCCTGGGGACATACTAACCTCAGTAATCTTGTTAAGAAGTTCGGTCAAACTTAATGATACTTTGATTACAGGTAAAGCTGATTTTAGGGGGACATTTTTTTTGCAAAAGTTAGAAGCTAAGCAAGCAAAATTTACCCAAGAAATTGATTTTAGTCAATGTCATTTTGCAAGAACATCTGATTTTAGTCAGGCAGTTTTTGGTAGAGATGTTAATTTTAATTTAGCTAATTTTCGGAAAAAAGTTAAATTTATTCAAACAACATTTCAAGGAGAAGCGAACTTTATTCGCAGTCAGTTTCAAGAAGAAGCTGATTTTAGTCAAGCAGAATTCATCAAAATTGCTAATTTTCAGCACAGTTTATGGTCAGAATATGTAAATTTTAGTAATATCAATTGGCGAGATCGGGTAATTTTTTCTAACAGTATTTTTTCTGAATCTGTTAGCTTTTTAAATTCGACATTTGAAAAAAGTATTTCTTTTAGAAAGACCTATTTTCGGGTTTTGTTGAGTTTAAAAGATATTAAAATATTAGGAACAATGGATTTTAGTAATGCTGAATTTTTTCGGGTTCGAGGGGTTAATATTTCTGGATTAGCATTTGAATCTGATGGGGCTAAAATTTTCGGCGATACAGGTAGTATTGGGAGAGTAATGTATTTGAATAATTTGGAGGGTAATGAAACTGTTTTACGGAATTTAATCCAAAATTTTCGCAAATTAGAACAAATACCCGATGCAAATCAATTAGACTATAAGACTCAGAAGTTAAAACAAGAACAGTTAATAACTCAACTCATTAAAAACCCTTATCTTCAAATTTTCAGATTAACTTTTATTAAATTAATTATTCATTTTGTTTTTTTGAGTATTTTATTATTATTGAGTGATTACGGTACAAATTTTAACTTAATTTTTGGAGTAGGACTCATTAATATTGGCTATTTTGGGGTATTATTTTGGTTAGTAGATCGTTGGAGACGAAGACTTCCCAATCCTATTTTACCTAACCAATATGATATTATTTGTATGCTGATTAGTGGATTATTATTAATAGGAATGGGAACAGTAGAAATTGTTAATGCTGCTGAAAATTATATCATTACATTAATTTGTTTGGGATTAATTTTAGTCCCGATTCCTATTGCATTACTCGGTAGGATTTATCAAGGTGGAAGATATCATGATTTGATGGAAAGTTCCTATTTTGTTATGGATGGAGCATTGAGACAATTACAATTATTAATTGTTCGTTTACCCATTATTCCTGAATTCCATTTTTTCCGCGATCGCTATACCCCTTTAGTCTGGGAAAGGCGGTGGAATTGGCTAAATTATTATGATTTTAGCTTAAATAATTTTCTGAAATTAGGATTTAATGACATTCGATTGCGGGATCAACATATTCCTGGTTTAATTACAACCTTGGTGTGGTATCAATGGAGTTTGGGAATCCTCTATATTGTCTTACTATTATGGACGCTATCTCGCACAATTCCCGGATTGAATGTATTAATTTATTTGAAATAAATAGGTAGTAATAAATAATTTAGGGGCGAACATCAGTTCGCCCCTACGATAATTCATAAATCATCACTTATTCCTCATTCCTTATCTTCAAAATCCTCATCCGTTGGGTTGTTAATTTCTTCTTTAAAACCCCGTAAGGTTTTCCCTAGAGAAGATCCCAATTCAGGAATTTTCTTAGGGCCAAAGATCAACAAGGCAGCCAAGAGAATTATACCAACTTCAGGCCATCCTAATCCAAACATATTGTCTCCAAAGGTTAAGTTATTTTGGAAGTGATTAACATCAGGTTCAATCTCAGTATATCCTAAAACATAGGATCTTTTATTGATTATGTCTCAGAGACGCTGATTACAATTCAACCATGACTATTTTAGAAACCTCCCCCACCACGTTGCAATTACATCCGTTAATTCGTGAGTTAGCTGATGTTATTTTAGCCCATTGGCAGCAATATCTTGAGTTAAGTCCCTATCAGTTACCCGATGGATTAGGATATGTTGAGGGGAAACTGGAAGGGGAAAAACTCGTCATTGAAAATCGTTGCTATCAAACCCCTCAATTTCGGAAAATGCACCTAGAGTTAGCTAAGGTAGGACAAGGGTTAGACATTCTCCATTGTGTCATGTTTCCCCGTCCTGAATATTCCCTTCCCATGTTTGGGTGTGATATTGTAGCAGGACGGGGTGCAGTCAGTGCAGCGATCGCGGATTTATCTCCTGCTAACCCTCAGTTAAGCTTGTCTGATGCCTATCGTCAAGCTTTATCCCAACTTCCCACCCCAAACTTTTCTGATACCCGTGATTTACCAGAATGGGGAGATATTTTTTCAGATTATTGTTTATTTATTCGTCCGAATAATGAAGTAGAGGGAACCCAGTTTATTAACCGAGTTGGGGATTTTTTAAAGATACATTGTCAACAAGCGACAGTCTCTCAAGCTGTTTCTGCTCAACAACGTATCTTCAACTTAGAGGGACAAGAATATTATTGTCAAAAGCAACAACAAAATGATAAAACTCGTCGGGTTCTAGAGAAAGCATTTGGGGAAGAATGGGCCCATAAATATATGACTCAGGTATTATTTGACTTACCTCCCCATTAATCAGTTAGAAACAATTTTAAAGGTATTGACTAATGAATGAAAAAGCCAAATTATTAGAAACCATCGCCGGGAAAAATCGCGGTTTACTAGCGACAGAAATGGATAAAGTTCGGGTACTTTCTGCCATTGAACAACTCGAAGATCATAACCCAAACCCTCAACCCCTAAAAACCCCAGAGTTGTTAGAAGGCAACTGGCGATTACTTTACACTAGCAGTCGAGGAATTTTAGGATTGGATCGTATTCCCCTTTTACAATTAGGTCAAATCTATCAATATATTCGTGTTGAAGATGCTAAATTGTACAACATTGCTGAAATTGTTGGCGTTCCTTTTTTAGAGGGAATTGTTAGTGTTGCAGCTAGATTTGAATGGATATCTGAACGACGGGTTCAGGTGAAATTTGAACGCTATATTTTAGGACTTCAGAAGTTACTAGGATATACTTCACCCAATCAATTGATTAAAGAAATTGAAGCAGGGAAAAAGTTTTCACCCTTGGATTTTAGTATTGAAAGTCGGGAACAACAAGGATGGTTAGAAATCACTTATTTAGATGAAGATCTTCGTATTGGACGAGGTAATGAGGGTAGTGTTTTTGTTTTAGCCAAAGAGAAAGCTATGGTATAATTAAATTGAATTCCTGCTAAGATATACTATAGCAGTCCTATGTTGATTATGAGTTCAACAATTGACAATGAACAATGGACAATTGACAATTACCTCTACCTAAAAGGTAGAGGATTGAAAATAAGGAAAAATTTTTTAATTTCTCCCCTTAAAAGAGGAGGTTTTAAACCAAATTAACCAATTGTCAATTGTCAATTGTCAATTGTCCATTGATAAGAATCCTAGTAAAAGGTAACAGAGATTTTTCAGAAATTATTTAGGATTGCTATAGGTTTTAACACTGATCTAAAAACGCACTTTACCGATTAAAAAATCAGTAATTATCTCAGGGGAATTTTTCTTAACCCAATAAATAGCCACTGTCCGAAAGCCTCGTTTAGAAAGCCTTGCGACTAATTTCATCATTTTATTAAGAGGACGAAAGCGAAATTTTTTATTAATTAAATTGACTGATCCCACATCATAAAGACAATCAATAATCATTTTAAACGTCGCTTCTTCTCGTTCGACTAAATTTTCAACTAAAATTAAAACATTTTTCTTTTGTTCCGCTTCTAGTTGTTTTGCTTCCGAGAGTTTGGGAACGTATTTAGCCACTTTTACTGAGTTTTTTTGACCTTTACGAGAAACTAACATAAGAAATTTAACGCTAAACTTCCCTATAGGATAAAACATAGTCCCATCATAAACCCCCTTCTCCCTTAAGTCTAGGGTTTATTTGTAAGGGAGGGAGGGAGGAAACGATAAGATAATAAGGTTATCACCCTATGACCCCTAGCTCAAGGTTTGAGTGACGTAAAGTAATTTAAGGGGATAGACTCAAAATCTGAGAAATCGATAAATAGAATTAAAGAGAAAAAAGTAGAAATATTGGGATAAAATCCCTAAAATTATAGACAATAAAAAATCTGTAACAATCACTGATTTAAACTTTAATCGTAGCTGCTAGAATGCAAGAAGAAACCGAAAATAATAAACGGAAAAACTATCACTGATCCCCTTTAGTTCTTACTTTCAGTCCTTATGATGAAACTTCTTCGCCTCTATCGTCGCTCCTTAGCCTATAGTTTATTAACTGTTGTTTTTAGTAGCCTGATCATTATCAGCACTCCTCAACCTGGTTATAGTCAATCTTGGTTAAACTGGATTTTTCAAGGAGTACAAGTCATTCAATTATCTACCCTGTCCGATAGTCAAGAAGTCAAATATGGGCAACAAATTAACCAAGAATTATTAAAAAGTGGGCAATTTACCCCGTCACGAAATCGAGAATTAACCCAACGAATTGATCGCATTGGACAACGCTTAGCCAAAAATAGCAGTCGTTCTAATCTTCCCTTTACCTTTCAAGTGGTCAATGATAACGCTATTAATGCCTTTGCTACTATGGGAGGCTTTGTTTATATTAATACTGGATTAATTGCGGCTGCGGACAATGAAGCGGAATTAGCTAGTGTCATGGCCCATGAAATTGCCCATATTACCGAACGTCATTCCATTAAACAAATGCGAAATGTCGCTGTTTCTCAAGGGTTAATGTCTGCTGCTGGACTGAGTGAAAATAATATTGTTAACTTAGGAGTTCAACTGGCTGTTAATCTGCCAAATAGCCGAGAAGCTGAATTAGAAGCAGATCAAATGGGACTAAAAAATTTACGACGGGTGGGCTATGCGCCCATTGGTATGATTACATTTATGAAAAAACTGACCCAAAACGGAGGCGCGGCCCCTGAATTTTTAAGCACTCATCCTGCCACCCCACAACGGGTTAATGCTTTAACGAAATCAGTTAATCCTCAAACTGCCTCTCAAGGGGATGGGTTAAATAATCAAGCTTATCAGCAACAATTCCGCGCCTTACTTTAGCCAATTAAATATCCTTCTGAATCTCAATGCTAATTACAATTAATGAAAACACTTTAAGTTTATCGTCGGGTAACACAGTTATTTTTCCCCATCAGACATGGGAAGATTATGAACGATTGCTTAATCTACGTCAGGAAAAATCCACTCCTAAACTGTCTTTTAATCTCAAAACCAAAGAAATTCGCCTCATGTCTCCCTTACCCAGTCATGGAAACCGCATTGACACTCTCAGAGATTTAGTTAAGATTATGTTAGGTCAAAAAGGGTTAGATTGGCAGTGTTTTGATCCCATTACTTTAAAAATACCACCCAAAGCAGGAGTAGAACCAGATACTTGTTTTTATATCGAGAATAGACAAGCCATCTTAGGTAAAGATAAAATTGATTTAACCGTTGAACCACCGCCAGATTTAGCCATTGAAGTTGATTTTACCTCAATAACCGATATAGGAGCTTATGAAATCCTCAAAATCCCTGAATTATGGATTTATCGTCAAGGAGTATTAAAGGTTTATTTGTTACAAGGAGAAGGTTATCAAGAAAGTGCAATTAGTCGATTATTTCCTGATATTGATGTTAAGAATATCTTACCTAAATATGTTGAGTTAGGATGGAATCAGGGTTCAAGTATTGCCTTACGTCAATTCAGTAATCTTTGATTAGACGAAGATAATCCCAGAAATAAATTATTGAATCCCGATAAATAATCATGGGATAATTTATTTGAATATAGGTTATAACAACTCATCCATCAACATCATCACTTTGATACTTTCTTCATCTAAATCTTGTGTCGATTCTTTGCTTAAATGATGTTCTAAAATGCCTTTAAGGGAAATTAATTTTAAGCTATTTTCTGCCAGGGTATTAGCGATCGCTTCTGCCCCGTCTAAATAACCAATAGCCCCTAAATCCATTAAAGCAGAACGACGTACCTGTAAATCTTTTTCTCCTAATGCAGTGACCAGTTTTTCTCCATAAATAGGACTTTCTGTCAACTGATACAATGCTCTGGCAGCAGCATATTGAACTTTTTGCACAAAATGCTCTAAAAAGGGTTCAATTAATCCAATGGCTTCCCTTGCTTTGAGGGTTCCTAACGCCTCTAGAATAGCTTCATAAGGTTGTCTGAGATGGGGTTTCCCTTCTACCTGTTGCGCTACTTCTATTCCTCCCTCTAACAACTGAATCAATGCAGGAATAGCTTGAGCATCTGCCAACATTTCCAAAGATTGCGCCGCCGACTCTCTGACATAATAATCATCACAGTCCAAGGCCTTAATTAAGGCGGAAACAACACGGCGATCGCCTAATTTACCCAAAGCTTTAGCCGCATTGCGTCGCAAGGGATAACCCCCATCAGGAGAGCGATCGCTTTCATCTTCTAAAGCTATCAACAGAGCATCAATAGCCACCGGATCATTAACCCGAAACCGTCCGATCCACCAAGCCGCATAATAACGCGCACTGGGATCTTCCGTCTGTTGTAGGTTGTGTAAAGCTTGTTCAACCGTATAAGCAGGAGCATCGGCAGATCCTTGACCTGCCGATAGTCCCATGATATTTTTATCCTGGGAATTGTCCACCATGACAACGTTAGCCTTCAGTGGAAGGTGTAATGTTGATGATAGTGCCACCCATGCGGGTAATGCGCTGCATTTCTTCGTTCATACGATTATAGGGGACTTTGATAAAAACGCTACCACTGCGACGCACAGGATAACTATTCTTATCGTTTGTCTCGTTTTGACGAAGTCCAGTCACTTCATAGACGAAGACGCGACTGGCCGAGGGGTTATTAGCTGCTCCAACTAATGCTGATTGACCTAACATGACCAAGAATTTCCTAAACGATTATTGACTTATTGTGGATCGAATTGTGGCACAAGAAGCTTTTTCGGGCTTCTCTTTAGCCAGCAGGGGTAATACTTGCTACTTTACCACCAGAACGATTAATCCGTTGTAAGGTAGCAGATAATTCTTCGTAAGGAACAATCAAGGCTCGGCTGCTACGACGAACACTGGGATAGTTTGTCGCACCTTTGGCCCCGATACCGGAAATTTCTACCCGATAGGTTTTGCCTGAGGTACTACCAAAAGCAACAGTCCCACCCAAAGACTTACTGGGAGTAACATTGGCTTTGGAGGCACGATAAGCCCAACCATCGTTAGCACCAGAGGGCCCAACTACCGCAGAAGCTGTATTTTGTCCTAACTCGGTAGCTAAGCGTACGGTGGTACCTTCTAATTGAGAGCGATCGCTATTGGCATAACCGCGATAAAGGCGGAACATCCGTGTAAACCCAACGGTTTTTTGTCCTACTTGGGTATTGAAACCGCGATAATAAGGAACAATATTTTCCCCAAAGTTTTCTTGATATTCTACGGAGTCAATGTAGGAATCGATATCAGCATCAAATCCTTTATTTTCATAAAGATCAAGATGATAAACAACCTCAGATTCATCGTAGGGAGCGCGTCCCAAGAGATGCTTCTGGTTGAGTTCAATGACTCTGGTTTGGAAATTGCTGTAGAAGAACTTCGATTTATAAAGTTCTGATTTGGCTACGGCACGAACAAATTCTCTGACGCTGATAGAGCCATTACAGAGTAAGGACTCAGCACCCTTGAGGCGTTCAGATTCCATAATGTAGTCATTGCCTAAAACTTGGCGATAGACTGCACGAATAACGCCTTGAGCATCTTCGTTCCGCCAGTCGGGGCGGAGTTCTACGGGAGATGCGTCACTAAAGGCAGATGTACCGAGACGAGAGGCTGCTGTTGTAATCGCCACTGAAAAGTTCTCCTTTGTATGATTACCATTGAGATCACGCATTGCAGATAAGGGTTAAAGATTATTAACCCTTATCTTTTTTAAAAAATCAACCGACTTAAGCGAGGGTAATCGTTGTTACCTTGCCACCTTGACGGTTGATTTGTTGCAATTTGTTGGATAGCTGTTCGTAGGGAATCAGATATTCCATACTACTACGGCGTATTTGGGTTCCTCGTCCTGGGGCTGCTCCTTGGACGACTCTCACCCGATACACTTGGTCACGACTTCCCCCAGAAACACCAGACAAGACTTCGGCAGTCTCACCAATGTAGACGGGTGAAGAACTGTTGCGAGCCACTTCTTGAATCAACTTGCTTTGCTTGCCTTGGGCGCGATCGCTGCTGGCATAGCCCCGATATAGTTGAAACATACGACTAAATCCAACGGTTTTTTGATTCCGTTGCGTGGAAAATCCCCGACAGTAGGGAACGATCGAGTCACCAAAGTTTTCTTGATATTCAACAGAGTCGATATAAGAATTAATTTCTGCTTCGTATCCCTGTTGATGATATAGATCACTGTGGTAGGCAATTTCTGATTGATCGTAGGGGGCCCTACCTAATAGGTGTTTATAATTGAGTTCGATAAAGCGATTTTGGGGATTGCTCTGGAAAAATTTATTACGGTATAACTCTGAGAGGGCGATCAATCTGACAAAATCTTTAACGGAAATATTGCCATTCCGTAATAAAGACTCTGCACTCTTCAGCCGTTCGCAAGACATCAGGTGATCATTCCCTAATACCTGACGATAGGCAGCGCGAATTGCTACTTCTGCCTCTTCTTCTGTCCAATTTTTCCGTAATTCCACAGGGGACGAATCCACAAAAGGCTCAAAACCTAACCGTTGGGCTGCTGTTAAACTGGTCATAATTTAACCTCCTAACAATGCTTAATGAAGGTATTAGATATGGCAAGACCTGGAGAAACAGATGATTGCTAACTTAATTAGCTAACAACCCCCTGCCTTTCCAGGTCATTAGCACTTTCTAGATAACTAGCTCAGTGCGTTAATGGCGTAATCGAGGTAGGAATTAGCTTCATCACGAGCATCTCCACTTAAACCATGGTTAGCTTTGATGTACTTGAGAGCTTCAACGTACCAGCTAGGAGATAAATCAAAGGTGCGGTTGATTTCTGCAACACCAGCAACTAAATATTCATCCATGGGGCCGGTTCCACCAGCAATTAAGCAGTAGGTAACCATGCGGAGGTAGTAACCGATGTCACGAGCACATTTGTCTTTACCACGTTGATCAGCCGCGAAGTTGGGCCCTTGCATTTGGGTGGTGTAAGGGAATTTGGCGTAAACTGCATTAGCAGCACCAGTAACCAATTGAGCAGATTTTTCGCTAAGAGCTTTAGCTGCTGCTAAACCAGAAGCAGCTTGACGATAACGTCCAAAAGCAATTTGGAGTTCAGTGCTGCTTAAGAAGCGGCCTTGAGAATCTGCGGTAGAAATGGCTTCAGTCAAGGGGGTTTTCATTGTTTTCGTATCTCCCGATTGTTTTGCTAAGTTTTCCTAGAAATGGTCTTGAAATCATGCTTGATTGCTGATTAACAACTAAAGCTTAAAATTAAGCAACAGCAGCAGCAGCACGATCAAAGTATCCTGCGATTTCAGACTGGATTGCGCTGCAATCACCAGCGGTGATTCCGGTGGGATCCATTACGATAGCTAAGGCAGCCTCTTTCATTTTTTGAACACCAGCAGCCACAGAAGCACCGGGAACACCCAGAGCAACGTAGGTTTCACGAAGGCCATTTAAGCAACGATCTTCGAGAACACTGCCGTCTCCAGCAAAAGTAGCATAGGTAACATAGCGCAGGATGATATCCATGTCGCGTAAGCAAGCAGCCATACGACGGTGGGTATAAGCATTTCCACCAGGAGCGATTAACTGGGGTTGCTCAGCAAATAAAGAACGAGCAGCGTTAGCAACGATACTTGAAGCGTTGCCAGTGATGCGGTTAACAGCATCGATACGCTTGTTGCTTTCGGCCACCATCGCACTCAGAGCATCTACCTGAGAGGCAGATAAGAACTCACCGCGAGTATCAGCTTGAGAAACTACTCTGGTAAATGCGTCAAACATTGAATTAATCTCCTACTTGACTTGACTTGACTTAATAAGTTGAGTTGGAACGGAATACGGAATACCCAGATTGGGTCGATTCTGCTGCTTGGACAGACATTAATCTCCGTGATTTCCCAAGTCCCTTTCAAAAGTTTTTTTAAGAAACCTGAGACAACTTTAAATGGTGATCTCAGAAATCGTGAAAGGTTCTTCAAGAAGTATCCAAGATTATCTCGGTTCTGTCTTGTGTACCCTTCAGTTAATTTTATACAATGCTCTTGAATCATTATTTATTACATATTATTAAAAAAACTGCTGTCTTTTTGTAAAGAAGTGTTAAGAAGGTGCCTGAAAAGCTGAACATTAGGGCAATTCACCCTAATTGATTGAACTTGAACCGCTTTTTAACTGTGCTGGATCTTTCTGATTAACAAACTAGGGTAAAAGCTAGTCTTAAAGAGGGTTTGAGGGATTAATGCTTTTTTTTCAATGCCTCTAGGTTTTGGGAACTCAGCTTGTAATATTTCTTAATAAATTGCAGTGAACTAGGGGAAAGCCTTCGAGGAGTAAAACAGGAATAATAAGATAATTTGATGTAGTTAACTTTATTCAATAATTTATTTGTATGGGTGATGCTCATGTTCATTCTGGCTATTGTGTTGCTCCTGTTAGTCATCAATTGGATCGGGTCTTCGATTTTGGCAATCATACCGCTCCATTTATTAGATTTTTTCACTTCTTTTCTGGGTTTAATCCTAGGAATCATCGTTTTTCTCCTCCTTAGTTGGTTTGTCGGAGATTAAAGCTAAATTAACAATGGCATCGCCTTGATTAACCAAGGGGTTTTGAACATGGCCAATAACCACCCCCTGTTCAGGAGAACGAATCTTAGCCATAGTTTCCCCAAAAGCATCAGTAATAATGCCCAAACGCTGCTTTTTTTCCACTTTATTGCCCAATTTGACCTCTAAATGTAGCAACCCACTACGAGACGCTCTTACCCATTTAGTTTGAGTTATTTCCAGGGAAGTAAATTGGGTATTAGCTAAAGGACGAGGGTACATCTTCAAGAGATCCATGACGCGAAGAATACCATCAACCCCAATTTCAATACCATCAGGATCAAAACGGGATGCTTCTCCCGTTTCGTACAACAATGTAGGAATTCCCTGTTTACTGGCTGCTTGACGGAGGGAACCGTCACGGGTGGTAGCATTAATCATCAAAGGTGCGCCAAAGGCCTGAGCGCAGCGATAAGTCTCGGCATCGGCTAAATTAGCGCGAATTTGGGGCAAATTAATCCTGGGTTGGGCGGCAGTATGTAAATCTATCCCGTGGGTACTGCGATGGACAATTTCCGTCATAAATAAATGAGCAAGACGGGAACCAAGGGAACCCTGGGCTGATCCAGGAAAAGAGCGATTTAAGTCACGGCGATCGGGTAAATAGCGAGATTGTTCAATAAACCCAAAAACATTAACAATGGGGACAGCGATCACTGCCCCGTATAAATGTTTGGCCTTCAGTCTCTCCAACACTTGACGAATAATTTCGACCCCATTAATTTCATCCCCGTGAATAGCCGCACTTAACCAGAGTCTGGGGCCAGGAAATTGACCATTAATAGCAATCACAGGCAAAGAAATGGTTGTGCGGGTGGGTAATTGGGCCACGGGAATCTCTAAATGTTGTCGTTGTCCAGGGGCGATCGCCATTCCGCCAATTTCTAAGATCTGGTTTGTCATAAGTTAATACTGAATGCGATCGCGGTTGCTTCCAGAAGGAGCATTTTTCCCTAAAAATTCAATGATTTTGGTAGCCACATCCACCCCGGAGGCTTTTTCAATGCCTTCAAGTCCAGGGGAAGAATTAACTTCCATAACCACAGGGCCATGATTAGAGCGAAGCATATCAACTCCTGCCACTTTTAGCCCCATGGATTTTGCGGCCCGAACGGCCGTAGTGCGTTCTTCTGGAGTTAATTTAACCATATCGGCCTGGCCACCACGATGAAGATTAGAGCGAAAATCTCCTTCTGCCCCTTGACGCTTCATGGCGGCGATCACTTTACCTCCCACCACAAAACAGCGAATATCAACCCCGGCAGCTTCTTTGATAAATTCTTGAACCAGAATATTAGCATCTAACTGACGAAAGGCTTCAATAACAGATTTAGCGGCGGTGTGGGTTTCCGCTAATACCACCCCGATACCTTGAGTGCCTTCTAAGAGTTTAATCACGACAGGCGCACCGCCAACGGATTCCAGTAACCCTTCAATATCTTGTGTTGCATGAGCAAATCCTGTCACGGGCAAACCGATACCATCCCTGGCCAAAAGTTGTAAGCAGCGCAGTTTATCACGGGAACGGGAAATGGCCTGAGATTCATTGGCACTAAACACCCCCATAACCTCAAATTGACGGACGACGGCAGTACCATAAAAGGTTTTAGAGGCAGCAATGCGGGGGATGATGGCATCAACACTTTCTAGGGGTTTGCCGTTGTAGTAAACAGCGGGTTTATGGGAGGTAATATTCATGTAACAACGGAGGTAATTAATCACCCGCATATCATGGCCTAGGGCTTCTCCCGCTTCTTTTAGTCGTTTTGTTGAGTATAAAGAGGCATCTTGAGATAAGATGGCAATTTTCATACAATTTCCTCAGTTTTGATCCTTCAAATTCACAATTTTTTCAGAATTTAGCAACGCACGCTGCCCCTGTCTCCATCATCTCATAGTCAAAAGGGTTGTCTTTGGATATTGAGTTAATTTTTAAGGCTTTTCAGCAACAACTTAGAAATTTCACGCCATAATAGGTATAGGGAAACACATTTTATCGGATTCCCAAAGGAGAGAGGTCATGATTAATACATTTCTTTATCCTGATAGCATCACTTATCTGATTGTGAAACTCTGTGTTCTGTTTTTCGCGGTTTTACTATATTTGATGGTAACGGCAACTCCTGTTACTTAAAACAGGGCTATTTCATATAGCCTTGTACTTAAAAAGAGGTGAGTATAAGGATTTGGCCTGTAGACTAATGCCAAATCCTTGAATTTTAGGATGAGATTAGAGAGTTTTTTTCATGGTTAACTCGCTTGGTTAATATTAAGATAGCTAATAAACCTATTGTCACTTTATCGCTCCAATTTTGCTAGAATGTCAACACAATGGAATTAGATCCCTGGATCATTAAAGCATTCAGAAACATCATTTATTAGTTTGCCACATGAGAAAACGTGCATTTTGGGTAACTCTTATCCTTACTTTTTCCCTCATCTTCAACCTTTTTACTTGGACTCCCGACGCAGCAGCTTTTACAGAAGATCAAAAGCTTTTGCTTCAATCTTGGAGACTGGTTAATCAATCTTATTTAGATGATACCTTTAATCATCAAAATTGGTGGTCATTGCGGCAAAATCTTCTTAAGCGTCCCCTCCATGATCGTGAGGAAACTTACGACACCATTGATGAGATGTTAGCTACCTTAGATGAACCCTTTACCCGTCTTTTGCGCCCTGAGCAATATCATAACCTACAAGTTAGTACAGCAGGGGAATTATCTGGGGTAGGACTACAGATTAATATTAATCCTGACACGGGCAACTTAGAGGTGGTTTCTCCTTTAGCGGGATCGCCGGCCGAAACTGCTGGAATTAAAACCCACGATCGCATTTTAGAAATTGACGGGATGGATACCACAACCCTGACTTTAGACGAGGCAGCTACCAGAATGCGGGGCCCCAGTGGGACAACGGTTTCTTTAACTATTTTACCCCATCAAGATAATGCTAAGAGTCGTCAGATTAATATTGTGCGGGAAAAGATTTCTTTAAGTCCCGTTTTTGCCACTTTAGATAATCCGAATCATAATCTACCTATTGGTTATATTCGTCTTAATCAATTTAGTGCCAATGCTACCAAAGAAATGACGGAAGCGATCAATAATTTAGAAAAACAAGGGGCCCAAGCTTATATTTTAGACTTAAGAAATAATCCTGGGGGACTCTTACAAGCGGGCATTGAAATTGCTCGTTTATGGATGAAAAAAGGGACAGTTGTTTATACTGTAAACCGTCAAGGGGTTCAAGATAGTTTTACGGCTGTGGGATCTGCTTTAACCGAAGATCCTTTAGTGGTATTAGTGAATCAAGGAACTGCCAGTGCTAGTGAAATTTTAGCCGGAGCATTACAAGACAATAGACGAGGTATTTTAGTGGGAGAAAAAACCTTTGGAAAAGGCTTAATACAGTCATTATTTGAGTTACCTGATGGTGCGGGTTTAGCTGTTACTGTTGCTAAGTATGAAACCCCTAATCATAAGGATATTCATAAGTTAGGAATTGCTCCTGATGAATTAGTTACCCAAGATCCCATTGCTTATCAGCAAATTGGCACAAAAGATGATTTACAGTATCAAGCGGCGATTAAATTTTTGACAGGTAATTCTGTTTTGGCCAATGCTGCTTAAGGGTTATTAAATTACAATTAAGTTTCAAGACTGTTTGAATGGTCTTGATTTTTTTTGTTTAAAAAAGCCAGAGGAAATTCTTGATATAACTTGGTTTCCAGAGTAGACTATATATAGGCTTTAAAACGGGATAGAAATTAGATGAAAGTTGCGACATGGAATGTGAATTCAATTCGGACAAGACAAACCCATGTGATCGACTGGTTAAACACCAATAATGTTGATGTTCTTTGTTTACAAGAAACCAAAGTTATTGATCAGGATTTTCCGACAGCACCCTTTGAAGAATTGGGCTATCATACTTATATTTATGGGCAAAAAGCTTACAATGGTGTGGCAATTTTTAGTCGTCAACAGATGACGGATGTGATCACGGGATTTACCCCCATTGTTGGAGAATCTTTAGCACAAGAATTTGATCAACAAAAGCGAGTAATTACAGGGGTTATTGGTGATGTTCGTATTATTAATTTATATGTTCCCAATGGCTCAGAAATTGGAAGCGAAAAGTATCAATATAAATTACAATGGTTTAAAATTCTTCAAACTTATCTAGAAATATTGAGAGAAAAAGAAGCTTATGAATTATGTGTTTGTGGAGATTTTAATGTTGCTTTAGAAGACAAAGATATTTATGATCCAAAAAACAAAGAAAAACATATTATGTCCTCTCCTTTAGAAAGAGAAGCTTTACAAAATATCTTGACAATTGGCTTAAAAGATGTGTTTCGTAAATTTACTGCTGAAGGAGGATATTTTAGTTGGTGGGATTATCGTTCAGGAGGATTTCAACGGAATAGAGGCTGGCGAATTGATCATCTTTATTTAACAGATAAATTGTCGGAAAAAGCCATTAGTTGTATAATAGATAGAGAGCCAAGAAAACAAGAAAAACCGAGTGATCATACACCAGTAATTGTTGAATTTTAATGTTAATTAATTTGATTATTAATGAAGAAAAAACGCCCCATTGCTGTTGATTTGTTTGCTGGTGCAGGTGGAATGACATTAGGGTTTGAACAAGCAGGATTTGATGTTTTAGCTTCCGTTGAAATTGATCCTATACACTGTGCTATTCATGAATATAATTTTCCCTTTTGGACAGTAATTTGTGAGTCTATCGAAACCATAACAGCGAGAGAAATTAGGGGTTTATCTAACATTGGTAATCAACCGATTGATGTTGTTTTTGGTGGGCCTCCTTGTCAGGGTTTTTCCTTAATAGGTAAACGCAGTTTAGAAGATGATCGTAACTCTCTTGTTCAGCATTTTATTCGCTTAGTTTTGGAACTAAAACCTAACTACTTTGTCATGGAAAATGTTCCAGGTATGGCTATCGGAAAACATCAAAAATTTTTGCAGGAAATCTTTGATAAATTTGCTCAAAATAACTATCAAGTTAGGACAGACTATCAAATTTTAAATGCGGCTAATTATGGGGTTCCTCAAACGAGAGAAAGACTATTTTTGTTAGGAGCAAAACAAGGATTAGAATTGCCTAATTATCCTAATTATATCACTCAATATTCTCAGAATAACGGTAAATTACTGCCTAAAACTCCAACGGTTAAAGATGCAATTCAAGATTTACCAGAAGTCAGTAATTATCCCGAATTAAATCATCAAGATTGGGTGATTGCTGATTATGGAAAACCGAGTGATTATGTTAAACAGTTAAGAAATTTATCTCATTTAGCTGATTATTATTCCTATGGCAGAGAGTATAATCAGCAATTATTAACCTCAAGTTTATTGACAAAACATACGCCTAAATCAATTGAAAGATTTAAGCATACTACACCAGGCAATATTGAACCCATCAGTCGTTTTTTAAGATTAAATCCTGACGGTTTATGTAACACTTTAAGAGCAGGAACACCTAGTAATAGAGGGGCCCATACTTCTCCCCGTCCGATCCATCCTTTTCACCCTAGATGTATTACCGTTAGGGAAGCAGCAAGACTTCATTCTTATCCTGATTGGTTTCGATTTCATGTCACAAAATGGCACGGTTTTCGTCAAATTGGCAATTCAGTTCCGCCTTTATTAGCTAAAGCTGTAGCCAAAGAAATTATTAAAGTTCTTGAAATTATTCCGATTAAATTAACATCTGTATATAGATTAGAAAGAGAAGATTTATTAAGCTTTAATATGTCTCAAGCTGCCAACTATTATAATGTAGATCCTAAAGTGCTTGGAACAAGAACTAGAAAAATCAACAAGGAGAATCATGAGTACAAACGGAAAAATTGGAACGTAGGGGCATATTGCATACGCCCTCTCTTTAATAACGAATAGTAATGATTAAATTAATAATAATTCATCCCTGATCAATTTTGAAAAATATATGAGTAAACTATGAAAGAAAAATGAAAGCTTTTAATCAGACAATCAGCTAATCTAGAGAAGTCAATCAAAATAATCAATGGTTTTGAAGATGGAATTACTCAATACAAGTTTTTTGGGTTTAGGTTTAGCGGCGGATGCTTTTGCAGTTTCCATAACCAGTGGTTTTTTGATTCAACACATTAAATTAAATAAAGCCCTGAAAATTGCCTTATTTTTTGGTATATTTCAGGGAATGATGCCTTTCCTTGGGTGGTTAGCGGGATTATCATTTAGAGGGATATTAAGCAGTTTTGATCATTGGATCGCTTTTGTCCTATTAGGGTTTATTGGCGGAAAAATGATTTATGAAGCCGTCAAAAATGATGAAGAAGATAAAAAATTTAATCCTCTAGATACTTATACATTGCTAGTCCTAGCCATTGCTACGAGTATAGACGCTCTAGCGGCTGGATTAGGATTATCCTTCTTAAAATACTCCATTCTTTTACCATGTACTTTAATTGGGTTAATCACCTTTTTCTTATCATTAATTGGGGTGTTTATTGGTCATAAATTTGGAGGTATTTTCAACCAAAAAATCGAGATTATCGGCGGATTGACTTTAATTGGAATTGGCACTAAAATATTGATTGAAGATTTAATAAAAGTCACTTAAAGTAGTACATCCTTCGGGATTCTTAGATAAAGTAGACCCAATTAAACCAACTAGAAAATATGCCAAACGATTAAAAAGCGTGCAGGTTTCTGTGAATCAAGAATCTCCCGCTACATTGCCGAGCGCAATTAGCGGTGAGAGTGTCAACCCCATTCTTTGCCCTCCATGATTATCATAGAAGAAGCGGGTTATGGTATGACACCGCTACAGTCTCAGGATAAAATTCCTTATAATGACAACTAAAAACATCAAATAGCCCTATGACATCTTATGTAACCTCGTCTGCTAGAGCGGAAATGAGCGAACTAAGGCGGTTAAAAACCCTATTACCGCCAGAATTACAAAGTTGGGTCATGGTAGAAGGCAGTACGGAAATCAATCCACCGCTTGTCCGCTGTGAAGAACTAGGAAGAGACGAAGTAGAAATTCAAATTGACTTAGCCAAGTGGGAAAACCTGGCCATTGACCAACGAAACCTGCTATTTTGGCACGAAGTCGCCCGTATTCAAAATGACACCATTCCCAGGGAAGGATGGGAAATGGCGGCCCTTGCCATTGGGTTAGGGGGCGCAGTGGGAGAACTTTGGGTACAAGATGGCTTATTGTTATTATTAGCTTTGTCTCTTTGTGGCATTTCTGGTTATCGACTCTGGCAAAAAAACAACGGAGATCGTAAATTAAAAGAGTCCATCGACGCTGATGAAAAAGCGATCGCCTTAGCCACTCGTTTTGGTTACTCCTTGCCCAATGCTTATAAAAGTCTGGGCAGTGCCTTCAAAACACTGATTGAACAAACCCCTAACCGCCGACAACGGAAACAATATGAGTCTCGTTTACAGGCACTCAGACGCAGTGCAGGTCAAGCTAAAACCAAAATGCAGCAAGAAGAGGGCAAACGCCCCATCCGCTAACCACTCAATTGCCCAATAACGACAGTTGATGACTACCCACACACCAGAAACTGATTTTCCGATTGTTATTATTAACAATCATCCTGTTATGGGAATGCCGAAACGTTTAACTGTCTTAGAGGCAGTTCGTTTTAAAGGGGTTTGCCATCAATTTTTGGCATCCCATTCCCTACCTAGCCAACTTATTTTGGATTTCAGTCAAACTGAATTTATGGACAGTAGTGGGATTGGGGCGTTGGTTCATAATTTTAAGGCTGCCCAAAGTAAAAAAGTCCAACTCATTCTTTACAATACTCATCCTCCTGTGATGGCCGTTTTGTCCATGACAGGACTCGATGAAATTTTACCCATTACCTCAACTCTAGATGCCAACCACCAAACAATGAGTGCTATTGGCAAGGGAAAGCCTCCTGAAACTCATCCTTCCGTTAATTCTTGGATTAAACGGTTAATTGATGTGATTGGTAGTTTGGTGGGTTTAGGGGTGACAGGAATCTTGTTTATTCCCATCGCCATTTTGATTAAAATAGATAGTCCTGGCCCCATATTTTTTCAACAAACTCGCTGTGGTTGGCTAGGAAAACGTTTTACAATGACTAAATTTCGTTCTATGTGTGCCGATGCGGAAACTTTGAAAAAAAAGATTCCCAATCAAGCAACAGGTGCTATCTTTAAAAATACCAATGATCCTCGTATTACTAGAGTTGGGAGTTTTTTACGAAAGACTAGCTTGGATGAACTGCCCCAATTCTGGCATGTTTTAAAAGGAGAGATGAGTTTAGTGGGAACTAGGCCTCCAACTCCCGATGAAGTGGAACGCTATGAAGTTCCGCAATGGCAACGATTAGATGTTAAACCAGGGATGACAGGAGAGTGGCAAGTTTATGGGCGATCGCGGATCAAAAATTTTGAAGAAGTCATTGAATTAGATTTACGGTATCAAAAAAACTGGAGTCATTGCTATGATGTCAAGCTCATTTGTAAAACCTTATTAATTTTATTCCATAAAAATAGTGGTGCTGTTTGAGAGAGAAAATCACAAAAATCAGTCATTGATCGAACAATTTCGCCTCTCCGTTAGGACTGAAATAGAAGCGTTAGAGGAGGTTTTATTGTGGTTTGAGGCCATTGCTAAGCCTTATTTACTAAAAAAGTCTTTATGGGAATGTAAACTCGCTTTAGCAGAAGGTTTTACTAATACTGTCTATTATGCTCATCAAGATTTACAGCCTCTTGTTCCCATTATTTTAGAGATTCATTTCTATTTAGATTGGATAGAAATGCAAATTTGGAATGTGGGGCCGCCTTTTGATTTACAGGGAAAACTGACAGAATTACGAAAAAAAAAAGGAAACCCCTTAGACAAAGAAAGTGATCGCGGCCTCTTTTTTATGCAAGAATTAACCGATGAATTAGACTATATTCGGGTTGAAAATAAACGGAATTGTTTAATAATGCGTAAGTTAATTAATATCAAATAATCTTAGGTATTTAATGATTAGGTATCAGTTTGAGAGAATTTAAAATTCTCTCAAACTGAACATCTAAATTCTTAAAGACTATCTATTTCCATGACTTCTACTTCCTGATCTCGAAAGTGGGCCTTAAATCGTTTTTCAAACTTCACTAAGATAGGTAAATTGGCACTGACGGGTCTACCTTGCCAGTTGGTCACAATATCCATGATTTCTCCTTCCATTCCCTTCAGGTCAAATGGCTCTTTTTTATGTTCAGGATGATGGTAAACAATAACAGATTCTCTAATACGGACGCGATCGCCAACTTTCATCTTCATTAACTCTCTATAATTCTATCCTGCTCGACCCGTCACCATTATATTTTCTGAGTGCCTAATTCTGAGGAAACCTCAGAATATAAGAGGCACGAAGGGCGATATTTGTTCCGAGGTACAAAGGATTGGGAAGTCAGTCCCCTATTATACCTTACGCGCGTCACCGCTTTTGATATCGTACAACAATGTTGAGCAGGTTTAATACATAATCTAAGCTTATTGATATTATATATTTCTTTTAAAATACAAATAACTTAAAATTAGTTGCTCTTGACAAGTAATGAAAATATTTAGCAATAAGCAACGAAGTTACGCCTTTATGGTATGATGTTTAATAGTTAAAAATCTACAGCCAGTGTGTCTTGTCCTAAATATAGTCTTGGAAAGTATCATTATTTCGTTGAGTGGCTTGAAGATTTTCTGTTTTGAATCATCGTTTAGTTGTTTTTTATTGGTTTATTTGAGCAAATGTACTAAATCAGGCTTGAGTAGGAATACTTAGGGGTTGACAAAATCACACAATTGTGCATAAAAAAATCAAGAATTATCTAAATCTTGAAGTTTGATATCAAATAATTAAATCAGATCTCCTAAAAAAAGGGGAAGGGATTATATTGTTTTTTGCTTTTTTAACCCCAGGTTGAACCCTGGGGTTAGCTTTTAATTAATCTTTAAAGATGCTTTTCTAGGGCTTCGCTAAAGGTATTATAGGGAGATTTTCCGACGATATTTTCCACAACTTCCCCATCTTTGAAAATCAGAACACAGGGAATACTCCGAATGCCATATTTTTTGGCATTATCTTTGTTTTGATCGATGTCAATTTTCACTACATTGGCCCGTCCTTCATATTCTCCCGCTAATTGATCAATGAAAGGACTAATAACGCGGCAGGGGCCACACCAAGTGGCTGTATAATCAACAACCAATGGGAGAGAACCAATTAATAGGTTTTCAAAATCTTCGTTTTGGATGAAATTTGCTTTTGTCATGAGAGTTTTCCTCTGATTATTGTTACCAAGGCTGTTGCCTCGGAAGGAACAGGGAATAGGCAACAGGGAACAGAAAATACTGTTGCCTGTAATACTAGGTTTAAAGCCCCTTCTTTTAAGAGTAAAGAAGGCTTAGGAGAGGTACAATCATCTTCCAAGGGATTCACTGTTCCCCGTTCCCTGTTCCCTTGAATGAATTTTTACAATCAAATCTTGATAAAATAAATCTGAAGTAAAGACAGATACTGATTTCCATTCTATCTCTTTTGTGTCTCCCTCAACACAACTAATGAGTATAGTCTAATAAAGCTAACCAGAGACGACGATGGCCATTCTCTACACTGTAAAACAATAAATCTACCAGCAGTTTTGAAGCGAGTTTCTTGGGTTGGGGAAGCTCTATCAATTTAGTTGCTATCATTGCGATTTGATAAAATTCGTGAAATTTTTGCAAATAATTGCCCAATAATGTAACTTTGGCTGGATCTTTATTTTGTGCTGTCATTTGTTCCAATAAGGTAACTGCACGGCGGATTAATTCTTGATATTTGCCCGCAATATAACAAATAATTAAAATCAGCGATCGCGTTTGTTCTACGGAGAGAGTTGTGAGCAGAATTTCCTCCCCATTATCTGCTCGGTTTGACCACAAAGTTACTGTTTCAGTTAGGGTGCTGTTAATTTCCAAATCTAACGCAGCTTGTAGTAACATATCTTGATCGATGGGAATTAATGATTCTAGGGCCAATAGCATCAAATCAATGTGGGTTTGAATTAGGGCCAGTTGTTGGGGGGTGGGGGTATTGGTGAGGGGTAAATTTTCCCAATTTGGCACTGAGGAAGGGAGATTAACAGTTGATGTCATAACCATAAGCGTTAGTATAAGTTATTTATTTTGTTCTTCGTATTTTAAACTAACTGACGAAAATTGTGGAAAAAAGTTTTGATTTGTTCGGATAAGTTAAATAGCCAAAAATAAAGTTAATATATCCTAGGATAGTTGTAGTGGTAACAAAATTATTGACTATGTTCACCTTTCTCTGTTTAATTATAACCACAGACTAACTCACTTTGTCATCTTTAGGAATCATCTCATGAGTTTAGAAGCTAGTGTTGCTGATATTGCAATCAAGGAAAATTTAGAACAATTTTTAGTTGTTTTATGTGTTTCCTTAAGTGTGGCCACAATTTCTCGTGTTTTTGCTTGGTTTCGTCAAATTCCCTACACCCTGCTTTTGGTAATTGTTGGGTTAGGATTAGCGTTTATTGATGTTCGTTTGGTTAATCTTTCTCCTGAATTAATTTTAGAGATTTTTTTACCCCCTTTACTGTTTGAAGCTGCTTGGAATGTTAGCTGGCGAGAGCTTAAAAAACATTGGATTCCTATCGTTTTATTTGCCATAATTGGGGTCATTATTTCTGTTCTTGGAATTTCTTTGGCACTCAGTAATTTAACTGATTTGGCCTTACCTATTGCTTTATTAGTAGGGGCAAGTTTATCGGCAACTGATCCAGTTTCAGTAGTGGCTTTATTTCGAGAATTAGGAGCTAGTAAAAAGTTAACAATTCTCATGGAAGGAGAAAGTTTATTTAATGATGGTGTGGCGGTTGTTGCTTTCTTACTTTTGGTGGGTATTCCTTTAGGAACTGAGGTTTTTTCTTTACCTATAACCATCGCTAGTTTCTTTACATTTGTTGGCATTGGCATTGGTTTAGGTTGTTTAGTTGGCTTTGGAATTTCCTATCTTACTCAACGCTTTGATCTGCCATTAGTTGAACAATCTTTAACCTTAGTATCTGCCTATGGAGCCTACTTAATGACGGAAGAATTAGGGGGTTCTGGAGTAATTGCTGTGGTAACAGTTGGCATTATTTTAGGTAATTTTGGCTCTCGAATTGGCATGAATCCGAGAACCCGTTTATTGGTGTCTGAGTTTTGGGATTTTCTAGCTTTTTTTGTCAATTCAATTGTCTTTCTATTAATTGGTGATCAGATCCATTTTGAGAGTTTAAGAAGCAATTTAGGCATTATTGCTATTGCAATTATGGCCGTCTTAGTCACTCGTTTGGTTGCTATTTATGGACTAGCAAGTTTAAGCAATAAATTCACTGATGTAGATATTAGTTTACCTGAACAAACTGTCTTATGGTGGGGCGGTTTAAGAGGTTCTGTTTCTATTGCTTTAGCCTTAAGTGTTCCTGTTTCATTAGTTGGACGAGAGGAAATTATTGATACTGTGTTTGGGGTTGTTTTATTTACTCTCTTAATTCAAGGGTTAAGCACTCAATGGGTTCTCAAAAAATTAGATTTAATTGGAGATCAACCTTTGCGTCAAGAATATACTGAATTATTAGCGCGAAGAACTGCCATTCAAAGAGTGTTAGACTATCTTAAAGAGCTAGATATTTCTCCCGATATTGATCAGGAATTATATCGTTATAAGCGAGAATTAGTTCAAGGAGAGTTTAAAAGTATTGAGGAAAAGATTTATAAATTTCAACAGGAATATCCTCAATTAAAAACCTTAGCAGGGGAACAATTACAAGAAACATTACTCGACATTGAAGCTAATACCTATGCAGAATTAATTCGCAATGGGAAATTGAGTAATAATCTTTCTCCTTTGTTATTAGAGATTTTAGCAGAAGCGGGAGATTAATAAAAAAAAGAGACGTTATCCGAAACGTCTCTCAATTAAACCATGAAAAAACTTGTAAACTAGCCAAACTTATTTAACGATTTCTTCCTCTGTTTTTCTTCATTTCACCCCAAATTTGTTGTTGTTCAGGGGTTAAAATAGCTTGCATTTGTTGGCTGGTTTCTTGTCTAATAGTTCGCATTTTTGATTTTTGCTCCTCTGTAAAATTTAGCGATCGCCAATTTTTACCCCGTCCCTGTTGCGGGGTATTTTCTAATTGTTTCTGTTGTTCTGGTGTTAAAATAGCGAGGATGCGATCGCGGCTAGATTTTTGGATTTCTTGCCATTGATTTTTTTGAGACTCGCTCAAGTTTAGTTTTTCAGCAAACCTTTCTCCCCGTTGCTCTGTATTGGGTGTAGACTGGGAAAAAGCGGGAGGAACAAAGTAGAAAGGAAGTGAAACTAAAAGGACACTCGATAATATTAAGGTTCGTTTCATTGTTTGACGCTATTAGTTATGTGTTTATTCATTACGTGGGTTTAGACTGGGAAGGATTGATAAAGGTTCAATTAATTTTACTTGAGTAGGTTTTTGATTTTTATGATAATAGTAATTAAGTCCAAATTAGTTGAATATCTCTACTTAAAACTGGAGTTTAGACTACAACCCCAAGCGTCACACTAGACTGTACGGTTTAATTCTGGGGGGAGTGCATAGAAATTTGTCTTAGCCTGTCAGAAAGCTAAGATTATTTGAGAATATTGTCATTTAGGGTTTTAAGCCACTTCTTTTTTGTCTTTTTTCTGGCGAGTAACTGTCTTTTTGACCGTCGGATAACGAGGTTTTTTATTACGTTTCTTACCCTTCTCCCATCCTGGAGACTTTCCTCTGGTTTTCGGCGGTTTGGCTGGTGTCTCTATCTCGACCAAAAATCTGAAAAAGCTTTGTGCCACTCTTCCAGGGGTTAATTTTTCTGTTGGCAAGGGCTTTTGCCAAGGTAAGGGATTATCCTCTATATGTCCAAATACCAATGAAACAGTAAACTTATGCAAGAGTCTTGTAAATGAAGCCGTCTATGGAGATAATGCCATAGACTCAAGATAATTACATAAATTTTTGAGCAATCGATTGAATTTCAGGGGTATAATCTACGGCCCCTGATAATAGGTTCCCTCCCGTTCCACTAATACCCACAAAACGATAGGGTTCTAAAAATGAGACAAAATCTTTCCCTTCCAATTCATCCCCATAGACTTTTTCGAGAAAATATCCTTGACTATCATTAACTTTTTTATAAGCATTGATTAAATATGTTTTATAAAATCCAACATTACATTTATAAAATCGTGTTGAAATTTTGCTTTTAATATGAGGACGACCTCTCCACTGGCCCAAACTTAAATGAAAAACATATTTAGCAATAGAACGCTTCATGAGTTTGAATCTTTCCGGTAATGACATAGTATAAATTTGTTGATCAAACATGAAGTCCCATGGAGCCTTTTCCAAAAACAAATATTTTTTGTCCATAGAATTTTTATCAAAAACATTTTGGAGACCTAGATGTCTTTCACTGATATTATCAAAGTTCTCGACAAATGTATGTCCGGTAATCTTATAAAAGTTTTTTTCAGGATTATTTACCAAAAACTGACTATGGTTAACAGCGTAATCAAGAATTTTTCCTTCTCCATACCCTTTACCGTATTTTTTGGTATTTTGATTACCATCAAAAACCAATACTTCTAACTGCTTATCATGGTAGTTGGCAAACTCAATAATATTAGTAAAATCATAATCTGTATTGCTATTTTCACAAAAAGTAATAGCTGAAATTTTTGTAAACTTTATCCATGATACTAAACCACAGAGATAACGAAAAAGTCGTTCTTTATTATCTCTTAGCTTAACATAACAGGTATCACCAACATTAATTGTTGCCGTCATAACTAGGATTTCGTTGCTCGTTATCATAATTTTTAACCTCTAAAATTATCATTATACCTTGCTATAATTTAATTCCCAAAACTTGAGTATAGGCCCCCCTCGCTTGAGTAACACCAATAGTTCTTTGAGATGCTTCAATCATGGGACGACGTAAACTAACCACAATAAACTGTGCTTGTTGTGCTTGTTGTCGTATCATTTTAGAGAGTTTTTCGACATTGGCCCCATCTAAAAACATATCGACTTCATCAAACCCATAAAAGGGTGAGGGACGATATCTTTGTAGGGCAAAAATAAAGCTTAAAGCGGTTAATGATTTTTCTCCCCCTGACATGGAACTTAATCTTTGTACGGGCTTTCCTTTCGGGTGTGCAACTAAGTTTAATCCTCCTTCAAAGGGGTCTTCTGTATTATCTAATTGTAAGTATCCATCTCCATCTGAAAGGGTGGCAAAAATGCCCTGAAAGTTCTCATTAACGGCATCAAAAGCTTCTTTAAATGACCGAAATCTTAAGGTGGTAAAGTTCTCTATTCTTAAGAGTAATTCGGTTCTTTCTCCTTGAATAGTGGTTAATTTTTCTGTGAGTTCATTTAACCTTTCTTCGGTTTTTTGATGTTCTTCTAAAGCCAACATATTAACGGGTTCCATCGCTTCTAGGCGTTTTTGTCCGTTACGAATTTCTTTTTGTAATTCTTCTATATGAGGGTTTAAGTCTGTAAAATTTTCATCTATTTCTGATAGTAACGGGACTTCTGGTAAGGGTTCAGGAAGTTCATTTTCTTGAGTTTCTAGTTCTTCTTGAATAGTAATTAAAGCTTCTTTTCTTTCCTGTTGAGTGGTTTGTAATTTTTCTAATTGCCAGGTTTTTTGTTGATGATTCTTTTGAGAAGCTGTTAATAATTCTTCCGTGCGATCGCGTTCTTTTTTGGTTTCCCCTAATTTTAAGGTTAACTTTTCTAATAAACTTTCTAAGTTATTAATCTTATTATCAATTTGTTCTAACTTATTTTTAACTTCAATTTGTTCATTATTTATATTGACAATTTGCTGATTTTGTGATTCTACTTTTTGTTGTCCTTCCTGAATTTTCTCCCCTAAATTTTGACATTGGGTTTGCATTTCTTGTAGTTTACTTTCTCCCTGACGGAGTTCGGTTTCTCTTGTTTGTAACTGGGTTTCTTGACTTTTAATTAACGTTTGAATTTCTTGCCATTCACTATGAGTCTGGGACTTTTCTAACTCCCGTAAACGTTCCTGCTTTTGCTGTAATTCTACTTCTAAATGGGGAATTTCTGCGGCAATAATTTTTAGTTGACTGTCTACAGTTTCTACTTCTTGTCTATGACGAGATAACTGTAAACTTAATTTTTCTTGTTGGCCAGTTAAACGTTGTATTTCTTTCTCTAACTGTTGACGTTTTAATTGTTGCTCTCTCCCGTCTTGTCTTGCATCAGTTAATGCTGTCGATAATTGTTGAATTTGTTCTGATTTTTGTCCTAACCCTATCTCATTGCGAGATAATAAACCTTCTAAATCTTTTAATCTTTGTTTGAGGGACTTTCCTTCTTGGGACTCTCCTTGCATCATGTTTCCAAAACGTATAGAAGATCGCTTTGGTTTACTTCCTCCTGTCATGGCCCCACTGGTTTCTAAGAGATCTCCATCTAAGGTAATAATGCGCTGTTTTCCTAAATGGTTTCTTGCATCATTTAAGGTTTCAAAAACAACAGTATTACCGAAAACATAAGCAAAAATCTTCTCAAATTCTGGTTGACAAAGCACTAAATTAACTGCTAAATCAATAAACCCTTGTGCCTGACGTAAATTGCCAGGATCTTGTCTTCTATAGGGTTGAATTTTTGTTAATGGTAAAAAGGTCGCTCGTCCTGCTTTTGCTTGTTTTAATAGCTGAATTCCCGCAGATGCAATGGTTTCATCTTCGACGACTACAAACCCTAATCTTGCTCCTGCTGCAATTTCTAAAGCTAATTGATAACGGGGGTTTACCTGTCCTAATTGAGCGACTAACCCACAGACACCAGGGAGATCAGATGTTAAAATAAGTTGGGTTGCATAAGTTCCTTGGGCTTCTTGTTGGGCCTGTTGAGAAGCTTCTATGCGATCTAATTGTCGTTGTTTTTCTCTGTACTCTTTATCTAGACGGTTTTGGGTTTCTTGTAAGATACTTTTATCTTGTTCTGCGGTGGCTAATTGTTGAGCAATATTTTGTATTCTTTCTTCAGAAGGAATAGATAATTCTTCTAATTCTTGTCCTTGACTGTTTAATTCTGTTTCTATTATTTCTAACTGCTGTATTTCATCAGTAATCGTATTTTTTAACTGTTGATAACGTTCTGTAAGTTTAGCCCGTTGTGTTAATTGGGGGTTTAAACTATCCTGTAATATAGAGATTTGGCGGCTTAAATTGGCTTGTTCTTGTACCCAAGCATCAGATGCTTCTGCAACTGCATTTGCTTGTTCTCTGACCATTTCTAAGGTGTGAAGGTTGCGATCGCGTTGTTCTTTTAAGAAAGGTAAACTATCTTGTTCTAAGCGATTACTTTCTTGAGTCAGTTGGGTTAAATTATGTTTTTGTTGTGTAATTGTTATCTCAGTTTGAGAAATTTCTAGGGTAGTTTGTTTAACTAAATTATTTAATTCTTCTTCTCGTTGTTGGAGTTGGTTACGTTGTGCTTTTTGGGTTGCAAGTTGAGATGCAACGGTAAGTTGTTCATCTTCTCCTAATGCTTTGACTTGACGGTTAAGATCATCAACTTTAGTCGTAATTTCTGTTATTTGTTGGGATAGGTTTGTTAAGTTTTGAATCAGTTGTTTTTCTTCTTGTTCCCCTGTCATAATTTGCTGATTAATACGGGAAACTTGTTGTTGCAGAGATTTCCAAACTAAGACGGTTTCCCACCCTTGTTTTTGTTGAATTTGCACCTTTAATTTTTGATACTTTTCTGCTTTAATACGATCTGATGCTAAACGTTCTAAAGATCGCTTTAATTCTGTTTCAATGATCTGACATCTTTCTTCCCTATCTCTAACTTCTTCTAGAGTTTCTTTTGTTTTTACGATTTTACGATCAAATTCGGCAACCCCCGCTAATTCATCAATTATCTGTCTTCTTTCCTTAGAATTCATACTGATAATGCGAGTAACATCCCCTTGCAATACCACATTATACCCTTCAGGATAGATGCGAAGACGGTTTAATTGTTCATGGAGTTCACTAGCATTACAAGGTTCATCATTAATGTAATAAGTTGAGGAATAACTACCCCCTTTTGTCACCCGTAACCGTCGTGTTACAGTCCATTCACTGCTACTAATAATATTTTTTTTATTTATACTTTCTGACTCATTATCAACATGATGTCCATTCCCATTACTCTGATTATTCTCAGTTAATTCTAGCTTAGTCGTCGGCGGATTTTCAGGACTAAATTCACTTAATTCTAAGAGATCAGAAACATCAAAAGTAACAGAAACACTTGCTTCTTGAGTTTTGCGATTATTGCTATGATTATTATTAACTAAATCAGGAAGACGTTCCGCACGCATTCCTTTTGAGGTAGCCAGTCCCAGACAAAACAGCAAGGCATCGAGTATATTAGATTTACCCGACCCATTAGGGCCAGATACCACCGTAAACCCAGGCAAAAAAGGAATGGCAGTTGTACCGCCAAAGGATTTAAAATGAGACAATTCGATGCGCTTGATATGAACCATGGGCGCGATATAGCCAACTTCCCAGAACTTTTAAAATAACACCTAATTGATCTAGTCTAGCAAGTAAAGACCTTTTTTAGGGTACAAAAGTTCCAACGATCTCCGTTCACCAGTCAAGTAGGGGTCAATGGCCGTTGACCCCTAGAATAAGGCTTTACTGCGCGGTAGAAAGTTGGGAACAAATGGAAAATGTCGCCCGTCAGATGAACTCGGCACCTGTTCAAGCGTTGAGGGGAGGGGCTTTCAAACCGAGAACCTCCCCCTACTCTTTCCAAGGTCTGGGACTTGAAGGGTGACAATTTAGCTTTCCCTAGTTAATAATTGGATCATAGTATTATGTCCCTACAGTTAAAAACACAATTTTATACAAAATTAAGCTAACATGAAGTAAAAAAGCTCTACAAATACTGAGAAATGCTGTACGAAACTGACATAATAAAATGGGTTGACCAACAAATATCCTTAATTAAAGAACAACGATATACTGAAGTAGATTGGGTCAATATATTAGAAGAGATTGAAGACTTGGGTAAACGGGAACGAGACAGATTTTTGTCCTCTATTCGCTTAATTATTCAACATTTATTAAAGTGGGAGTATCAACCAGAAAAACGGTCTACTTCTTGGGAAATTACCATTAAAAGAGAAAGAAATCATCTGAAACGATATTTAAGAGATACCCCAAGTTTAAAACGATATTGGAAAGATTTATCAAAAGTTTATGAAGATGCTAGGGCAGATGCTGCTAATGAAACGGGAATATCTGATTGGAATTTTCCTGATTATTGTACTTATTCTACTGAACAAATTCAAGATGATTGGTTTCCAGGAGAATAGTATCAGATTATGACTATGATATAATTATAAATACAAGTTAAATTAATTATAGGATATTTTTTAGTTAAAAGAAAACCTGTTATGAATACGCATAAACTCGAAACCACTCTAACAGAAAATGGACAACTGTTTATAGACTTAGTATTGATAGAACTCAAATTCCTTTGTATTATGGAGAAATAAAAGTAACCAAAGACAAGTATCATGTTATCCCCCGAACTCGACCTAGTTAATAATTGGATCTTAACTGAAGTTTGGATTGATTCTACAGCTATACCTCCTTATGTTTTGATGTTATTAGGAGATGATCAAGGTAATTTTGCTATTTATGATCCTAAAGACAATTATCATCTTGTTCATGCTTGTTCTAGTTATGAAGAAGCAAAACTGTGGTTGTTAGAAGATGAATATGAGAGGGTTGAGGGAAGAATTTCAATTGAAAAAGTTGCATAGGAAGGAAAGAAGCAAGAATTAAGGAACCACCCTGCGATATAAGTTGACCAGCACTACCTGATGCAAATCCGACGGTTGAACTATCAACTCCCCACTCTTGTCCAGCCGAAGAAGATGAGTCTCCCCCTACCAAAAACGCCTCAGTGGTAGTATCAAAGTTAAAATTAAACGTACCCCCATTACTGGGTTGCCAAGAAAATATATGATACAAACCACTTCAACTATCAGTGATCAAGAATTAATGAAACTCAGTTCTCAAAACCCAGAATTGAGATTTGAACGCAACGCAGATGGAACTTTAGTAACAATGGCACCCACAGGAAAAATATCAAGTAATAGAGAAGCTAAGGCGATCACTTATGTATCTATCTGGGTACAAGAAAATGACTTAGGAGAGGTGTTTAGTTCCAGTGGAGGGTTTAAATTACCTAATGGTGCAATTCGTTCCCCTGATGTTGCTTTTGTGAGCAAAGATCGCTTACCTTTAGGATGGGATGAAGGGGAGGATGAATTTTTCAATTTAGCCCCAGATTTTGTCATAGAAATTAGGTCAAAAACTGATAATTTAGATGTTCTAAAAGCGAAGATGGAAGAATATCGTGATAATGGAGTGAGTTTAGGTTGGTTAATTGATCGCCATAACCGTCAAGCCTTAGTTTATCGTCAAGATGGTTCGATTACGAGTTATCCCCCTGATGCAATTTTGAATGGGGAAAATGTTGTTCCTGGGTTTACATTAGCGTTAAAAATTTTACTTTAGGTTTAATAAAAAAGGTGGGCAATGCCCACCCTACAGTTAATATTAGGAGCAATTTATTCCCAAACCTGACAACTTAAATCGCCCGCTTTTTGAGAGAAACGGATATTTTCTCCATAATCAACCGGACAATCAATCACTGCTGGAACATCCTGTGCTAAAGCTGTTTTCAAAGTAGGAATTAAATCTGCTGCTGACTCAACACGATAGCCTTTTAATCCCATACTTTCGGCAAACTTAACAAAATCAGGATTAGTAAATTTAATGAAAGCAGACTCACCAAATTGATTAATTTGTTTCCATTCAATTAAGCCATAACCACTGTCATTGAAAATCAGGGTAACAAAAGGCGTTCCCACCCGCAAAGCCGTTTCTAACTCTTGACAGTTCATCATAAAACCGCCGTCCCCCGTCACCGCTACCACCTTCTTATCTGGGGCCACAAATTTAGCTGCGATCGCCCCAGGAATAGCAATACCCATGGCTGCAAACCCATTAGAAATAATACAGGTATTAGGACAATCAGAATGATAATGACGGGCCATCCACATTTTATGGGCCCCCACATCAGAAATAACGATATCTTCAGGCCCCATTACCTGACGCAGATCGTAGATAATCTTTTGCGGTTTAACCGGAAACCCATCATCATTAGCATATTTTTCATATTCCGTCACCAAATCTGTGCGTAACCCTGTGGCAATGGAGGTAGACTTTCCTTGACGATCGGCCCGTTTTAAAATATCGATCAAGGAGTCAGAAATATCCCCCACGACTTCCACTAAAGGAATATAACTGCTGTCAATTTCTGCCGGGGCCATGCCAATATGAATAATCGGGGTTGTGCCTTCAGGATTCCATTTTTTGGGGGAATATTCAATCAAATCATATCCCACCGCAATCACTAAATCACTTTGTTCAAAGGCACAGGTAATTAAGTCTCGTTGTTGCAGGCCAACTGTCCAGAGGGACAAAGGATGAGTATAAGGAACGGCCCCTTTGCCCATAAAGGTATTAGCAACGGGAATATTTAAGCTAGTGACAAACTCCGTTAAAGCTTCACTGGCCTTGGCCCGAATTGTCCCATTCCCGACTAAAATTAAGGGGTTTTTCGCCTTAGAAATAGCCATAGCTGCCGCATTTAAACTGCGATAGGAGGCATAGGTTTTTTCTTGCGCGTCCCGTTGTAAGGGGTGGCCAACTACAGGCATGGCGGCAATATTTTCCGGCAAATCAATATGAACTGCCCCAGGTTTCTCACTTTCGGCCACTTTAAAGGCTTTACGGGTGACTTCTGGGGTAATACTAGGCCGCACAATTTGCTTATTCCATTTGGTGACAGGGGCAAACATAGCCACCAAATCGAGATATTGATGGGATTCAATGTGCATTCGATCGGTTCCCACCTGTCCCGTAATAGCCACCAAAGGCGCACCATCTAGATTAGCATCAGCCACCCCTGTCATCAAGTTGGTAGCCCCTGGCCCCAAGGTGGAGAGACAAACTCCGGCCTTTCCCGTCAGTCGTCCGTAAACATCGGCCATAAAAGCGGCCCCTTGTTCGTGACGGGTGGTGATAAATTTGATGGAAGAATGCTTTAAAGCTTCAAGAACGTGTAAATTTTCTTCACCAGGCAATCCAAAAATGTACTCTACTCCCTCGTTTTCTAGACACTGAACTAATAATTCAGCGGTTGTGAGTTCCCCCATGATGCTTGTCCCCTTGTGCTGTTTGGTTGATAAGGACTCCCGAAAAAATGATCCTCATTGATCGAATTCTTCGGGAGTTTTCTGATGGATGATTAATCTAATTTAACGAAAGATCCTTGACAAAAACGATTTAATCGGATCAGATTATTCACTTAATCCACACCGTTTTAACGTTGAGGAATTCTTGCATTCCTTGAATGCTTAATTCCCGTCCATATCCCGATCGCTTGATTCCCCCGAAAGGTAGACGGGGGTCAGATTTGACCATGCCATTAATAAAGACACATCCGGCCTCAATTTCCTCAATTAAGCGTTCTTGTTGGGCCGTATCTGTTGTCCAACCACTGGCCCCTAATCCAAAGATGGTACTATTGGCTAATTCGATGGCTTCGTCGAGATCTTTTACCCGAAAGAGTAAAGCAACGGGGCCGAAGAATTCATCGCTGTAACCAGGGGAATCTACGGGAATATCGGTTAATATGGTAGGGGGATAGAAGTTACCAGGGCGATCGCTGATCACTTGGCCCCCTGTTAAAATTTTCCCTCCTTTTGTCACCGTTTCTTGAACTTGTTGGCTAATTTCCAATAACATCGACGGAGTGGCTAAGGGGCCAATGTCTGTGTCTTCTAGCATCGGATCACCAATTTTTAAGGCTTGGAATTTTTCCACTAATAATTGCTCAAAGCGATCGGCTACGGACTCGACTAAGATGAAGCGTTTGGCCGCAATACAAGATTGTCCATTATTGAGTAGCCTTGCAGTAACTGCTGTGGTGGCAGCAGCTTCAATATCAGCACTTTCTAAGACGATAAAGGGGTCGCTTCCCCCTAATTCTAAAACAGTTTTCTTAATCTGTTTACCAGCCGTCGCAGCTAAACTGGCCCCTGCGGGTTCACTTCCTGTTAAGGTAGCGGCTTTTACCCGATCATCTTTCATGATAGACTCTACTTGAGATGCCCCAATTAGCAATGTTTGGAAGGCCCCTGCGGGAAAACCTGCTTCTGTGAGAATGGCTTCAATGGCTAAGGCACTTTGGGGGACGTTAGAGGCGTGTTTGAGAATGCCTACATTACCTGCCATCAAAGCAGGGGCCGCAAAGCGAAACACCTGCCAAAATGGGTAATTCCAAGGCATGACCGCTAGAATTATCCCCATGGGTTGATAACGGATGAAGCTACGACTGCCGTCGGTGGTAACGGGAACATCTTTGAGAAAGTCAGCGGCATGGTCAGCGTAGTAACGACACACTAAGGCGCATTTGTTGACTTCAGCGATGGCACTTTTAATGGGTTTTCCCATTTCTAGGGTCATTATTTCCCCAAATTTGCGCTGATCTCTCTCTAAAATGTCTGCTGCTGCCTTTAACCATTGACTCCGTTGTTCTAGGGGAATCTTGCGATACTGTTTAAAGGTTGCCGAACCTAAAGCGAGTTTGACTTCGATCTCCTCAGCACTGAGGGGTTCAAAGCTTTTTAGCGTTTCTCCCGTTGCTGGGTTAACTGTAGCGATACCCATTCGTTCCTCCTAATTCCCTGACTGTTTACGATGATATTTGGCCCTTCCTTAGTCTGCCCTTGCTTATCTAACGGATGGGGTCTTTTTTGGGAATTTTTAAGATCTATCTCTAGCTTCACTCTCTAGAGAGGAGACAGACTACAATTTTAACATTTTGATACATTACAGCTTAACTCAGGAAAGAAAATAATGAAGACTCAATTAAATCACCTCAAGACTTTCTCTTTATATAAGATACAATTATATAAATATGCTTATTGTATCAATTATATTCAAGTCTAACCCCTGCTTTACATTCCTTAACAAATAGGTCAATTTCCTGATTTTCAACAAATTTGCCAGATAATTGCATTTTTGCTATTTTCATGATAACATTTTATGTGATAGGGTGGGGGAATACTTCTGACTAAAAAGGCTCTGTGAGGGGCAAAACCCTTATTTTTGCGTTGTTTCCCCCTACATTATGGCTGAGTTGTCGATGACTTGGGTTCCTGAGTCGGTTTAGGGTCTTGATTGGTTTTAGTTTGAGATTCATCGGTTTTAGGCTCTAATAATATCCATTCTTCGGGTGTTCTTTCTAAGGCATATTGAAAACTTTTTGGCACTAAACCGATGGTAATTTTACCTTCAGGTTGAGTATTGGGATCAACTTGTGCATATAATAATTCTCCCTGAAAATCTGGATTTCCGATAATGATTTGATGGCTTTTCTTGTTTTCTAATACAACTGTTATGGTGGCTAAAGGTTTATCTAAGCCATATTCTGCTTTCTGATTATTGTCAATGGTAAAAGTTCTATTTATGTCGCTACTTACCAATAAATTAGTTAAAAAAGAAACAACGGCATCATTGGCTATTTTCTCTTTAGGTTTGGTCATTTTCCAAGGTTGATTATTATCTTCAGTCTTCTCAAATTTCATGGTTTGTGATTGAGTTTCAATAGTTAATAGTTTAATTTCTTTTTCTTGAAAATCAAATAGTTTTTTAGTCTGAGACTTGATTTCTTCTTGTTTAGGATTAATTTGTGATTCATAAACATAGACAATTGTTGCTAATAAGATAGCGGCAATTAAAAATCCCCAAGTTGTTTTTTGTAGTTTCATTATTCACCTCATTGATATTTACACTAATTTTTTTATCGTCTACGCCACCAAGTTATTACAGCAGCAACTAAACCAGATAAAGGAAAGACAACTAACGCGAGTAACGCTAATAAATTAACTTGCAAAGAAGACAAATTAATACGTCTATTTTTAGCTTCTTTTGGACGAATAGATAAGGGTTGCTCGTCTTGACTTCCTAACCATTGCACTGAATTTAAAAAGACATCTCCATTTAATTGTTGACCAAATAAATTATTGGTAGCAAATGTTGAATTCCCAATGACAATTAAACGTGATTCAGTTTTTTTGGCTTTTGCTTTATTAGGAGAAGGGGATGAGTTTGTGGGTTCTTTCTTTTCTTCTACTTTGTTACCATTAGCATCATTATTAGGGGAAGGAGAAGGAGAAGGAGATGAGTTTGTGGTTTCGTTCTTTTCTTCTACTTTGTTACCATTGGAATCATTATTTTTCTCCGTTGGATTAATTTTACGGGTTAAAGCAACACCTAAGTCAAATGGGCCAGAAATATCCGTTTTGGGGTCAAATGTTACCTCTCCAGATTCTAAATCATTTTCCGCCCACATTTTGTCACTACTAACAATAAGAGAAGTTGCCTCCACCCCTTTCATCTCAACTGTATCAATAGGACGAGAGAAAGGATAAAAAGAAATTCCGTTAGCAAATTCTTTAGTAATAGGATGATTACCATAAGTAGTAATAAAAGGAGTTGTTGGCCCCAAACCCACCACATCTCCGGCCCCTGAGCCATCAATAATAATACGATTATCTAATTTAATGCCCCAGTCTTTAAATAGGGGTTCTAATCCTGGATCTGTGTTAGGATCAAGCAATAATAATATATTGCCGCCTTCTTCTGAATAGGTTTTTAATGCTTGAACTTCTTGGTCAAATAATTTACGTTTAGGACTGGCAATAATAATCACATCTGCATCAGTGGGAATACCAAAACTCTCCACTAAATTCAAGGGTTTAACATTATATCCTTTGTTTTCTAAGCTACTAACTGCCTCAGAAAGACTTCCTTGTTCAGCATTTTCTTTTTCTAAGGAATATTCTCCATGGCCTTGTAGTAAATAAATGGTCGGGATATAATCTTTTTTGATTTTTTCAATGGCATTGGTAAGTTTAATTTCTGATAAAGCTTCTCGGTTATTAAAAGCAATTAAAGTTTGAACCAGTTGTTTTTTATCCCCATATTTTAAGTAAACATCTCCCAATGATTTAACATTGAATTCCTTAGTTAGTCCAACTTTTACATCGGGATCAACAATTTCAAATTCAAACTTATTATTATAGCGTTTATAGTTTTCTAATAAGTCCTTATCCTGGGGATTTGTTTCTTTATCAAAAATAAGAACTTTGATAGGTTGTTGCAGATTTTTAACAATTGATTGAGTTTCTGCGGATAGGGTATAAAGTTGATTATCCGTTAAATCAATACGGGGAAAATAGCGAATAGCAATAAAATTAATTAGCCCTAAAATCATCAATAAAGAGAGAGTAGAAATTAAAGCATTTGTTCCCGCTTGTGTTGAACGTTTTTGCCAAAAACTTTGACCAGTGATTAAAATAAATAATAGCCAAATGACTAAACAAACACCCCCAATAATCACTAAACCCAAATATAATGGTTCCCAGGTTTTGCTAGTAAAACCTGCTACTAAACCAGCAACGGTTAAGATTAAACCAGGAACAAAAAGATACTTTAATATTTTTCGATAATCTGGCAATTTCTTCATGTTAATTCCCTCAATAATTGATTTACTTTGGTATATTTTGATAAATTAAGAACGTTGAAAGCGAAACGCTTCAATTGACTGTGCTGTTAAGAAAATCCCCAAAAATATATAACTTGCAAACAAGACTAAACTACTGATATCTAAAACCCCTTTAACTAAGTCAGTATAACGATCAAATAGAGAAATATGTGATAGAATGGTGCCAAAAGGTTCTTTTACATTATTGGCGATCGCATCCATAATCCACAAAAATAGAACTAAGACAAAGGTTAAAATATAAGCTAAAATCCCACTATCTGTTAAGGAAGAAATAAACATTCCCAGAGAAAGAATAGCTGTAGCAATGAGAATTAAAGAACCATGAGCTAATAAAATGACTTGTAAGTTAACGGGAGGACTTGTATTACTGAAGATAATAATTTCATAAATCCAGATTGGAATCATTAAAACCACAAAAAAAGCAACTACTCCCAATAATTTACCTAATGCAACTACCCAATTTGTTACAGGAGAAGTAGCTAATAATTCGAGGGTTCCGCGCTTCTTTTCCTCAGAATAGAGTCCCATTGATAAAGCAGGTAATAACACCAATAATAAGGAAGTTAGAACCCCAAAAAACTCCTCTAAAAATTGACTAGGAACATCCACCGACTGCGGTAATTGTCCACTTTGTTCTAAAAAGGACAGGGTTTGCAAAAGTTGATCGAGAATGGCCCCAAAAAAGAAGCCAGAGAGTAACCAAAAAACAGCAGCAATAATATAAGCAAACGGTGACGTAAAATAGCCTTGAAATTCTTTGCGAAAGATAGCAGTTAAATTAGTTAGTATCATCAGAGTCATTAATTACAACAGGGTTTTCAATGTCAAAATTGTCAGAAGTTTCAACAGGTGTTTCTTGAGTTTCAATACTTGATTCTTCCGTAATTAATTCTAAGAAAACATCCTCTAAGGAGGCACGGGTTCGCCGCATTTCATACAGTCCCAAACCCTGACTAATAATTAAAGCAGCAATGTCTTTGCCAATTTCTCGATCTGAGTCCGTAGTTAAGTTAATAAAATGGCGTTGCTCCTCATTATCTTTGAGATCAGAATTAATCTCAATCTTGGCAATACCAGACATTTCGTTTAACCTCGGTTCAAGATGTGATATATCCCCCTCAATCTCTAATTCATATCCTCCCCTTGCTGTTAGATGAGACATTAAATTATCAGGGGTATCTGTGGCAATAACTTTACCCCGATTAATAATAGTAACGCGATCGCAAGTCATACTTACTTCTGGCAAAATATGAGTCGATAAAATGATGGTATGTTCCCCTGCTAAACTCTTAATTAGATTGCGAACTTCAATGATTTGTTTCGGGTCAAGTCCGACAGTGGGTTCATCTAAAATAATCGCAGGGGGATCATGAACAATGGCTTGAGCAATGCCTACCCGTTGTTTATACCCCTTAGAAAGCTTGCGAATTAAGACTTTACGCTTATCTCCTAACTGACAGCGTTCCATCGCCCAGTTTACCCTAGAAACGCGATCGCCGGCCACCACCCCTTTAATGCGTGCCACAAACAGCAAAAACCCTTCTACGGTCATATCAGGATACAAAGGGGGCGTTTCAGGAAGATACCCGATACGTCGTCGCACTTCCATCGACTGTTCATGGACATCATACCCTGCTATTTTAGCGGTTCCGGTGGTGGCAGGGATATAGCCGCTTAAAATTCGCATGGTGGTGGTTTTTCCTGCACCATTGGGCCCCAAAAATCCGAGAATTTCTCCACTTTCAACGGAAAAATCTACATCTTGAATGGCAGCAGTTGCACCGTAAATTTTACTGAGGTGTTCGACTTCAATCATAAATAATGAATTGATAGACACTGAGGATCAATTATGCCTTAATTATTACAATTTTTTAGGTATTTTTTGATTGCTTTGCTTTAGGACTGATTATTTTGGTCAAAAGTTTCGATTCTTGATTAAGGGTTTAATTGAGTTTTAATAGGAATAGTAACAGTGCTACCTGGAGTCAGTTGTATCTCAGGAATGGGAATAATAATGGTCATCTTAAAATTAAAAATTCGTAGGGGTCAACGGCCGTTGACCCCTACATAATACCTTAGTGCTAAAGATAGTCCTCGATTTTACTACAATTCAAATTACAATAATCCCCGATAACGAATAAAAATTAAAATAACCGCCCAAGATCCCAGGGCAACTTTGATGGCAACTAAGATGTTTAATAAAGGTATGACCCCACCACTAAACAATGTACCTAATTCTCCTTGGGGTAGTTCTAATCCCGTCAAGGTAATCGCTGCCAGAACAATAAAAATCAGCACTGAAACCTTCTCCCAGGTAGCCGCGTGCCAACGTTGATAAATTCTTTGCATCCACTCCGAAGGTGAGGTAATAGCGATTAGTCCGATCGCAGTTCCTCCGGCCACTCCTGCTGCAAACCCCCCACCAGGAGTAAGATGGCCCCGAATAGCCAATTCAATACTAACTAATGCGGCAATAGTTGCCCCTAACCGTGCTAAAACAATCGATGGTTGGTCATTAAATTGATGAATGAGGGTTAAGGGTTGTTCATTGGCCAACAAAAAACGGGCCCCCATAATGGCAATAGTAAACACAACTACCTCGAAAATTGTGTCATAGAGGCGATTTCTGAAAATAATCCCTGATACCGCATTGGGAACCCCACTATCTTGCACTATAGTCTCTACAATGGAGAAATCAAGTAATTCCGCTACAGGATTAGGAATTACCAGCATTTTGACATAAAGGGCGATTCCAGCCACAAGATAAACCCATTTCATTGCTGTTTCTCCTTAGTATCTGAGGGGGTAAAATGAGTCACTGACGATAGTTCCGGTTTAATGATGTCATAGAGACGTTGAACCCTGGTAACGGTGTGATAGGGTTGTTCTGTGATGTTGCGATCGCCTTCTAAGTTTAGCTGACAGATACCATGAACTTCTTTTTTAAGTAATGCTTGGTCTAAGTCTTGTTGAGCTTCATAGGGAACTAATTCTAGACGTAGGTGATGTTTATCTAAGATGCTTCTCAAACTGTTGATGAGTTGCTTTTGAGGGGTTTCTGTTGCCTCATTTTCCACCATTCCCAGACGCATAACCATAGATGAACGCACAGCCACACCATAGAGAGTAATAGCTAACATTGTCCCGACTAAAGCTTCTGTTAAAGCGACATCTGCTGCTCCAAACATAGCATAAATTAAGGCTGCTATTGCGCCTAAAATGCCCCTAATAACTAAAGCATGATAAGGATTAACTTGTAAGATAACTAAACAAGCTGATAAGGGCAAAAGGGCGGTTATAACATAAACATAACTATCATTCATGATCTCCCTCACTACTAGAACAATAAGCTAAAACATACCCTAATACTGTATTCCAAATGGCTAAGGAAATAAGGGCTAATATTAGTAAAGGCCACTCACTTGGTATTTTAAAAAGTAATCCCACCATAATACTCATTGATCCCAAGGTATCGGCCACAGAAAGACTATGAAGTTTATACAAAACTGAGCGATCGCCGATCAGAGGCCAAGTTCCCCAAAACCAGAAGACGATTCCTAAACCAATTAAAGCATAACTTACAAGATTAATCATATACTCCTCATCCGTTTTAAAATCTGAGCTAATAACATTAAGGAGGCATTACCCACACTAAGAATTATCACCCCGACAACACCGATCATCCAATCATCTCGTAGGACAGAAATAACCAAAATCATCACCGATGTTTTAGTCGCAATGCTGGCAAAGGCTAACATTTTTTGCCAAATATCTTTATCTTGACAAGCTTCATATATAGGGATAAGTAAGGCAAAAATCATGGTCATTAATATCCAGTTCATTGCTTTTTCCTCGGTAGAATGCGATGGACTTCATACCAACCTTTTTGGTGATATTTTAAGACAATAGTTTTCGGGGTAAAGGTAATTAAAAAAATGTCTAAAAAAATCAGTCCAGAGGTTCGTTGGGGTTTAACTCGTTCCATTGTCACCCCTTCTTCGGTATGGGGACGAAACATGATTTCAAAGGCTTCAAAATAGGCTTGAGGAATAGCGATCAAGACTTCAATTATGGCCCGAAACCAATCTTTTAAAAGCCCTGGAGAAGTAAGTTTACGGGGCAAGAGCAAGGCGATACTGACCCCAATAATAATATTGGCTAAACTGAGATCGGAGGTTAACAAAAACCAGATAGTTAGTCGTAAAATTAAATCTAAATAGCCAATCATGGGAACACCATCCAAAAGATTAGGATTAACATTAAACTCATACCTCCGATCAGATGCTCAAATTGTTCGATCGCACGGGGAAACTTGATGATAGAACGTTGAAAAATCAGAAAATAAGCCAGCCATCCTAGGAAAATTGTAGCCAGGGGTTTAATGGTATTAGCAACAGTATACGCTTGAGAATAGACTACATTGGCTACTATTAACCCTCCCAAAAGCAAGGCCATAGCTGGCCAAAATCCTGGTTTAACCTTTCCTTGTCCCGTTTGCAGATCATGGGGTAAAAAAATGAATTTAGCAAAGGAGATGGCTGTTCCAAAAGCTGCTAAATTCATACCGATCGCTTGCCAAGATAAAATATTTTTCATGGTCAATATTTTGGCCCCAAAACCCGATAATAAGGGAAAACCAGAAATGGAGAAGCTTGCTATAACCAGAGCGATCCAAATTGGGGTATAAATAGGTTGATGTTTAAGTTCCTTTAAGTTGCGACTGGGTAACACCCCGGCAATGAGGAATAAGGCTGATTTGACTAACCCGTGAGTTAAGGCATAAAAGCCCCCCACTTCTGGCGCAGCGAGGATAAAACCTAACTGGGAAACGGTGTGAAAGGCTAACATCCGTTTACTATCTTTTTCAAAGACGGCATAACCAACCCCCAAAAGGGCTGTCCCCATGCCAAAAAGACGAATGATCGGGTCTATTTCTGGGATCATTAAGGCACAACGCACTAGGGGAAATACCCCTGCTTTGACCACAACTCCTGATAATATGGCGGAAACGGGGGTTTCTGATTCAGAATGGGTTAAGGGTAGCCATAACCCTGAAACGAAAATTCCGCCTTTGGTTAGGAGTCCTAAAAAAATGAGGGCGATCGCTTCTGGGGGTGAGCCTTTTAGTCCCGCAAAACTAAAGGAATGATGGGCTTGATAGACTAAAATGGCCCCCACCAGATAAAACAACATGGCGGTGTTACTGACAAAAAGATAACGCAGGGCTACCCAAATTGAGCGATCGCTGCGAGGATAGGCAATAAGCAGAAAAGCTGCAATTCCAATCACTTCTAAGGCAACATATAAACTGATAAAATCAGCACAAATAAAGGCTGAGTTAACACTGCCATGTAAGATGATTAGTTGAGTATAAAAAAAGGCGGTTTTTTCTAGATTCCAACAGTAAAGAATGACTGCTGCTGTGACAATGGCATTGGTTAAAATGAAAAAGCCACTCAGGTGATCGACAACTAAAATTACTGCAAAATTATCTAATAAATTTAAGTTTAAGGGTGAAGTATGACTAAATATTTGTAAGGCATATCCACCCGAAACTATGGCTACTCCTAAAGCAAGATAGCGGTCAATTTTAGGAAGTAGATAGATAGTAAAACCGATAAATAAGGGGATAGCTATCCAGGTAATGGTTAGGGTGTTCATGGTGTATTATTTTTCTCGATTTCACTGCTTTCTAAGGTAGGATTATTTTTAGCTAATTTCATGACTCCTACTAACATTAAGGCTTGAATAGAAAAGCCAATAACAATGGCTGTTAAAATGACTGCTTGGGGTACAGGATCTGCATAATTAATATTTTCTTTATTACCAAGAATGGGAGTAAATAAGCCATTTTTTGAAGCAACTAATACATAATAGGCAATTACTCCGGTACTCATCACATCCATTGAGATGATCTTCATGACAAGATTCTGTTTAAAGATGATCCCAAAAAATCCAATTAATATGGTGGCAAATATGAAGGCTTCTAACACGGTGTTTTGGGTGAGGTTTATTTGTATTTTAATTTGATATTAATATACTTTTAATTATAATTTATTTAAGTTAAAAATATACATTGAAAAAGATAATGGTTTAGGTTGATAAAACTCTATCAATCTAGGATAATTTAGGGAAAAATACGATTACTTAGTCTGATTAATAAATAACTGATTGCCAAAGCTAAAGCGGCTACTGCTAGGGCAATAATATCAGATTTTTCATATTTAGCTGGATCAAAAATAATAATTTTTCTGGCTACTGCAATTAAAGCAGTTACGACTACTAATTCAACTTGAACAATATGTTTTCTGAGATAAGCTGTAATATTTTCTAACAATTCTAAGGCAATTAATATATTTAAGAAAAGTCCAAAAAGCTCTAAAAGGGTTTTATCAAAAAAGCCAAATGGTTCTGTGGTAAATAAATCTTTACAAAGAACAATCATTAAATCAAAAATAGAAACCCCAATCACAACAATTAGAGCAATAGATAATATTTTAGAAACAATGTTTTCAACTAAATGAATAAATCTTAGAAAATTTTCATCTTTAAACATTCTTTTCATAAGTCATAAATTTAATCATAAAAACCTTACCATTATTATAGAATACAACCAGGAAAAATTATTAATTATTATCTGTATTTTTCCTGGCTCTTTATCAATGGATAATGGATAATTATCCATTGTTGAAGGCAATTACTTGACTAAATCAACTTCCTTTGTAGGTGTGACTGTTTCTGCTTCACCGGATTCCTTAAAGGCAAATCTTAACAAAGGTGGAGCCATAAATGTTGTAAGAATTACCATCACAATGATCGCCGCATCTAACGCAGGACTTAAGACACCACTTGCGGAACCAATACCAGCAAAAACTAAGCCAACTTCACCCCTAGGAATCATGCCAAAACCAATGGCTAAACGGTTAATTTTTTCTTGTCCTGTGACTACCCATCCAGTAATTACTTTACCGAAAATTGCCACAACCATTAAAAAGGTAGCAATGATTAAACCTTCACGATTTTCAGGCACAATAGGATTCAAAACCCCTAGATCAACTTTTGCCCCTACACTCACAAAGAAAATGGGAACTAAAATATCAGCAATGGGAATTATTTGTTGATCCAATTCTTTGCGTTTATCCGTTTCATCTAAGACTAACCCTGCGGCAAAGGCTCCTAAAATTGCTTCCAGATGAATTACATTCGCTAAAAAAGCCATTAAGAAAGCAAAAATCAAAGCAGGAATCACTAATTTACCGCGAGTTTGTAGGCGATCAGAAATAGCGACAAAAGACTTATTGAAGAAATTTCCTAGGAAAATTGACCCCAATAAAAATGCTGTGGCACTAATAATTAAATAGACCACATTCAGCACATCAACGGTTCCCGTTTTCGCTAAACTAGCAACAACAGCTAAGACAATAATTCCTAAAACATCGTCAATAACGGCAGCACCGACAATAATTTGACCCTCTTTGGACTTAAGATGGCCTAATTCCGAGAGAACTTTTGAGGTAATGCCGATACTGGTAGCAGTTAATGCAGCACCAGCAAAAATCGCGGGAATTGCTGGAATACCAAATAATAACATCAGTCCGGCGGTTCCTGCTGCAAAGGGGGCCGCTACCCCAACAACAGCAACGATCGCCGCTTGATAGCCTACCCGTTGCAACTCCTTCAAATCCGATTCTAAGCCAATTTCAAAGAGAAGGATAATCACCCCTAATTCCGCTAAAACGGAGACGACTTCGCTTTGGCTGTTAAACACTTCCACCACAGCATCAGGGGTTAAACCAGCAACTAATTGTAAAAAACTCATTAAAACGGAATCAGTTGCTGTTGCCCCACTTTCAGGGAATACTAATAAATGAAAGGCTGAAGCACCGACAAGGACACCACCAACTAATTCCCCTAAAACGGGGGGTAAATTGAGGGATCTTGATAATTCTCCCCCTAATTTACTGGCTAAATAAACAATGACTAAACTGAGTAAAACCCCTGCCAAAATCATTGGGCCATTCTCAGCAGTGGTTTCTGTTGCAAGTAGGGGAAACGAATACAAAAATTGTGTCAATGGTGAACCTAGCATCATTGTGTTTAATTATGTGGACAATATAGGGGAAGTCAGACTCGTATTGAATTTCGACAGGCTAAATTGCCGCAATGTCGAAGTAAGTCAGAAGTCGTAGGGGTAGGTTTTTGACAAAACTTGATGATTTTCATACATAAACCAGCCCCACAGAACTTATTTAAGATTGCGATCGCTAGAAGATGTCTGATTAGTTGCGTCAGTATCATTAGCTGTAGAGACGTAAGAACTATCCATCCCCATCTCTTGTTGAATCTGTTCTAAAGTATATCCTTTAAGTTGAGCAACGGCTAATTGTAAGGCAGCGACGCGAGTTTGTACACGGTTTTGTTGAGGCACTCGATCTAAGATATCGAACTTTCTCAAGCGTTCCTTAACTTTACCTTCTCCACCGACGATGAACACTTTTAAGTTCTTCGCGTAAGCATCTTCTACCATTTTTTCAATGGCTAAGGTAGCAGTTACCCCCAACAAAGGTACATGGGTTAAATCAATAATCAGCATCTCATAGTTTTCGACAATGCTTTGACGCTGAGTAATAGCCTTAGCAGCACCGAAACTCATGGGGCCAGCTAAATCTAAGAGTAAAATACGTCCATTAGCTTCTCTCATTAAGTGTCTTGCTTCTTGAGTCGCCAAAGCATCATCATCATGACTATCAACAGCTTTAACCCGATCTGCTTGAATATCAGCCAAACGTTGAATAGTTAAAATGTTAGCAACAAAAATCCCAATACCAACCGCGATAATTAAATCATAGAAGACGGTGAGCAACATCACCCCATACATGATGGCTGCGGCTTTCCAGGATAGATTATGGGCGCGTTTGAGGAATTTCCAGTCAATAATATCAATACCTACCTTAAAGGCAATACCCGCTAATACTGCTAAGGGAATACTTTGGGTTAAAGGGGCAGCCCACAAGACAACAATTAACAAAATAAAGGCACGGGTTAAACCAGATAGGGCAGTAGTTCCCCCAGCTTGAATATTAACAACGGTTCCCATGGTGGCACCCGCACCAGGTAAACCCCCACATAAACCAGAGACTAAGTTACCAAGTCCTTGACCAATTAATTCTTTATCGGAGTTATGTTGAGTTTGGGTTAAACTATCGGCAATTACAGCCGTTAACAGAGCATCAATACACCCTAACATCCCTAACACTAAGCCATCAACAATCATGGTATTGACTTGCTCTAGGGTAAAAGTGGGCATTACTAAAGTAGGAAGTCCGGTGCTGAATTCAGGAATGGTTTTGATGCCACCACCAGAAAAGAAGACCAACGATAACACAGTACAACCAATTAAGGCTACTAATTGAGGGGGTACATATTTCTTGAGTTGGGCCGGCATCAAGAATAAAACCGCCACAGTTAACAGCCCTAATGTTACTTCTCCCATGTGACTACTAATCTGAGTTAACACATCGGGGGCATTTTTCAAAGCTGCAACCACTCCACCTTTGGGGTTGCTTGCCCCCAGTAAGGGGCCAAATTGCAGAATTACTAGAATTAGCCCAATTCCTGACATAAAGCCAGAAATAACGGTATAGGGCATCAAGGTAATATATTTACCGAGTTTCAGGAACCCGAAGATGATTTGAAAGATACCCGCTAACATCACCACGGTAAAGGCCATGGCTAAGCCATTTTCAGGGTTATCCGCCGTCATTTTTGTGACAATGGCAGTCATCACAACCGTCATGGGCCCCGTCGGTTCAGAGATCAGGGTGGGTGTTCCCCCAAACAGGGCAGCAAAGAAACCGACTAAAACTGCACCCCATAAACCGGCCGCAGGGCCAGCACCAGAGGCAACCCCGAAGGCGAGGGCCATGGGTAGGGCGATAACGGTGGCGGTGATCCCACCAAAAATGTCGCCCCTGACATTTCTAAAGTGAATACGATTGGTTATCTGCATGATCTAATATGTTAGTGAGTTCTAACTTGGGTTTGATTGTTTCTGTCTGGGTTATCCCCTTTAAACTATGTCATCCATAGAGATGACACATTTAAGTCGTCATTTTATAGACTAACTTCTATTATTTTTTTTAAAAGCATAGTCTAATTCCTATAGTGAGCATACAACCAGCGATAGGTATTCGTCAACCCCTTCTATATTAATTTTTTCTTATATTAACTTAAAGGTTTGATTGTCTGTTGAATTGTTCGCTATATAGTACAAAGATAAAGCATAAGCAAAGCTTATTGATATGATTTGAAAGTTGTTTTTGCTAAATGAATACTTCCTTAAGGTTTTACTATAGAATTACTTAAATGGAAAAAGTAAGTTGCATCGGGAAAAATCGATGAATTGTCTAATTTGATCGAGCAAGATAGGCGATCGCTCACTTTGAGACAGGTGGGCATCACCTTCTGTCGAACGCAACTTATTCCCGAACATGAATCGCCACTCACCCGGATGCGTAGAGCCAGCCACCTAGTATTCGAGTCCCCGCTTGCCTGCCGTCCTGACCCCTAATATCTGATTTAAGGAGTAATTACAAATTGGATTTCTTATCTGATTTCTTGACAAAATTCGGGGCGCAGTTGCAGTCCCCGACACTCGGCTTTCTGATTGGTGGCATTGTTATTGCCGCCCTCGGTAGCGAACTAACAATTCCAGATGCGGTTTATCAGTTCATCGTCTTCATGCTGCTCATGAAAGTCGGCCTGACTGGTGGACAGGCGATCCGCGACTCTAATCTGGTGGAGATGCTGCTGCCCGCGTTGTTCGCCGTTCTAATAGGTATCCTTATCGTGTTCATCGGTCGCTATACTTTGGCAAAGCTGCCGAAGATCAAAGTCGTGGATGCCCTTGCGACTTCGGGCTTATTTGGGGCTGTAAGTGGCTCTACCATGGCCGCCGCCCTAACGCTCCTAGACGAGCAAGGAGTTGTATACGAGCCCTGGGCCGCAGCCCTCTATCCCTTCATGGACATTCCAGCCCTCGTGACTGCGATCGTCGTGGCCAGTATTTATCTCAACAAGAAGTCCGACAACTATCTCAGCAAGGAAGAGTCCCCCAACAATCCAGAGTATCCCACCACCAGGCAAGAGTATCTCAGCAAGCAGCGCGGTACCGGAGGTAACCAGGTCGAGATATGGCCCATTATAAAGGAAAGCCTCCAGGGATCAGCCCTATCAGCACTGCTACTCGGCCTCGCTTTAGGCCTGCTAACCCAGCCGGAAAGTGTCTATAAAACCTTCTACGAGCCTCTCTTCCGAGGCCTGCTTTCGGTACTGATGTTGATCATGGGTATGGAGGCATGGGCAAGGCTCGGTGAGCTACGCAAGGTGGCCCAGTGGTACGCCGTATATGCCTTCGTGGCACCTCTGCTACATGGATTTATCGCCTTCGGTCTCGGCATGATTGCCCACTACGCCACGGGATTCAGCCTTGGCGGAGTCGTGATCCTGGCCGTCATCGCTGCCTCAAGTTCAGACATCTCAGGGCCGCCCACGTTACGGGCCGGTATCCCGTCGGCCAATCCCTCCGCCTACATCGGCGCGTCTACAGCCGTTGGCACGCCGGTTGCGATTGCCTTGTGCATACCGCTCTTCACTGGGCTCGCCCAGGCGCTGGGCGGCTGATCCCAAACATCTCGCGGTCTGCTGGGCCAAGAGAGCATCGACAGATCAAGTAGAGTAATATGTGTATTGAAACTTTACGATACACCCATGTAAGGAGGTAACCAAAATGGCCAAGCCAGCCAATAAGCTCGTTATCGTTACGGAAAAGATTCTGCTGAAAAAGATCGCCAAGATCATCGATGAAGCAGGGGCGACCGGTTATACGGTGTTGGAGACTGGCGGTAAAGGCAGTCGCAATGTCCGCTCGTCAGGACAACCCACCGTTTCTGACATCGAGTCGAATATAAAGTTCGAGGTACTCACCGAAAATCGGGATATGGCCGAGAATATTGCGGACGAGATCGCAGTGAAGTTTTTCAACGATTATGCGGGCATCGCCTATATCTGTGACGCGGAGGTACTGTACGGACACAGTTTCTGTGGGCCAGACGGCTGTTGAATCGAGACGACGCAGACCGAAAAAGCCTGGGTCATGTCCCCTGCTTTTTCGGGTCTTTTGTAAATTGAACTTATTGGCAAAGTCTATTTTTGAGGTTATAATTCTTAGGATTTTTTTCTGCGGGAAGCCAAACCACCTAAACCAGCGATCGCCAACAAACCTAATGTTGTGGAAGGTTCGGGGACAGAGGTAGAATCAGATACAACGGTTCCATCGGGTAAAGTACCAGAAAAACCGTTCAAAGAACCGAGTTGATTTTGGTTAATATTGGCATTGAGTAGATTAACATTGACGAAATTCCCACCCATTAAATTTGCTCCGGCAAAATTGGAATCAGTGAGATCCGTATCGGTAAACGAACTGTCTCCCAGATTAGCTCCAGAAAAATTACTTCCAGGAATATTACTGTTTATCACTTCAACAGAGATTAAACTAGTATTGGTAAAATCAGGAGGAGTCGGTTCGTTTGCGTTAGTCGTGAAAAGACTATTTATACTCAGTGGGTCAATAACAATACCTACTTCCAAAGTTGCATTATCAATACGGGCGTAGTCAATTATCGCATTAGAAAAGTTAGTTCCATTGAAGTTACTATCAGAAATCACAGCTAACAGTAGGTCAGATCCAGAAAAATTGGCATTAGTCAGGTTACTGCCAACATAGGCAGTGTTTCTAGCAACTGTATTAGAAAAGTTGGCATTGGTAAGATTGGCACGAGAAAAATTACTAAAGTTGACATTAGAATTAGCAAAGTTGGCTCCAGAGAGATCCGCTAGAATGTAACGCACCCCACCTAGTACACCATTATTAGAAAGGTTAGCGCCAGAAAGATTAGCTCGATCAAAGGTAGCACCATTGATTATAGCCAAGCCCAGATCAATGACTTCGGCGCGATTGAAGACAGCAAAAGAAGCATCGGAAAAATTCGCTCCAGCTAGATTAGCACCTACGAAGTTGGAACCAGCTAAGTTAATCCCTGTGAAGTCATAACCAGGAAGGTTAAACCCAGAGAAGTCCATCTCGACTAGCTTCGCTCCTGTCAGATCATTGTTTAGGAAAAAATTCTCATTAATGTTGTCAAAGATAGGGCTAATAAAGAGTGCAGTTGGATCAGTTAGAACGGAAATAATATCAACATTAGATCCATTAAAAGTAGGACCGTTAAATACTGCATTCGTAAGGGTATTGTTAGAAAAATTAGTATTACTAAAATCACCAATCATAATTGAATCAGTGAAATTTGTATTGATGAAGGTCGATTGTGCAAACAGTCCAGTGGACTGGGCGTTAGTGAAGTTAGCGTTGGTAAAATTGGAGTTTATATAGATGGGAAAATCATCTATAACGTCCGAGAAATTAGCCCCTGTAAAGTCAGAATCAAAAACAAAATTTCCAGAAAATTCACGACCGGAAAAATCAGCCCCAGAAAGGTCACATCCTGAACAGGAACCAGTAGTTAAAAACGTTTGCAGGTCATTTTCATTAAAGGCTTGTACTTGGGCTGAACCCGCAAATCCTAAAAGGACAGTAATCGCTGAAATAGTCCCTATCTTCCGTGAATTGAGATTGTTAAAAGAATTGAGCATGATGGTTAATACTGAAAAAAACTAAATGTGTTGTAAAGCATTGCTCCGAGGCAGAAGAAGGTTGACATCCTCACGCGCCCTAAAAGGGCGGTGATTCCTCGCCACGCCACTTGCTTAGAGTGGTCGCTGAATGGGGTTGACTTTTCACCGAGATGTGCTTTCAGATCGAAAGTCTTATCTTCTCTCCGCGTCCGTTGTTTTGTTCACACTGAAAACATATCACGATAAATATGGATATTTCCGCCCAAAAAGTATTGATTTTAAGAGAAGACTTGCCTTTAAAGTATAGAAAGTCTAAAAAGTATGATCCCGATTGGTGATAAGATTAAAACTTACTCACTTCTCACTTTCTCTTGTTCTAGGAGACAAGTATTAAAAGAGGTTGGGGTATCTAAAATTTTAAATGGTAGTATGGTATGGATATAGAAGTTGCCATTAATCTAGTAGATAAGCTTGTTTTTCAAAAAAATAATCAACATCTAAGTTGCATTCAAATCAATTTATTACGAAGCGTTTGGTTAAATCAATCTTATGAAGAACTAGCAGAAATTTGTTATTGTTCAGTTTCTAATATCAAGATGGTAGGCTCAGCATTTTGGACAGAATTATCGCAAATTTTGGGAGAAAAAGTGACTAAAAGAACAGTGCGGGCAATTTTAGAATCCTATCACCAAGATTTAAAACAGGGGAAGTTAAGAAGAACAACAATTAAGACGGGCAATAATAATAATAATTTACGCAAAACAGCTAATACCATAAAAACAATAAAATCTGAGGAAATACCTGATTCTTGGTTTGATTCTGAGATATTATTTCGACTGACTGAGAGATTAGATAATTCTTTAAAGACGATTTCTACTAATTGTAATACTGATCTCATTCCAATTAAGTCCCTTTCAGAAAAACTGCAACTGATAAATAGTTTAAGCAGACAAAAATATTCTCTAAATCGAACTTCTTTAGATATTATCAATATTTGTCGCAATTTAATTAATGATTTTAACCTTCATTATCCTAACCGAAGGATTATTCTTTCACTTTTTGAAGAACCTGTTTTACCTCATTATGATCTCAGTGTCAGTACCTTGATAGATGAAAAGTTAGTACAAAATATTCTCAAAAATTTACTCTCAAATGCCTTACAATATTCTAATCCTGAAAGTATCATTACTCTTGATCTAAATGTAGAAGAACAGAAGGGAATTTTTACAGTGATAGATGAGGGAATTGGTATTCCTCCAGATGAATTAGAACAGGTTTTTCAGCCCTGTTATTCTGCGACTAATGCTCGTCAATGGTCTGGAGATGGTTTAGGATTAACCATTGTGGAAAAAAGTGTTAGATTGCATCAAGGTCAGGTTTCTGTGGCTAGTCAGCTAAAACAGGGTTCTACTTTTATCGTTGTGTTACCAGTTGTTTGAACTATTTAGTTAAATCAACTATAACAATCTTACATACAGATGTAAACGCTATAATAGATGAATAAATAAATTATGTCTAATTACGCCAAGCCGATAAGAGAAAATCAGAAAAAAATTAGATTACTAAGCTTATTATTTGCTTTCTTATTAGCTTTTTTACTCTTGTTAACTTTACGACAAAATAAGAGTTATAGCTATTCGGTTAAATCAGAAAATAGACCCATTATTTTAAAAAGCAATAAAATTAAATATCCTATTAGCTTAAATTTAGATATTTTAGAAGATAAGAGTCGCAAATTAACTATTAAAGAAATTACCTCTCCAGAATATTCAAGTCAATTTATCCCCAACAATCAAAAAACCCCTAACTTGGGTTTCTCTCCCAGTAATTTTTGGGTTAGATTTTCCGTTAAAAATGAAGCATATCCCGATCTTAAATGGTTATTAGTATTAAATGATGCACGGATGGGTTATATTGATTTTTATATTCCTACTCCAGATAAATCAGATTTTATTGTTAAAAAAACAGGTAAAGCTTTTCCTTTTAAAACCAGAGATATTCCCCATCATAGTTTTGTTTTTAACCTACCCATAGCACAAAAAGAAGAAACGACGTTTTATTTTCGATTCAACGCTATTACTACCATGTATTTTCCCTTAGCTATTTGGGAAAGAGAATCATTTTTTCGTGCAGAGAATAAAATGATATTTATTTTGGGGCTACACTATGGAATGCTTTTAATTATGATAGGTTATAATTTTTTCTTGTTTATCGCTTTGCGAGATAAAAGTTATTTTTATTATGTGTTATTTGTGATTTTTACCACTATAAATCAAGGGATGCGTCAAGGTTTTTTTGAACAATATATATTGACAAATTATAATAATAATTTATTATTTCCCTTCGTTAATATAACTAGTGTAATACTTTTGTTGGAAGTTGCTAAAAATTTTCTTAATTTAAAAACAAATTCTTTAAATCTATATCGGATAACAGTAGTAGCACAAAGTTATTGTTTAATTTTATTTCTTATATTTCCTATTAATCCAGTTATAGTCAACAAATTTTTTATCCTTTCTCTTTTGTTAATCATTGTTTTTCTGTTGATAACTGGTTTTTTGGTTTATAAAAAAGGATACCAACCTGCTCGATTTTATTTGTTAGCACAGGTTGCTATTTTTGCTTCTTTCCTATTTGCTAATTTAGAGAATTTACAACTCATGCCTTCTTCAGAATGGGCGGTTGACAGTCAGTTAACTTCTACTGTTATCTTAGTCTTATTATATTCTTTAGCGTTAGCAGATATAATCAACTTAATCAAAAAAGAGAAAACAGAAGCCTTATTTTTAGCTTTAGAAGCATCTCAGCAAAATCAAAGATTAATTCAAGAACAAAATATTATTTTAGAGAGAAAAGTTAATGAACGTACCAAAAAACTGCAAGAAAATGAAATACAGTTAAGAGAAGCGAAGGAAAAAGCGGAAACTGCTAATCAAGCTAAAAGTACCTTTATTGCCAATATGAGTCATGAATTACGGACTCCTCTCAATGCAATTTTAGGCTTTAGTCAATTGATGCAAGATTCGGAAAAGTTATCTCCTGATTATCGAGAAAATGTTAATATTATTCATCATAGTGGTGAACATTTACTCACTTTAATTAATCATGTTCTTAATTTGTCAAAAATTGAAGCAGGTAAATTTGTTCTTGATCTGACAAATTGTAATCTTTATGAGTTACTGGATGAATTAAAAAAAATCTTTCTTCTTTCTGCTAGAAATAAAGATTTAAACTTATCCTTTACTAAAGAGTCAAATGTTCCTCAATGGATTAAAACTGATGAAACTAAACTAAAACAAATATTAATTAATATTCTTGGAAATGCCGTTAAATTTACTAATTCTGGTACGGTATCTTTACGAGTAGCGAGAGAAAATAATACCCTTATATTTGAGATCGAAGATACAGGAATTGGAATTGCTCAAGAAGAAATAGACAAGGTTTTTAAATCATTTTACCAATGCAAAAATTTACCCCAATCTCAAGAAGGAACGGGATTAGGATTAACGATAAGTGAAAATTTTATTAAGTTAATGGGAGGTAAAATTACGGTTCAAAGTGTGATTGGTAAAGGAACGACTTTTCGCTTTTTTATCGAATTAATTGAAGTTAATCATCATGAAATAAAAAGTCCAGTCAATCAACAACGAGTGATAGGTTTAGAACCCAAGCAACCCCACTACAAAATTTTAATTGTAGATGATAATATAGCCAATCGTCGGTTATTATTGAAACTGCTACAACCCCTAGAATTTTCTCTAAAAGAAGCTGCTAATGGACAAGAAGCTTTTACTATTTGGCAAAAATGGCATCCTGATTTAATTTTTATGGATATCAGAATGCCAGTCATGGATGGTTTTCAAGCAACCGAGAAAATTAAAGCGACACCTCAAGGAAAAACAACAATTATTATTGCTGTTACTGCTAGTGTATTAGAAGAAAAAGAAACATTGATTTATGAAGCCGGGTGTGATGGATTGATTCGCAAACCTTTTAATGATATCGAAATATTTGAAGCATTACATCAACATTTAGGGTTCCGTTATATTTATGAATCTTCTGTAGATGCTCCATTATTACCGACTTCGGAAGACTTGCTGACTCCTCAAGATTTAAAACAGTTACCGCAAGCATGGTTAGATAAAATGTATGAAGCTATTTATAAAGGTGATATTATGTTAGCCTCAGAACTAATTACCGAAATTAGTCGTGATTATCCTGTTTTGGGGCAACAATTGACACAATTACTAGATAATTACGAGTTTGAACAACTATTAACCTTAACTGAACAGGGTATCAAGAAGAACTGAAGCTAACATTAATTAGCTATTGAAAACACTTGTCGTGAACAATCTTTGCCCCGTACTGTTGATACTCTTGCTTAGTAATCCAAGAACCATTCTCATTAAGGAGCGGTGCCATCTTATCTCCTCCGCGCCAAGCTGCATTTTCCGGTTCATTTGCTTCAACAATTTTTACTGTTGCATTTGGTGGTGCTAATGCTGCAACTCGATCCCGAAGTTTTGTAGAAATTCCTGTATACATAGAACTGCTACCAGTGAGGATAATATTAGAATAAAGGGAGTGACGTACATCGCTATCGCAACGAAAAATTGAAGCATAAACTCTGTCGGCGATATTTGCAACTTCTTGGTCGTTAATCTTGTTTTCTTTTAAAGAGTATTGAATTATGGCATGGGTGAAAGGAGAGCCTTGATAGCAAGGGACTATAACGAGACAAGAACCATTCTCCCCAAAGTTTATGACAGTTCCGTTAAGGTTTCCCCCATCATAAAGGGCTAATAGTTCCCTCATTATTAAATAAAATCCTGATACCTTGAATGTCTCGAAGAAAATTTGCGTCATTTTTTCTCGATTGACTTCTGAGTTGAGAGGGGGTTCAGTAATAATGATAGAATGCTGGGATGGATCGACACCTAGTTGCTTAAAGGTATGAGATAAAACATCCTTCATACCATCCCAGTTTGTCACCATACCATAAGCATCCATTGGAGCTTTCGATGTAACAGAATTAGTCGGGAAGACGACCGTAGGCGTATCACCACTTGATAACCCTGCTCTAGTATAATCAGGTTTACTGTCGATAATGATCGGTGAGTTCATAATTTTTTACCCCAGTATTTGGTTGATTTGGTGTTTGGTGTTTAACTGAATCTTACTGGATAAATAATATCAGAAACCATTCAGAAATTTTATTCTAAAAAGTATAAATTTTACAAAAAAATCCCCGGAAAGTATAAAAAGTATAAAAAGTATAATCTAGAAAATCGAAGGATAAATGATGACAGAAAAGAACATTAAACAAGCCAAAATTTTAATCATTGATGATAATCCTAGTAATCTAAAATTATTAACAAAAATTTTAGTTGAACAAAATTACCGTGTACGAATTGCCCCTAGTGCCAAATTAGGAATTAATAGCGTTATGGCTGAAGCTCCTGATTTGATTCTTTTAGACATTAAAATGCCAGATATGGATGGTTATACCATTTGCCAGCAATTCAAAGCTAATGAACAAACCCGTGATATTCCCATAATTTTTGTTAGTGGATTGGAAGATGTTATGGATAAAGTCAAAGCGTTTAAGATGGGAGGCGTTGATTATATTGTGAAGCCTTTTGCTACGGAAGAAGTTATCGCTAGAGTAGAAAATCAATTACAAATTATTAAAAAACTGCAAGAAAACAAATAGAGGTCTAATCTTGTAGATTTCTTTTGAGAATAAATCTAAAATAATTGCTCTGAAAAAAAATTAAGATTTTCTTTAGAAATAGAGTCATTAACAATCAACAGTTAAGCTGAGTGGAGTTAGGGTTGATTTAGATACAGAAATCTCAGATGAAAACGTGCTAAATTAGCCTGAGGGGAATCTAATTCTTCAAATTCGTCATCATTACATTACATTTCCTAATTCCCCAAAAATTGTCCTAGCTTTCATCCCTACTCTATCAACGGCTAAGGAAAAAAACAACTTTAATCAGGTATTTTCTATGACATATCTTGCGGATCAGAATACGACTACCCAGGCTAATTTAGGGGCAGAAAATGTTAACCCCTTAACGACAGCGACAGGGGTTTATGTCACCCTTCATGGTCACTTTTATCAACCTCCCAGGGAAAACCCCTATTTAGATACCATTGAACGACAACCCAGTGCTTATCCGTTTCGTAACTGGAATGAACGCATTGCCCATGAATGTTATCGTACCAATGCTTTTGCGAGAATTTTCAACCCTCAAGGGGAATTAATCGGTATTGTTAATAATTTTGAGTATTTAAGCTTCAATATCGGCCCTACTTTGATGTCCTGGTTACAAACCCATGATCTCGAAACTTACCAGCGCATTATTGAAGCCGATCACAAGAGTTGTCAACGGTTGAATGGTCATGGCAATGCGATCGCTCAAGTCTACAATCATATTATCCTGCCCTTAGCCAACAAACAGGACAAATACACCCAAATTCGTTGGGGAAAAGCTGATTTTCGTCATCGTTTTGGTCGTAACCCCGAAGGAATGTGGTTAGCCGAGACAGCCGTTGATTATGCCACCTTAGAGGTGTTAATCGATGAAGACATCAAATTCATCGTTTTAGCTCCAACTCAAGCCGAGAGATGCCGTCCCTTTGCCACAGAGGAGACATCTAACCCCGAATGGCATGAAGTGGGTGGGGGACAAATTGATCCCACCCGTCCCTATCGCTGTTTTATTAAAGATGGACGATATTTAGATATATTCTTCTATGATGGCCCGATTTCCGGCGATATTGGCTTTGGGGATGTGTTGGAGAGTTCCCAACATTTAGCGGGAAGAATTGGCCGCGCTATCAAAGGGGATCATCGTAAGTCTCAAATTATCAGCATTGGCACCGACGGCGAAACCTTTGGCCATCATAAGCGAGACAAAGAAAGATGTATTGCCTATGCTTTTACGGTCGAATTTCCCCAAAGAAACTGGACTGTTACCAATTACGCCCATTATTTAAGCATTTGTCCCCCCGTTTGGGAAGTAGAATTAAAGCCCGTCACCGCCTGGAGTTGTATGCACGGGGTGGATCGTTGGCAAGATGACTGTGGTTGCGGTGGTGGTGGGGAATGGCACCAAAAATGGCGGCGACCCCTCAGAGATACCTTAGACTGGTTAAGAGATCAATTAATTCCCACCTATGAACAGACAGCGGGCCAACTGTTTAATGATCCTTGGCGGGCGAGAGATGAATATATTAAAGTAATCTTAGATCGCTCTGTGGAAAATGTCGAAGAATTCCTCAGTCGTCATCAACGTCATGCCCTTTCCCCTGCGGAACAAATTGATGCTTTACGATTATTAGAAGTGCAGCGTCATTCGTTATTAATGTATACCAGTTGTGGCTGGTTTTTTGAGGAGATTTCTCGTCCTGAAGGAACCCAAATTTTACGCTATGCGGCCCGGGCTTTAGAATTAGCTGGAGAAGTTGCAGGGTTGAATTTAGAGAAGGAATTTATTAGCCGTTTAGCTGCTGCGCCGAGTAATGTAGAAACCTACAAAGATGGGGCAGATGTTTACTATCATTTGGTGGTTTCTTCCCAGGTTAATTTCCAACAGGTAGCGGCTCATTATGCCATTAGTTCCCTGTTTACCAAGTATCTTCCTCAACAACAAGTTTACTGTTATGATGCTCAGCAATTTGACTACGAAAAGCAACAATTAGGAACTTTAACTTTAGCAGTAGGACAGGTAAAATTAACCTCAAAAATTACTTGGGAAAGTCATCATTTTACTTTTGCCGTCTTACATTTAGGAGGTTGGGACTTTCATTGTTGTATTCAACCCTTTAATGGACGTTTATCCTATAGCGAGATTAAAGAACAATTATTTGATCTCTTTAAACAAGCAAGTGCGGCCCAAATTATCTTAGCAATGGGTAAACTCTTTGGGGAACAGTCTTTTAGTTTACAACATTTGTTTGCGGAAGAACGTCATCGTATTATGAACCTATTAACGGTGAAAACTAAGCAACATTTGGATCAACTTTATACCCAAGTTTATCGAGATAATTACAGCATTTTAGCCGCTTTTCATCGGGATGAAATTCCTGTTCCAAAAGAGTTACAAGTCGCTGCTGAAATTGCCTTATCTCATCGCTGTTTAACGACAGTTCGGGCCTTAGAAAAAAGCCTTGAGGAGCAAACGGTAAAAGATACCCATTTAGAGGAATTAACGATCCTTGCGACAGAAGCGAGTCATCTCTCTTGTGTGTTAGATGTTCCTGAAGCAAAACAAACTCTAGAACGGTTAATTCTTAAAATTTTAGGGCAAGTTTTAAATGATGAAAGTTCGGTTGATTTAGAACAGGAAATTAAGCCCCTGGAACGAATGATTGAACTTGGGAAACAATTGAATCTAGACTTATCTTTGGATAAAGTACAAGAGCTTTATTATCAGTTCTTGTATGAACAATTTGTGCCGAATTGTGTTGATGGTAATGGCAAGCAAGAAAGTCTTCCCGCTTGTCGTTGGACTCCTTCTCAACTCTGTCCTTTGTTAAATTTAGGGGCAACTTTGGGCATTAATGTTAGTCCTTGGTTGTAATTAGTTAGATTGCTAATTTTGTAGAGACGTTTCATTAAACGTCTCTATATTTATTTTTGACTTGTTTTGAGATAAATTTAGTCATTGTGTTACTAATAAACAGTCTGAAGATACAACACAGCCTAAACTAAAACCATTAAAAAATCCCTAACTTAGTCACCATGAATTCTATTACCTGGATTGGTCTAATTGCTGGTACATTAACAACAATTTCCTTTTTTCCCCAATTCCTAAAAACCTGGAAAACTCGCTCAACTAAAGATATTTCCTTAGAAATGTTTCTCCTCTTTTGTACGGGACTTATACTCTGGATAATTTATGGCGTATTTATCCAAAATCTTCCTCTTATTATGACTAATGTTGCTACCTTTATTCTGGCATTCCCAATCTTAGTTTTGAAACTTAAATATAAATAATTCAAAAAAAATCCCGCATCTTAAACTGATTAAACTGAAGAAAAATTAATCAAGTTTGTGCGGGATAAAATCACTAAGTCTAAGGAAATCTAATCTTCGTCACGGGCCGGAAAAGCTTCCTCAATTTTCCAGATAATGTTTTTATGATCAATAAACCAACTGCGGGTTTCGGGGGTTAATTGTTCCCAAATAATATCGATGGGAATATGAGGGGAAGCATACTGATATTTTTGTCCTAATTGTCTCAAATTGTCGATCACATGATTGGATAAACCAAACACAGACAAATCAACCTGAAACTGCCTCCCGAAGACTCCCCCACTGGGATCAAAAATAAGTTGTGATGCTCTTACTAAATCAGCAAAGTGCTTCGGTTTGAGTCCTGTCACTTGCTGAATTTCCATCGCTCGGCTATTTGTTGACTTCATAGCTACATTCCTTGGATAGAATTCTGTAGCTATTGTAACTTATGAAGGTAAAAATCCTCTTATTTAAAGTCTGCAAATGATGACTAATTATCGAATTATTAAGATTATCATAGATTAGTTACATTTTTGTAAAAATCTATAACCCAAATATACTGTTTTAAGAACAAATATTAACAAAAGATTAGTTTTTCATAAGCCATTAAGGGCTTATGAAAAGGCTAAAATAATTAGATTAAAAGATACTTAATCTAATTGTTGACTGATTAGATAACGAAGTCATTCGTCAGAAGTTTGTTTAATCACTTAGCTGCTGGGTAAATTTTGACTACCATAAGCATCAATTTGGAAGGCGGGAATGCGATCGCTATCAACTTCTTTACCTGTCACTGACTTCGCTAAGATTTCAAAGGACTCAGAACGCCAGTTTCTTTCATGGATAGGTTTGGTTTGTTCACCGCGAAAATAAGCCTGGGTGCCAATTACAGCAGCCGCAACCCAACCGACGACTAATAAGGAAATTACTAGGGTTAACATAATGATTTACTCCGTTTGTTAAGTTTATTTAACTCTTATGTAAATAAATGTAACAGAATATTGCCAAAGAAGTCAATCTAATCTATATACGGTTTTTACACCAGATGGCTGCGGGTTTCACCTAATCTTCCGTTTCAAGGTTAAATAAATCTTTTTTGAGGTTTTTGACTCTATATATGATATCTATCTCTGATTAATACTGTTTTTCTCTGTCTAACGTCGCTTTTTAATGTTTTAAAATCAGCAATATCTTCGTTAGAGTTAAACATTAATCGTATTGTTTAAAAATAGTGGCTCTACCGAACCTGCTATGTAAAACTATTAAAAAATATAGGCTCAAACCCTTAAGGGTTAAGCTATACAGACAAAACCCGCCTACGCGGGTTAAATTTAGTCCCCGAAAGGAGACTTGGTACTTGGTTTCTATAGTATCAGGCTTCAGTCTGTATGTGGGTGTTGATTTAGCATAACAAGTTCGGTAGAACCGAAATCATTATTCAAAAGCCAAATATTCAAGGATATCAACCCCGCTTATTCTAGTATTTCTCACTAATAAAGTTTCATCTGTGGTAGTCCATTTTTAGGAAGACTACTTAAAAAACGATGACGGAAATCATCAGATACAGCAGAAACCAATAAACTTAAAATTGCCAATATAGTTGAAACAACAGCTAATTTAACTGAGATACCGATCACAAAAAATAACAAGGTTAAAATCACAAAAAAGATGGTTAAATAGCGAGAATATTGCTTAATCTTTTCTAATAAAACCACAGAACTACGACAACTCGGACAATATTTAGTATGTCGATTCCAACGATCATATAATTGCTCATCTGTCAAGCCTTGATAGGACTTTTCTTCGCCATTTTGCCAAGCAGGTTTTCCCCCTGCAAATTCATCTAACCACTTTCTAAAGGTCAAAATCCCAATATCAGCAGGAGCAGGTAAAAAATAAGCTTTATTCCAAGGTTTATCTAAGGATGATTGTAAGGTTTCTTGACCGTGCATCACCGTTAAATCTTGATCGCTTAATTGATAGTTTGATAAATGTTGTAAGCCTGTGCGTAAATTTTTAGGTAGTAGATCTAAGAAAAAATTATTTTGAGAAAAACTACTATTAGAAATAAACTTGCCAATGTAACGACAATAACCTGGTTTTGTGGGAATAAAATATAATTGAAATAGGAAAAGACTTCCGTTAGGATAACGATAAATTGTGGTATTACAACAAGGAGGACTAAACTTTCTCGTTGCCTCCATATCCTTATTAAACAGATTATAACCGCTATGTTTTAAGGTAAATCCTGCCTCTGCTGAAATTTCTCCTACTGTTTCAAAAGTTGTAATAGGCACAGTTTTATCAGGAGAAAATCCTGCTATTCCTTCATGAAGAAATTGAGCATGGGAAGGGTCAAAACTACTTTCAAAAGACACAATATAACCGACCGGAACTTCTGACAAATGCCAGTCAGTTGCAGTTACATCTAGACCACATTCTGGAATAATTGCAGGTTGTTTTAACTGACAATCTGTAAAGGCAGTTTCACTACTATCGGGCCATACCCATAATAATCCTTGATTAACTTGGGTGGGATAAATTGTAACTTTTGATCGGGAACTTTTACAAGCAGTTTCTAACCCTTCATTACCAGCTAACATCGGAATTTTAGTACAATTTCCTGTTTCATCAAAACACCAACCATGATGGCGACACATTAACGTGCCATCTGCTTGTATTTTTCCCATAGAAAGGGGTGCTAATTTATGGGGACATTGATCATCCATGATCACCCATTTCTGTTGTTTATCCCGCCAAATAACTAACTTTTTACCTAAAAGCGTAACAGGAGTAGGAATCGCCGGATCGAGATAACTTAAAGGGCTAATAGGATACCAATTTTGAGTCCAGGAAAATTGCGTTGTCATAATGCTTAAAATCTTGATTTATGCTTCTTAATACTCAATTAATGCAGAAGATAGACCATTAGTAATAATTAAAATACTCAGGCTGTACTGATATTATGACAAAAATTTAGGCTATCTTGGATCGACAGTCTTATTTGCTCAAGGAATGAACTATGGCCTAACCTTGATAATTTGTGATTTGTACTCCATCTTTACATAAGATGAGATAATGTTACAAATCTTTATTAAAAGTCTGTTATCCTGTAAACTACTCAAAGATCAATGATAATGTTGCTAAAGGAGCAAGAAACCGCTATGCAGTCGGCCGAGACGCTGCAAACAGTCCCCAAGGAGTTTCTCAAACCCCCAGGGGGGTTTAACCCCAATGTGGCAATGTTTTTTACCGCCTTGTCCCTCATTGCTTTGTCAATTTGTGGTTATTGGTTATGGGGATGGCCGAGTTGGCTATGTTTTATTTCTGATGTTCTTGCCCTTCATCTGTCGGGTACAGTGATTCATGATGCCTCTCATAATGCTGCCCATCAAAATCGCGTGATTAACGCCATTTTGGGTCATGGTAGCGCGTTAATGTTAGGTTTTGCCTTTCCTGTCTTTACAAGGGTTCATTTACAACACCACGCCCATGTTAATGATCCTGATAATGATCCCGATCATTTTGTTTCAACCGGGGGGCCATTGTGGTTAATTGCCACGCGTTTTTTTTACCACGAAATCTTCTTTTTTAAGCGTCGTTTGTGGAAAAAATACGAATTATTGGAGTGGTTTTTGAGTAGATTATTTTTGTTTACAGTTGTGTTTCTTGCTATTCATTACGGATTTATTGGCTATGTCATGAATTTTTGGTTTGTTCCTGCCTTAGTTGTCGGGGTTGCTTTAGGGTTATTCTTTGATTATTTGCCCCATCGTCCTTTTCATGAACGTGATCGTTGGAAAAATGCTAGAGTTTACCCTAGTGCGGTTTTAAACCTCATGATTTTTGGGCAAAATTATCATTTAATTCATCATCTTTGGCCGTCGATTCCTTGGTATAAATATCAACCTGCTTATCATGCAACTAAACCTTTATTAGATGCCAAAGGATGTGAGCAATCTTTAGGTTTATTAGAAAGAAAAAATCTCTGGAACTTCCTCTATGATGTCTTTTTAGGGATTCGATTTCATCATAAAAAGTCTTAATCCTCAATTGAGTTCATGAATTATCTGGATGAACCAATAATCCCCCGTCACAGCGTTAGCTTGACGGTGGGAGTGTCAATGAACTTCCCACCAACCGAAAAGAGGGCCAATAACACGCACCGTTAGCCAAAGCGCGACCATCCCCCCAATACCAAGCCAAGCTCCTCGCGTTGTCCATTGGTAGAAGGCATCCGCTTGACGTTTCGTGATAGGAACCCATGACAAAATGCGTTCCTCTTGACCATACTGTTCGCCTAAAGCTGTTTTACGACGTTTTGCTTCACCCATCAGTCATGCCATAACTCATCTATTTTGATCATAACCTTTTCAGGAGAAATATTAAAAACTTTGGCAGGTTAGTTTTCTGATGTCCCCTCCCGTCGTAGCATAAATAATGAGATACAGCTTTTGGGGGAGCGATGGCAGTTTATCGAGTTCGGTTAATCAATCCCATTACTCAGAGCGATCGCATTCTAGAAGTGCCTGACGATCAGTACATTTTAGATATGGCTGAAATGGCAGGAATGCGCTTACCATCGGGATGTCTTCAAGGAGAATGTTCTCTTTGTGTGGCCAAACTAATTGAAGGAAAAATCGATCAAAGTGAGCAAACATTTCTCAATTCAGATGAGATTAAGGCCGGTTATACGGTTACTTGTGTTACCTATCCGCGCTCAGATTGTGTCTTAGAAACCCATCAAGAATCTGTCCTTTATAAAGATGCTTTATATTTGCATTCTTAGGGATTCACACCTGTTAAAAGGACTTATTTTTATTACTGTTAACTTACTTACTCCTAATATGATGACTCAACCTAATACGACTTTAACTGTTGATGAAGCCCAAAAAATTATGGCAGATTATAGCTGTCCCCACGTTAATATTGTTGACTCTAACTCCGAGGAAGAAAAATTGCGTCAAGCGATTAAATTAGTATCAAGTCTTTGCGATACTCAAAATCTTGGCATTTGCGCTGATAATTCTCAGGAAGGCTTTAAAGCTCTTAAAAGTTATCTTAAAGCCTTGGGTTATTCTGATGAATTAGATATTAAGACTTCTCTCCCCAAACAAACTCCAATTTATCTCAAATTTAGTACGGCAAAAATGTCTTATTATGTTGATTCTTATACGGGAAGTTATCGCGGTGTTTTAATTTCTTGTCAATGTGAAGACCCGACTTTAATGGGAACTTATGGTCATTTTTCCTTGAATTTATTTGACTAAAGATAGTGGACAATCAAAATTAAAGCAACTGTAAAATAGAATTCAATCTTAGGGCTTAATATTATTAAGCCCCTACACAATATCTCGGTTGATAAGTCTTAATTTATATTGATCGGGTATAATAAAAAGTAATTGAAAACAATAATAAAATTGAGTCTAACCTATCAATGGCAAAACTTAGTCTTGGAACTCGCTTATTTTTATCCCATTTATTGGTCATGTTTGTGGGATTAGGGAGTTTTATTTGTATTGCTAAAATTTCCTCTCCTCGAATGTTTGTTGTACGCTTAGAACAACTCGAACAACGGGGATTTTTTACCGTTCGTTCAGCGAGAACTTATTTAGTAAAAGGCTTTGAAACAGCGTGGGATAATAGTGCTGTTTGGTCAGTAATTTTTGGGGTAAGTGCATCAGGAGGACTCAGTTATTGGGCTTCTCGTCGTATTATGAAACCTCTAAATCAGATGAAAGATATTACAATAAAATTAGCAGAAGGTCATTTAGATGAACGAATGCCAGAAAGTGAAATTCCTGAATGGAATCAGTTAGGAAATAGCTTTAATCTCATGGCAAGTAGTTTAGAAGATGTGGAAAAAAGACGACGTGAATTAATTAGTGATATGACCCATGAATTACGCACACCTTTAACAGTTGTGAGAGGATATTTAGAAGAATTATCTAACGGAACGGTAGAATCTTCTCCTGAACTTTATGTCCGTCTTATTCAAGAAACTCGACGTTTAGAAAGATTAATTCATGATCTCCAAGAACTTTCTAAAGCAGAAGCGGGTTATTTATCTATTAGTTTACATCAAATTTATTTGGTTCCTTTATTAACATCATTGGTAGATAAATTTTCTGATCAAATTATGGAGGATGGCCCGATCATTCAGTTAAAATGTCCTCCCGAATTACCCGCAGTTTTAGCTGATAGTGATCGCACAGAACAAATTTTAATCAACTTATTAGGTAATGCGATTTGTTATACTGAAACAGGAAGCATTACAGTACAAGCTTGGCGAGATAAACATAAAATTTGGGTCGCTATTATTGATACAGGAATTGGTATTAACTCTGAAGATTTACCCTTTGTTTTTGAACGGTTTTGGCGAGCAGATAAATCTCGATCTCGTTATTCTGGTGGGACAGGAATTGGCCTAGCAATTACCCGCCGTCTGGTAGAATTACAAGGGGGTGTAATTGAAGTAGAAAGCGAAGTAGGAAAAGGTAGTTGTTTTCGCTTTTCTCTGCCCATTATTTAACCTATTTGAAGACGTTTAAAAATAATTTATGTGGTCTTTTCCAACTAAATCTATTACTCTAAATAATCTTGATGTTAATCTTTGGTGCATGAATCTTGATTTATCTAAAGATCAAGTTGACGAACGCTTCCACATTCTCAATGATCAAGAACAAATTAAGGCAAAAAGATTTCAATTTGAACAACATCAAAGACGCTTTATTGTTGCGAGAAGTACCCTAAAAATCATTTTAAGTCGTTACTTAAATATTCCCCCCGATCAGATTACTTTTGAATATAGTCCTTTGGGTAAACCTAAATTAAGTAATGAAATCAATTCTCAAAAAATAGAATTTAATTTATCTCATTCTCAAGAATTAGCTATTTATGGAATTACTTGCGATCGCCTGATTGGAGTTGATGTAGAATATATAAGACCGATGCCTGATGCAGAACAACTAGCTAAGCGTTTTTTTTGCCCTCAAGAAGCTGAAAAAATTAACACTCTTTCTTCTCCTGATAAAGACAAAGCATTCTTTCAATTATGGACAGCCAAAGAAGCCTATTTAAAAGCAACAGGGGAGGGAATTAGCGGAGGTTTAGATAAAGTAGAAATTTTCCTTGATTCTCCGCTACAATTAATTAATCTACCTCATTGGCAATTATTGTCTTTTACTCCCCAAACTGATTATTTAGCCGCGATAGTTGTTGCAGGAAACTTAGGAAATGTTAGCTATTGGAAAGCTGACTATTGACTAAGTAACAAATAAGAAATAGCAATTAATAATTAAATGCTTTAAACCCCTTATGATATCCTTACCCATTTCTGACAGTTTAGAACACCGTTTAAAGACCCTTCCTTCTGAACCTGGTGTCTATTTAATGCGAGATCATCGAGGGGAAATTCTCTATATTGGGAAGTCAAAAAAACTGCGATCGCGGGTTCGTTCCTATTTCCAAAATGGTCAACCCCACAGCCCCCGTATTGCCTTAATGGTGCAACAAATAGCAGATATTGAATTTATTGTAACCGATACAGAAGCAGAAGCCTTAGCCTTAGAAGCAAACCTAATTAAACAACATCAACCCTACTTTAATGTTCTCCTAAAAGATGATAAAAAATATCCTTATGTTTGTATTACTTGGTCGGAAGCTTATCCGAGAATTTTTATTACCCGTAAACGACGCTTAAATAATCAACGCGATCGCTATTATGGCCCCTATGTTGATACTCATCATCTTCGTTCCACTTTACACCTCGTTAAACGCATTTTTCCCCTACGTCAGCGTCCCCGTCCCCTATTTAAAGATCGCCCCTGTTTAAATTATGATATTGGTCGCTGTCCAGGGGTTTGTCAAAGTTTAATTACCCCTAATGATTACCATAAAATTGTGGAAAAAGTGGCCATGGTTTTCCAAGGACGTACAGAAGAATTACTCGCTAAACTGCAAGAACAAATGGCAAAAGCTGCAACTGCCCTAAATTTTGAACAAGCAGCCCAAATTCGAGATCAAATTAAAGCCCTCAATGTCTTAGGAATTGATCAAAAAGTCGCTTTACCTGATGATACTGTGTCACAAGATGCGATCGCTTTAGCAGCAGATGAACAATACACTTGTATTCAATTGTTTCAAATTCGGGCAGGGCGTTTAGTGGGAAGATTAGGGTTTTTTGCTGATACCGAGTCAGGCACTCCAGGCAATATTTTACAACGGGTTTTAGAAGAACATTATTGGCAAGTTGAGCAGGTGGAAATTCCCAGTGAAATTTTAGTTCAATATGAGTTACCAGAAACAGAAATTCTGGCTCAATGGTTGAGTGAAAAAAAAGGCCGTAAAGTTAATTTTATTGTTCCTCAACGACAACAAAAAGCCGAGTTAATTAGTTTAGTTGAACGGAATGCGGGTTATGAATTAGCAAAAACTCAGCGTCATGTAGAACAGAATTTATTAGCCCTAGAAGATCTCGCCCAATTATTAAATTTATCCGACTTACCCCGTCGCATTGAAGGATATGATATTTCCCATATTCAAGGATCAAATGCTGTTGCTTCTCAAGTAGTGTTTATTGATGGAGTTCCGGCAAAACAATCCTATCGTCATTATAAGATAAAAAATCCTACTGTTACGATTGGTCATTCCGATGATTTTGCCAGTCTTGCTGAAGTAATTGATCGCCGTTTTCGTTCCTATCAAAATAAAACAGAGGAAGAATTATTAAAGTTAGCAGATTATCCCGATTTAATTATGATTGATGGAGGAAAAGGACAACTTTCTTCTGTAATTAAAGTGTTACAAGATCTGAAGCTTTTTCCGTTTTTAAATGTGATTAGTTTAGCCAAACAACGAGAAGAAATCTTTTTACCTGGAGAGTCTCACCCATTAGTAACTGAACCGGAACAACCAGGGGTACAATTATTAAGGAGAGTTAGGGATGAAGCCCATCGATTTGCTGTTAATTTTCACCGTCAACAACGACTTAAAAAAAGTCGGCGATCGCGGTTAGATGAAATCCCCAATTTAGGTTTTCAAAGACAAAAACAATTATTAGCTCATTTCCATTCTCTTGATTATATTCGAGAGGCTTCTATTGAAAAATTACAAGAAGTATCAGGTATTGGCCCCGCTTTAGCAAGAGATATTTATCATTACTTTCATCCTGAAGCTTAAGGATCTTTCTCACTAGAATACTTTTTCAGCAAGCCCTACATAGGTTGATGATAAGCCATGACAATGAGTGAATCTTCGGCTGCAAGTCTCTGAAAATGACTTTGTTTTGGATTCAGTAGGATCTCTCCATTTCCTCGTTTAATACCAATTAGAATCAAGGGATTTTCTTCATGAGATCCAAGATCATTACTAATCCATTTACTCAGTTCTATAAACGTTTTACCCAGTAAATATTTTGGATACTGCTCTGGGGTAATATAATAAAACTCATTGGAGCAATCTGAATAAGTTAGTAGTTGCTGATAAACCACAGACATATTTTTGAATACAGCACTTTGAGCAATAATTCCTGAACTGTAATCTCGCGCTGAAATTACTTCATCAACACCCGCTTCTTTCAGATGTCGCCGACGGCCTAAATTGACCAACTCTCCAACGACGTGAATATCTTTTTGTCGGTTAGGGATTTGTTCGAGATGTTTAATCGCCAAGGCAATTAGAGCGTTTTTTTCATCGGGACCTTCAGTTTCTTCATCGGCTAAGAGAATGATGGCTTTAGCTTGAGAAGCTTGAAACTTTTCTAAGGTAACATGATGGGTAGGATCTGCTTGAATAAAATAGACATTCCTCTGACTTTCCAAATCATCAAGGTCTTCGATAACTGATGAAGAAATGATCACAATGTCTCTTTGGTGATGCTTATTAGCCTCAAGCAACTGATGGATAATTGTCGGAGCTTTGTTATTCCAGTTACAGATAATTATATGGTCGTTAAAATTCTTCACAACTTTCTCCTGTAAAAGAGCATGAGCGATAAATAATGAGGAAATCTTGCCAACAATGGTTCCAAAAGCCAAGGTTCCAAAAACTAAAAGAAACAATTGGATAACTCTTCCCGTAATTGTTGTCGGTTTCTCTGGATATTCCCCCATTAGGGTGATAATGGCATTCTCTACAACCTCCCAAGCGGCTGCTTTTGACATGAATCCATTTTCACTCCATAATAGTAAGGTAATCAGACTAGCAATGAAAGCGAAAATTGCTATCACAATCGGCAAAAATTTCAAATAAACACTTTGCATCGAAGACAAGACATAAGAAAGTACATACTTAATTTAACGGTTTTTTTTGCTGATCAACTGAGATCTTGCACCTAGTCTAAAATCCCCGACTTTTTGCAAAATATTAACGAGTTTATCAGGGTTTTAGGCTTTAAAAGTCGGGGATTTGTTGTTTTTCAATCATGGTGCAAGATCTAAGATCAACGTGAGTTCGACGAAACTGGGTTATGGTAGAGTTTAGGAGCCAGGAGTAAGGAGTCAGAATAGTTAATTTGACATCCTCACGCGCCCTTCGCTATCGCGCTTAGGGCGGTGATTCCTACTAGAACAAACTTAATTGTTCGTACTTTAGGTGGGTTGACGCTTCACAGAAATGTGCTTTCTTTTGCGAAAGTCTGACCTTTTCTCCACGTCCGTTTTTCGTCTCAGAATGTCTTTCCGCGACACTTAAAATATTCGTTGAAGCGTTAATATCTCTATCGTGAATACTAAGTGGTCGGACATAAATAAGCGTAGGGTGGGCATTGCCCACCAAAAGGCTAAAACGCTGATCTAGAGGTTATTGTGGGCAATGCCCACCCTACAAGTTGTATTCGTTTAATTATGTCCGACCACTTATTACAAAAAAGGCAAGTCCATTCTCTGATTGAGAGTTCTTTTTTACCTCCTTTTTCTCCACAACAAGAGCAAGTTTGAGAAGTTGGTTCCCATCGATTAATTACCCTAACGTCTCGCCCATACATTTCACCTTTAGCTATTAGCATGGTACGAAAACTACGCCACCCTAAATCTGAGATAGCACGGGAAAGCTTACGATTTTTAACCATTCCACTAACGTTTAAATCTTCTAAAGCTATCAGTTGGTTTTCCTGAATTAGTTTAGTCGATAGTTTATGCAAAAAGTCAGTTCTAATATCGGTTATTTTTGCGTGTAATTTAGCTACTTTTAATCTTGCTACTTCGCGTCTTTTACTCCCTTTCTGCTTGCGTGATAAATTTTTTTGAAGTCTTCTTAATTGTTTAAGGTTAGACTTTAAAGGTTTGGGTGCTTTAATCTTTTCACCATTACTTAATGTAGCAAAATCAATGATACCTAAATCTACTCCTATTGAAGCTTCGGCTCCGCTCAGCTTCAACACCGAGCGTAGTCGAGGTGTTGAGTTATTATTAGGTGTTAATGGAATAGGATTAACTTCACATACAAAACTCAAAAAATATCTATCAGCACTGTCTTTAATTACGGTAACAGACGATGGTTTAGAGGGTAATTCTCTACTCCAAACTATCTTTAATTTACCTATCTTAGCCAAGTATACATTGTGCTGATTAACTTTAAAGCCATTATTAGTAAATTTAGCTGATTGTTTAGACTTACGCTTTTTAAATTTTGGAGGTTTAACTTTTTTACCTTTTCTTTTTCCTGTACAAGAATCAAAAAAGTTCTTAAAAGCTATATCTAGATCCCTAAGACTTTGTTGCAAAGGAACGGCAGAAACTTCACCTAACCAAATCTTTTCTTCTGTCTTTTTGAGGCTCGTTAACCGACTAGAAAGTAGTTTGCTATCTGGTTTTTTCTTCCCCTCTCGATACTCTTGTTTGCAATGAGCTAAAGCATCATTAAAAACTACCCGACAACATCCGAACAGTTTGGCTAAATGCCATTTCTGTTGGTCTGTCGGATAGATCCTAAAACGATACCTTTGTTTCATTACTTTAACTCAATTTTGATGTATACTCTGATTATAGAGTTGCAGCCAGAGTATGTCAAGACCTAAGAAAATCCAATTTAATGTTAATGAGCGCGAATATGAGACACTCAAAGAATATGCTGAATACCTCAATATTTCAATGGCTGAGGTCTTAAGAGACTATATTAAATCCCTAGAAAGCCGTCCTAAAAGGCTTGCACTGAGCTTGCCGAAGTGACGGGGTTTTAAACCCAATTTTCTGATAAAAGGAAATTATGGAATTTAAGGGCAATAATCAAATAAATCTCCCGTATTCTTTGACTTAATTCTTTATATTTCTCCTAGCGCGGTGAATTCTGACCCTAGCTCATACATTAATGAAAAGGACAACCAGAGGTTAATTTGTGGAGAAAAGAACTATTATCAAAATAATGCTCAACGGACAGAATTTTTAAGTCATCAGTTACTTTTACCACACTTAAACCGACAATTTCAATGGTTTCTCCCGTCGGTTGATGCTCTTTATAAGGGCCGCTAAATGTTCCCCAATGTCGCCATTTAAACGTCACATTTGGGGGGCCAGATACTACTTCTACTAATTCCCAAAGAAACCCATTAGGAAAGGCATTATGAAACAATTCAAAGGAAGATTTAAAGTTCTCTTCTGTCGGATCATAAGCTTTAGTTTTGTCAATAAAAAGATTATAAGTTCCTTGATCGATCACATCTTGAGCAGTATAAATAGGGCCTCCATTACTACTCATTTGAAACTTATCAGCAACAATAGACAACCACTGTTGAGGGTTCAACTTATGGGAAGCTTCCATCTCAAAAGTTCTGACTAAATTTTGGGCGATCGCTTCTAAAGACCCCAAGGGATGATTATATTGACTTTCTTTCTGCAAAAATTGGTCAGTATGGGAATAGTCAGGACGTTTCCCTTCCCGCCATTCTACCCCTTCATCGTGAGCCAAAACTGTATTGCGATCTTGTACCCAAAGAGGCAATTCAGCGCCGTTATCTTTACTCATTTAACTTTTTCCGTGGCGAGTCTATTACAAGTTTATTATAAAAAAAAAACAGGGTAATTAATTATAATAACCCTGAAATTTTCCTTAAGTTTTCATCAATTATTGCGACCGTAAGTCAGGGTTAATACCCTCGCCAAACTCCCACCAATATTCCTTGTACTTTGACTTGAGTAACTTTAACTTCAATGGGTTGATACTTGAGGTTAGAAGGTTTGAGAATCACCATATCTCCCTCTTGATAAAACCGTTTTAAAGTGTTTCCATAATTCTCAACTCTAGCAGCCACAATTTCCCCATTTTTTAAGGTTTCATCCGCAACAGGATAACGCATAATGGCTAAATCTCCCTCCGTAATGAGATCATCAATCATGCTATCTCCTGTCACCCGCAAGCCATAATAATTATTGGGTTGCAATAAATGAGATAAGTCTAATTTCTCTTGTTCATCCGTAAAAGGCTCAACTAAACCCCCAGCAGCAATGGCTCCTAAAATGGGAATTCCTTTGGGTTTAGCGTGCAGAATTCGCATGGTGCGGGCTTTTCCTTCAGTCCAATCAATATAGCCTTTATTTCTCAGTCTTTCTAAACGACTTTGTACCGGGGCCGGCGATCGCAAATTCATGGCTTTCATCATTTGACGAATGGACGGGGCGTGTTGCTTTTCGTTAATATATTGAACAAGCCAGTCGTATAATTCTTTTTGAGCAGGTGTTAAAGCTTCCATCACAATTGCCAATCTTCAGAACATGGGTACTATGATAAACCTTTTTGAGCCAATTGATGCAAATATTAATAATTAAGCTTTGTCGTCAGTTGCAGTTTTATCTAGAATTATAAGCGAATAATTAATTTAGATGATATTTTAAGACTTTGACTAAATTAAAACTTGATTTAAAAAGCCGTCTAGTAAGAAAGAAACGTAAAAGAACGTTTAAACGCCTATTCATACTCATCTTTTTTGCTGTTATCGGATTTATCTTCAGTAGTTTAGTCTACAATGTTGGCGTAAGATTACCGCTCAATTCCCATCAACCCGTCGATGGAATTTTGGTGCTAGGGGGCAGCATTCGGCGAGAAATGTATGCAGCCCAATTAGCCCGCCAAGATCCTGACATTCCCATTATCATCTCTCAAGGCTCAAAAGCCCCTTGTGTTAAGCTTATTTTCGAGAGAGAACAAGCCTCCATGGAGCAGGTTTTGCTCGAACAGTGCGCCCATTCAACCTTTGAGAATTTTTTCTTTTGTGTTCCCCTACTCCATCAGCGAGGCTTTAATAAAGTCAAACTGATCACGTCGGAGAGTCATCTTCCCAGAGCTAAATGGCTGGCACAAATTCACTTAGGGGCTAAAGGCATCGCCGTTGAAGTGGATACGGCTAAGGAAATTGGCGTTCCTGGCAATAATGAATCGAGCTTAAAAACCTTCCTGGATGTCACCCGCAGCTTAATTTGGGCTGTATTTAGCCAAATAATTCAACCTCCCTGTTTAAGCGTTACACCCCTTAAGGAAGTCAACCTCTCAGATTGGTATGCTCAAGGATTTGATTGTGAACGTCAGGGAGGTCTTAATCGCTAGGGTTATAATCGATGATGATTAGTTAGGATGTCGCCTGCCAGTCCGAGCAAGCGACTACATTCCCCCAATCTTCCCAAATTTCACTAATAATTTGCAGTTCCTTCAGGCTTAATGCCCTAGCTGCCTGTTCCGCTTTTTGCTGAGATACTCCGGCTTTAACCAGTTGTTTTTGATAAGACTGCTGAAGTTGATCGCAGGTCATGGCTTTTCCTCTACACAGTTAAGTAAGATTTAGTTGCTTATGACAGCTAGTTTAAAGGATAAATGTTAGCGATCGTGTATAACTTGTATAACTTGTTCACTTTCGCTAAAAATAACAATTGAAGAAGGCAGGAGACAGGCTTCGTTCGTGAGATCAGTCCCAACCCCTAACCCCCAAAACCTACCCCCTTGCCTTGTTATAGCTTCACTTCAATCTCAACCCCAGCGGGTAAATCTAATTTCATCAAAGCATCAATGGTTTTAGAAGAAGGCTGATAAATATCGATGATACGACGGTGAGTCCGAGTTTCAAAATGTTCCCGTGAATCTTTGTCAACGTGAGGCGATCGCAAAACACAATAAATGCGGCGTTTGGTCGGTAGGGGAATAGGGCCAATGGCTTTGGCATCAGTGCGGTTAGCAGTATCGACAATTTTCTCACAGGAAGTATCCAGTAAGCGACGGTCAAAAGCCTTTAAACGAATGCGAATTTTTTGTTGAGCAAGGGTAGCCATAATGTTTAATTTTCCAGGTTCAGGAATGATGTCAACGTATCTTGAGAGAAAATGAGTGACCAGCAGAGGTTCCCCTTAACTGGTCACTGTTCATTGTCTGGTTGTCCTACTTAAGAATTTTGGAAACCACGCCCGCACCGATGGTACGGCCGCCTTCCCGAATAGCAAAACGCATTCCTTGTTCAATGGCGATAGCATTAATCAACTCTACCGTCATTTTAATCCGGTCGCCGGGCATCACCATTTCTACTGCGTCCCCTTCGTCAGAGGTGTAATCTTGAATGATTCCAGTAACATCAGTTGTCCGTACATAGAACTGAGGACGATAGTTCTTAAAGAAAGGGGTATGACGGCCACCTTCTTCTTTGGTCAGGACGTAGACTTCCCCTTCAAAGGTCGTATGAGGAGTGATTGAACCAGGTTTAGCAATTACCATTCCCCGTTCAATATCTTCCTTTTTAACCCCCCGTAACAGCAAGCCTACGTTGTCCCCTGCGAGTCCTTCTTCAAGCTGTTTTTGGAACATTTCTACCCCAGTCACCGTTGTGGTGCTGGTGTTGCGGATTCCTACAATCTCAACAGTTTCACCGACTTTGACTTTACCCCGTTCAATCCGTCCGGTAGCCACAGTTCCCCGACCAGAGATAGAGAACACATCTTCTACCGCCATTAAGAAAGGTTTATCAATTTCCCGTTCAGGGGTAGGAATACTCTCATCAACGGCAGCCATGAGGTCTAAGATTTTCTGAGTCCACTCATTGCCCCCTTTCGCCAGTTTGGGATCATCCTTGAGGGTTTCTACTGCTTTGAGGGCTGAACCAGCCACAATGGGAATATCATCCCCAGGAAAACCATACTCATTGAGCAAGTCCCGAACTTCGAGTTCTACGAGTTCTAAAAGTTCTTCATCATCGACCATATCTTGTTTGTTGAGGAAGACCACCAGACTAGGAACCCCTACCTGTTTCGCTAACAGGATGTGTTCACGGGTTTGGGGCATGGGGCCATCTGCTGCCGATACCACTAAGATCCCGCCGTCCATTTGAGCGGCTCCGGTGATCATGTTTTTAACATAGTCAGCGTGTCCAGGACAATCTACGTGGGCATAGTGACGGTCTTTGGTTTCATATTCCACGTGGGCGGTATTGATGGTGATCCCCCGTGCCTTTTCTTCAGGAGCCGCATCAATATCTTCGTAGTTACGAGCTTTGGCTTGCCCAGACGCAGCCAAGGTCATTGTAATTGCTGCTGTTAGGGTTGTTTTACCATGGTCAACGTGACCGATAGTTCCGATGTTAACGTGAGGTTTATTCCGTTCAAATTTTGCGCGTGCCATGAATCAACTGTTCCTTTTTTTGTCTTCTTTTTCTAGACAGTAATCTGTGTCAGTCATCAGTTACCAATAGTTAATTATCCACTATGAATGGCTTACTGTTCACTGAATAACTGTTCACCGTTCACTGTTTTATGCGTTCCCTTTGTTTTTAGCGATTATCGCCTCGGCGACATTGCGGGGGACTTCTGCGTAATGGCTAAATTCCATTGAGAAGATCCCCCGACCTTGGGTTTTTGACCGGATATCGGTCGCATAACCAAACATTTCTGCGAGAGGAACGTTCGCAGAAACTGTGGCCAGTCCGTCTTCGGAGTTCATCCCTTCGATTTGACCCCGACGAGCGTTAAGATCTCCCATCACATCTCCTAAGAAATCTTCTGGGACTTCGACCTCAACTTCCATCATGGGTTCTAGGATGACTGGCGAAGCTTTGTTAACGGCATTGCGAATGGCCATTGACCCCGCAATTTTAAAGGCCATTTCTGATGAGTCAACATCGTGGAAAGAACCATCGACCAAAGTTGCCTTGAGATCGATCATAGGATAACCTGCCACAATGCCCGATTCACAGGCCTCTTTCATCCCTTGTTCGGCGGGGGCAATGTATTCTTTAGGAATCACACCCCCGACAATTTTGGAGACGAACTCAAACCCGCTGCCAGGTTCTCCAGGGTCTAAGTGAATCACCACATGACCATATTGACCTTTACCACCACTCTGACGAATATACTTCCCTTCCGCATCAGAGGCCTTGCGAATGGTTTCACGGTAGGCAACTTGGGGTTGACCGACGGTTGCTTCGACTTTATATTCTCGCAACATCCGATCCACCAAGATTTCTAGGTGGAGTTCTCCCATTCCCGCAATCACGGTTTGGTTGGTTTCGGGGTCAATACTGACGCGGAAGGTGGGATCTTCATCCGCCAAGGCCTGCAAGGCTTTGGAGAGTTTTTCCATATCCTGTTTGGTTTTGGGTTCTACGGCCACGGAAATAACAGGTTCGGGGACGTAGAGGGATTCCAAAATAATAGGATGGTCTTCATCACAGAGGGTATCCCCAGTGGTGGTATTTTTGAGGCCAATGGCGGCCCCTAAATCTCCCGCCCGCAATTCATCAACTTCAATACGATCATTGGATTTGAGAATGATCAGACGGGAAACTCTTTCTTTCTGCTCTTTGATGGAATTGTAGACATAACTGCCTTTTTCCAAAACCCCTGAATAAACCCGCATAAAGGTTAATCGCCCATAGGGATCAGCGGCAATTTTAAAGGCCAGGGCAGCAAATGGCTCATCATCGGAGGCATGGCGACTGTCTTCTTGTCCGTTGGGCAGCAGTCCCTTAATGGCGGGTACATCTAAGGGGGAGGGCAAATAATCTACCACCGCATCAAGCAGCAGTTGTACTCCCTTATTCTTAAAGGCAGAGCCGCACAACAGGGGGACAAGGGTACGATCTAGGGTTCCTTTGCGTAAGCCCCGCTTAATTTCTGCTTCTGTTAGTTCTTCCCCTTCTAGATATTTTTCCAATAGGGTTTCATCAGTTTCAGCTACGGCTTCAATCAGTTTGGTGCGATATTCTTGAGCTTCTTCTAAGAGTTCGGCTGGGATCTCAGTATCTTCAATATTTTGACCTAAATCATCTTCATAAATTTTGGCTCGCATCCGCACTAAATCGATAATGCCATGGAATTCCGTTTCACTACCGATGGGAATTTCAATCGGAACCGCATTAGCTCTCAGTCGCTCCTTAATCTGCTGATAAACTTTTAAAAAGTTAGCCCCCGTGCGATCCATCTTGTTGACAAAGGCAATGCGCGGAACTTGATAGCGATCGGCTTGCCGCCATACTGTTTCTGATTGAGGCTGGACACCTCCCACTGAACAAAAAACAGCAATTACCCCATCTAAAACCCGCATGGAACGTTCAACTTCTATGGTAAAGTCTACGTGACCAGGGGTGTCAATGATGTTTACTCGATGATCCAGCCAACTGGTGGTAATGGCAGCCGCAGTAATGGTGATGCCCCGTTCCTGTTCTTGGGCCATCCAGTCCATAGTCGCTGTGCCTTCATGGACTTCACCGAGCTTATGAGCAATTCCTGTGTAAAAGAGGATTCGTTCTGTTGTTGTTGTCTTGCCCGCGTCTATGTGGGCAGCAATGCCAATATTTCGTACCCTCTCCAGCGGGATATTACGTGCCACAGCTACCTCCTTTGTTTTGCCTGGCTGAATTTTCTTATCTTGATTCAGTCTATGGGTTCACACTATTTACAATTCTATACTTTATCTTTAGGAAAATCGGGCTAGAGTTCACATCCTTCAAGGAATTACCTTTTTCTTTCCTAATAGCGATAATGAGCAAAGGCTTTATTTGCTTCTGCCATGCGATGGGTTTCATCCCGCTTTTTCATGGCGGCCCCTGTTTCATTGGCAGCATCCATAATTTCGTTGGCTAATTTACTGGCCATGGTACGACCGCCCCGTATACGAGAATAGCGGATCAGCCAACGTAAAGCCAAGGTAGTTCCTCTTGTCGAACGCACTTCCATGGGAACTTGATAGGTTGCCCCACCCACACGACGGGCCTTAACTTCGACCAAGGGGGTGAGATTTTTGATGGCTTTTTCAAACACTTCTAGGGGATCGCTGCCTGTCCGTTCTCCGATAGTGGTCATGGCATCATACATAATACCTGACGCAACCGACTTTTTGCCGCTTTTCATGACTCGACGAATGGTCATGCTAACTAAACAGCTATTATAGACGGGATCGGGGGGAACGGGGCGTTTTTTGATGTTTCCTCGACGAGACATAGTGGCTCTTTCCTGATAAGTTTAAAGATAGTTTTACACTTCTCCCTGGTAACGCTTTGGGGGCTGATGGGAGATTATGCTTGGAGTTCTCTAGTTTCTGTTGGTTTTCAATTTCCTAACCTTGGTAGCTATCCGATCAGGATGGTTAAGGGCAGAAAATAATCATGAAACTATCGACGGAAGCTTTAGGCTTTTTTGGGACGCTTGGTTCCATATTTAGAACGTCCTTGTTTGCGATCTTTCACCCCTTGGGCATCTAAGGTACCGCGAATGATATGATAACGGACACCAGGTAAATCTTTCACCCGTCCGCCACGAATCAAAACAACGGAGTGTTCTTGTAGGTTATGACCAATGCCAGGAATGTAGGCTGTGACTTCAAACCCTGATGTTAAACGTACCCTGGCGACTTTTCTCAGGGCTGAGTTGGGTTTTTTCGGTGTGGTGGTATAAACCCGCGTGCAAACTCCCCGACGTTGAGGACATTGCTTAAGGGCGGGAGATTTGGTTTTCTTTTTAGCTTTTGAGCGTTCGCTCCGAATCAGTTGTTGAATAGTGGGCATAGTTGGTTTGTATACAGGAAGGGCAAGTAAGACCCCCTATCATCCGTAAAATCGTTGACAAATTACCATACTACCGATATATGGTATGCTCTGTCAACTCTTTAATTTATATTTAAACTTTTTCGGTGAAGGAAAGGCCGCAACGACAGGTAGCTTGGGCGTTGGGGTTATGGAAACGAAAACCGCCTCCCATCAGATCTTCGGCGTAGTCTAGGCGCAAGTTTTCCAGGTAAGGAAGGCTTTTTGACTCGATAATTAAGGAAACTCCTTCAAGATCATAGGGTTGTTCCCCATTTGGTACGGTTTCACATAACTCTAGGGCATAGTATAAGCCAGAACACCCTCCTTGAGCGATCGCCAGTCGGAAATAGCTTTCTGGTTGTTGACGGCTTTTTTGTATTCGTTTAATTTCTTTAACAGCGGCGGGTGTAAGTTCAATCATAACTTTATATTTTTTCAGCTAAAGTTTTCTCACCATAATATACTTCTTTATATAGTAAAGCATAGTCAAGCCCCTAAGCATAAAACGATAATTTATCTTAGTTACTATTTTCTAGTTTAGTGGTAAGATATGACTGATTATTAATTATGGTTAACTGCAATGTGGCGAGTAAATATTCATTGTGACGGAGATGCTTGGAAACGTTCTGGGGCTGAATTCAAAGCCATGACCCAAAACTATCAAGCTGAATTAATAGTTTCCCAAAAAAGGCCTGATGAGACGCGCCTTATGTCCTACAAAATTGAGGATATTAGCGAAGTTGAAAACTTTCAAGAAGATTGCACAAAATTTCCTGGATTTACTGCTGACTTTGAATCTCTCTAAAGGGGAAAAAATCAATTTTTATTAGGAGGGAGATTTGCTCTTAATCTATGTGTTAATAAATCTTGATTTTGTCAACACAACATAAATTCTATTAATCGACTTTCATCTAGTTTTTACATCAACTATGATACCCCAAAAATTTGGACAGGATCATATCATTTTTTTAGGAAATGCACTTGAAGTATTGAAGGAAGATATTGAAGATCATAGTATTAATTTGATTTTTGCTGATCCTCCTTACAATATAGGTAAAAAATATGCCAATTTTATTGATAAATGGTCAGATGATAACACTTATCTCCAGTGGTGTTATCAGTGGATTGATTTATGTCTTAAAAAACTTCATCCTCATGGAAGTATTTATTTGATGGCAAGTACCCAATCTATGCCATATCTAGATATTTATTTACGTCAACATCTTCATATATTATCTCGAATAATTTGGCATTATGATAGTTCTGGCGTTCAAGCCAAAAACTATTTTGGTTCGTTATATGAACCGATTCTTTACGCTGTTAAAAATCCTAATAATTACACATTTAATAGTCATGATATTCAAGTAGAAGCAAAAACAGGAGCTAAACGAAAATTAATTGATTATCGTAAAGCGATACCAACAGTGTATAATTCTAAAAAAGTTCCTGGCAATGTTTGGTATATTCCTAGAGTACGTTACCGTATGGAAGAATATGAAAAACATCCTACCCAGAAACCTGAAACTCTTTTAGAACGTATTTTATTAGCAAGTAGTAATCCCGGTGATGTCATTCTTGACCCCTTTTCAGGAACTTTTACTACTTCAGCCGTTGCCCAAAGATTAGGAAGGAAATCTATTGGTATTGAAATGGAAGAAGATTATGTAAAAATTGGACTCAGAAGATTAGGAATTATGACTCATTATCAAGGTGAACCCCTAAAACCACTCCCTAAAAAGTATGTAAAAGAATCTTGTAAACTTGAGCAATTAGAGCTTTTTAATGATGAGCAGTAGTCATCAATTTACTCAAGTAATTCTTGATATTTTAACTCAGCATTTTGGTGATATTGCTGAGGAAATTTTTAATAAAAGTCCATTAATACAATATCTCAATATCAAAACAAAATCAGCTAATAGAGATTCAAAATCAAGACCATCTCTCGGTAATCATTACGCTCTTTATGTATTAATTGAAGATTATATTAATGGTAACTTTAATACCAATAAGAATTATGAAAATTATGAAGGAGCTAAATTTTCAGACTTATTGCGTCGTCAACGAGAGTTACCTTTTGGAGAAAAATTACAAAATCATGCCCTAAATCATCGACTTAATATGGAGTTTAAAAAATATTTTCCTACCCTTGGAGAAGAACCAATTCTAAGAGATATAGCTACAAGTCGCTATTGGATTAATGAAAATTTACTGATTGTTACAGTCTCAAAAGTACAATATAATATTGCCATAGCGATTAAAGATATTATTGATTCATTTGTAGCTGTTAGACAGAAATCCTTTAGAGACTTTATGAGGTATTGTGATGAACTATTAGTTATTGAAAATAAAAATTGTGATGAAGCAATTGCCTTTATCAAAAATTTGTTAAAACCTAATACAGATGCTAGAGTTTTCGAGATTACCAGTTATGCAATTCTCAAAATATTTTATGCCCAACAAACTATATTTTGGGGGTATTCTTTGGATACCTTAGTTGAGGATGCCTTGATTTTATATAAAACTGGACGCACTAATGCAAATGATGGTGGTATTGATTTTGTGATGAAACCTTTGGGACGTTTTTTTCAAGTCACCGAAACGGTTGAGGTTGACAAATATTTTTTAGATATCGATAAAATTCAAAGATATCCAATTACTTTTGTCGTAAAATCCAATGAAACTCCAGAGCAGATCAAGGCAAAAATTAAACAACAAGCTGAAATAAAATACAAAATAAAAGCAATAGTCAAACGTTACTTAAATTGTATCGAAGAAATTATTAATCTTCCCAGTTTAGATGACAAGTTAACAGAAATTGTTGGAAATAATCAAATACAAGACGTAATTAGAGAAATTTTGATTCAAAGTAAATTAGAATTTAATATAGATGAAGCCGATTAATTAGTGATCTTGATCTCTAGATAAAAAAAAGAACAGAGAAATCACGATAGAATAGGCAAATAGATCCCAAAGTGAGTAACAATAATTTATTGTGGAGATTACCTTTTTAGGAACCAGTTCCGGTGTGCCAACGCGATCGCGTAATGTGTCTAGTGTAGCCCTACGTCTTCCCCAACGGGCGGAAGTTTGGCTATTTGACTGCGGGGAAGGCACACAACATCAATTATTACGCAGTGATGTCAAAATCTCCCAAATTACCCGCATTTTCGTCACTCATATGCACGGAGATCACATTTATGGGTTAATGGGATTGTTAGCCAGTTGTGGTTTGGCGGGAAATGCTCAAGCAATCGAGATTTATGGCCCCCCCGATCTGGCAGATTATCTCAAAGCTTGTGCTAGATATTCTCATGTAAAATTTTCTAACCGTGTTCGGGTTTATGGGGTTAATCCCGGTATTCTCTACGAAGATGAGGAATTTACGGTTAGTTGTGAGTTGCTGAAACATCGCATTCCGGCCTTTGGCTATCGTATCACCGAAAAAGACCGTCCTGGGCGTTTTAATATAGAAAGGGCCACCGCTTTAGGCATTCCTCCAGGGCCTGTCTATGGACAGCTAAAACGGGGGGAAACCGTCACATTACCCGATGGCCGTCGTATTCGGGGGAAAGAGTTATGTGGAGAGACAGAAACGGGCCGTAAGGTGGTTTACTGCACGGATACGGTGTTTTGTGAGAGTGCCATTGATTTGGCCCAGGATGCTGATGTTTTGATTCATGAGGCAACTTTTGCCCATCAAGATGCTCAATTAGCTTTTGATCGTCTTCATTCTACCTCAACTATGGCAGCACAGGTTGCATTAGGGGCAGGGGTAAAACAATTAATTATGACTCATTTTAGTCCCCGTTATGCCCCAGGAAATGACATACAATTAGACGATTTATTGAGTGAAGCTAGGGCAATTTTTCCTCATACTATTTTGTCCCGTGATTTTATGACTTATGAAGTACCAAGACGCAACATAAATCGGGAAATTATAGGGGTTGTTTAGCAAGAAAGGTAAGATAAAATAGGCAAGAGTAAAAATTTATTTTTTAAACTTGTCATTTTTTAACTAATCAATGGGCAAAGTTTGTTCAACGGATTTAGGTGGGGTTGCTTTCGGTAATTGTTTGGGATAATTATGATTAAGATTAAAGAGAATAATCGCTAACAGAAATCCCATTAAACAACCCCCTGAAAATAACCAGCCATGGGAGGGTTCAAGGGAACAAATTAAGCGACGTTTGCCATCATAAATTTGAACTGACCAGCCTTCATCAATGGTTTCAATAGATTTATTTAAAGGTTTCATCGCTGTTTCTCCTGCTTTGATTATTAAGGAAATTAAGATCATTATAAAACCAATTGAGAACAATAAAAACAACAAAAATTGTAATTAGATGGTTATCGATTAATGTGGTAGGGTGGGCAATGCCCACCCTACCACATTAATTAATATTGACGGCCAGATTTACGGTGTTGAATGGCGGTTACTCCTTCGGTTTCTAAGACTTCTCCTTGATTAACAATTCCATAAATTAACCAATGATCTCCTGCTTCAATTCGTTGTTGTACTGTACATTCTAAATAAGCTAAGGCTTCCGTTAGAATTAAACAGTCATTATCGGCTTTTTGGGTTGTAATTTGACTTAAGGGATTTTCTTGATTTTGCTCAGTAAAATACCGTCGAATATTTCTGCCTTCTTTGAGAATATTTAACACAAAAGATTCCCCGATTTCTAAACAAAAATTTTCCCATTGTTTTTGATTAATAGCTATCATTAACCCAGGAGGATTAAAACTTGCTTGGGACACCCAAGAAGTCAGAAAAGCGCGATCGCTGCCGTTGTGGTGTGCCGTAACAACACAAATAGACCCGATAATGCGTCCTACAGCTTGTTCTGTGCGGTCAATATTAGCTTCTGTGAGTCCTTGGAGGGGGATGCGCTGTTTTTGCTTTTTCTTGAGGTTTTGGGCGAATTCTGCCCCTGCTTGGTGAGATTGTTGTAAGGCTGTTTCATCGGGAGTAAAGCGGATACGCAGGGCATTAAAGCCAAAACGATAGTTTGCATCGCGTAATTTGGCGGAAATTAGGTCAATTGCTTCCCCACTCCACCCGTAGGAACCAAATACCCCCGCTAACTTCGTTTTAGACGCACTAGCTAAAACTAGGCCTAAGGCGGTTTGGATCTGTACAGGTGCATGACCCCCCAAAGTAGGCGATCCTATGATAAACCCATCGCAGTCTTCTAGGGTACGGGCGATCGCATCAGGATCAGCGACTTCACAGTTAAGTAAATCTACCCCTACCCCATTATCCATCAATCCTTGGGCGATCGCATTGGCTAAAATGGCGGTATTGCCATAAGCAGACGCATACAACAAGGCCACTTTGAGGGTTTGGCGTTTTTGTTGTTGACACCATTGGCGATAATCATAGGTAAAACGGCTGAGACTATAGCGGACGATGACACCATGATTCGGAGCGTAATATTTAGCCGAAAATCCTTCTATTTTGTCTAAAATGCCCTCTAATTGTTTACCTTGTCCCCCATGAAGACAGTCAAAATAGTAACGGCGATCGCTATCTAATTGTTTCCAGTCTTCATCAAATAAATTATCACTGCACAGATGCACCCCAAACAGTTTATCAGTATAGAGGATGCGGGTTTGGGGATCATAGGTAAAAAGTCCATCCGGCCAGCGAGGAGTAGGCACTAAAAGAAACTGTAATTGATGTCCCTGTCCTAAGTCTAGGGTATCCTCAGACCTCACCACACGGATTTTGGATTCCCAATGAGGAAAAGAAGTCTTGAGGGCGTTTGCGGCTGGTTTAGAGCAAATTAGGGTTAGTTGAGGGTATTTTTCGACTAATACTTTGAGGGTGGCCATGCGGTTGGGATTAACATGACCTAAAATTACATAGTCTAATTGGGTTAGATCAAATTGTTTGGCTAATTCTTCCAGGAAAAGGTTGGTAAATGATTCTCCTGGGGGATCAATTAAAGCGGTTTTATCAGCTTGAATTAAGTAAGAATTGGCGGTTGTCCCCTTTTCTAAGGCATATTCTACTTCAAATTTGAGGCGATCCCAAGTACGAGAACGAAACACCGTTGTTTGGGTTCCTAATGGGGCAATTTGAACGTCACGGGGACGGGTATTGATGGGGGTTAAGGTTGTCATTGTTGATAGTGAATAGTGAAAAACTTAAGCTTGTTGTTTTAAATGATTTTTCCGACGTTGAGAGACTTTTTCTTCGGGATCTATGCCTTCAAAAGTAGGAGGTAGCCAAACACGAACTATCATTAAGACACTTAAGGCTAGTAAAAATCCACAGATAGCTAACACTTGAGTCCATTCGGTTTCTAAAATGCCTTTGACGATGATTTCCCGTAAAACTGAGACGATCGCTACTTCTACCGCGACACCGATAGAAATGCGCTTTTCTTTGAGGTAGATAATTAGCAAACGGAACAATTCAACCCAAATTAATAGGGATAAAATATCGGCTGTAACCACATGAAATTGAACAGGAGGCAGTAAAGATAAGACCATTGAGCGAATTTGTAAGACCATGAAGCCAAACAAGCCAATACACAAAGAAATCACAATTAAATCTTGTACTAACTCCAACGCTTGCACTACAGGGTTAAGATTTAGCAAACTATTCCGTTCTGAGGATAGTGACTCAAGGGGTTTAGAAATCATGGGAAAACCTTCTAATTAAACAATTTTTACTCTTTAATGACAAAACAGGGCGGGTTTATTTAACTTATTTGTAAGAATGAAAAATAATGTAAAAAACCTGCCCCTACAGTGTTTTGGGTAATTTATTGGGTGAGACAGGTTAATAATGGTTGCCTACCTTGCGATGATGTACAGCAGTTACTCCATCAACTTTGGAAACTCGTCCGGTTTGTACAGTGGTATAAATAATCCAGTGATCGTTAGCTTCGAGGCGACTGGTGACGGTACAGTCTAAATATGCCAAAGCATCGGCTAAAATGGGGGAACCGTTGCTAGATTGATGGGTTTTAATCCCTGTAAAGCGATCGCTACCTGGGGGAAACCGCTTGAGAAAATGCTTCATTAACCCCTGATAGTTCCCTTCTTCTAAGACATTGAGAACAAACGTATCATTTACTTGCAATAAAGATTCAATGGCCCGATCTTTAGCAACGGCGATCGCAACTCCCAAGGGTTCTAAACTTGCTTGTGTCACCCAAGAGGCGAACATTGCCCCGGAAACTTCGCCTTTTTGGACGGTAATTAAATATAATCCGCTACTAAGGCGACCTAATGCCCGATCTAAATCAGAATCAAGGGATTTCATCTGTTTAATAGTTTTATCACGGGTTAACCACTGTCCAAAATCCGTTCCTGCTTCCTCTGCCAGCTTCTGGGTGGTGGCTGTAGGGGCATTTTTGCTTAAAATGGGGGAAAATGCTTCAGTTAAGCCTATTTCTTGAAATTTATTGCGTAGGGGGAAAATGGGTTCATCTTCTCCCCCACCAGACTCGAATAAGGCGATCGCTTGTTTGCCATGAACTGAGGCTAAAATAGTTTGCAGGGCGGTTTGTGCGATGGGATCGTGTTGAGAAGGCATTCCGATGACTAAGCCTTTCGCTTCATGGACGAATTCTCGCGCTTCATGGGGATCAGTCTCACTAAGATTGACTAAATCAACCGTTACCCCTGTTTTTAGGAGTCCTTGGGCAATATTCCGCCCAATTTGCTCACTATAGCCATAATCCTCACTATAGAAGATTACGACAAGGTTATCGCTTTTCGCCTGTGCTTGACTCCATTGTTGATAATAGTTGATCCATTGAGGAATATGATAGTTCAGTAGGGGGCCATGACCCGTTGCAATGGTCTTAATTTCTAAGTTTTGAATGCGTTTAAGTGCTGCTAATACAGAACGAGCATTTGGCCCCATTAAACAATCATAATAATACTGAAAATCTTCTGTTAGCAATTCTGGTTCTTCATCATAAAGATAGTCATCACAGTAGTGCATTCCAAAGACATCACAAGTGTAGAGAACACTTGTTTGATGATCGTAGGTAAAAATGGTATCAGGCCAATGTAAATTAGGAGCAGAAACAAATTCTAACTGATGTCCATTGCCCAAGTCCAAGGTTTCACCGCTTTTAACCATTAAGGAATTAAAAGGTTGATGTACCATATTTTCTAGGAATTGTATAGCCACTTTTGAGCCAACAATGGTAACTTGAGGCGCAAGGTTTAGGATATTTTTAACTAACCCACTGTGATCGGGTTCCGTATGACTAATGATCAGGTAATCTAGAGCCGTAAAATCAATTAATTCTCCTAACCCTTCTAGATATAAAGCTTCAAACTTTTGATGAGATGTATCAATTAAGGCTAATTTTTTGCCTTGAATTAAGAAAGAATTATAGGTAGTTCCATTCCTTAACCCAAATTCAATATCAAAGCGATCTCTATCCCAGTCTAATGAACGAATAGCTGTGGTTTTTTCGGCAATTTCTTGACTTTTTATAGTTAAACGACTTGATGAGGTAAAATCCTCAGAACGGACTGTGAGTGCAACCATACGCTGCTACCTCCTATAATTTGGGTTGTTATAAATTCGTTTCCCTATCTCCTATGATTACTCAGTCTTAGGGATTTGTAAAATGTTAATATCTTAAGCTTGTTATAAGTATTTTTTATGTTTATAAAGCGGAGCTATTTTATTTGTTAAACTATGGTATCAATGCAGGAATAGCCATTTTTTCTATAGACGAAGCGTGCGCCGCATTGTTAACGAAAGTAAAGCAAAAATTATCAGAACCATACCCCCCCGTGCATTTTGTCAAGTTATTGTTATTTTTTTTGATATTTCTCTGGTTTTTGCCCTTTTGCTCTCGTCGGGGTTCTTAAACCAATTGCTAGAATGCTATTTAGGGGTAATATGTTTAATTCTGACTTCCGCTATAGTTAATAATAGAAACTCATTGGTGAGCGAGTTATGAAACTCAATAATTTATTAGAGAATCAAGGTATTATTCACTGCGATCCAGAAATCATGAGTGGGATGGCTGTATTTGTAGGAAGTCGTGTACCTTTACAAACGTTTTTTGATTATTTAGAAGGTGAGGAGGGATTTGCTGAATTTATTAATGATTTTCCCTATCTAGAAAGCCAAGCGATTAAGGTTTTAGAAAATGCTGCTAAGTTAATTATTGCCCAAGAACGTCAAACAGATGCTTATATTGCTCGATGAGAATCTTTTAAGTAAAAAACTGAAGCAACCTTTTTTAGCACAGGATCACTCAGTTTTGAATGTTTATGATGTGGGATGGAGAGGGTTGAAAGACAAAGAAATTCTTGATTTAGCAGAAAATTATCCTTTTGATGCTTTTATGACAGCCGATAAAAATTTACCCTATCAGCAAAATTTAGCTACCCGCAGCATTAGAGTGGCTCTCCCGATATCTTGGTGCAAAATGTATAATAAGTTACAATACTTAAGATGGTGGGTTACGACGCGGATTAAAACTTATTAGTTTTTCATCAAAATCATAGCCGCGTCTAACCCACCCTACGAATCATAAGCTTTACTTATCACCACACATACGGGAGAGCCATATTTCTCTGGTTTTTGGTCTTTTGCTCTCGTCGGGTTTCTTAAACCAATTGCTAGAATGAGGGAGAATGTTCTAGATTTAGATATATGAGTGAACCTGTAACGATTGAAGATATTTACCAATTATTTCGCACTTCTGCCGAAGAATATGATCGTCGTGCTGCTGAATCTAAAGCAGAATATGATCGCCATAGAGCAGAAATAGAAAGTATTCTGGCTCAATCTAAGTTGGAAAGCGATCGCAGCATGGCAGAACTTAAGCGTACAGTAGAACGAACTAGCAAAGCAGTAGATAGTCTGACTACTCGATGGGGACGATTTGTAGAAGAATTAGTAGAACCTGCTGTTTTGCGACTTTTTCAGGAAAAAGGCATTGATATTAAAGAAGTTTACCCTCGCGCTAGAGTCAAACGTCAAAGTATTGCCATGGAAATTGATATTCTTGCAGTTGATGATACCGATCTCGTTTTAGTGGAATGTAAATCTAGACTATCTCAAGATGATGTAGATGAATTTTTAGCAAAATTAACCCGTTTTAAAATTGCTTTTCCCCATTATAAAAACTATCAAGCTTACGGTGCAGTTGCAGGTATTGAAATAAACGAAGGAATAGACCGCTATGCTTATAAAAAAGGCTTATTTGTGATTAAACCTTCCGGTGATACTGTTACTATTATTAATGATGCCGACTTTCAACCTCAGACGTGGTAGAATAAGTTAATTTGCTATGATTAATCTAACTGTTGCAACGGGTTAAAATCATGACAACCCTAGACCAAACTACTGAAATTAGTTGTCCTCCCACCGATTTATGGAGTGATGAACCCCCCTTGGAAAGTGACTTACATTTACAACAAATTATCTTATTATTAGCTTGTTTAGACTGGTTATGGCAAGAAAAAACAGATTACTACGCTTCAGGTAATCTAACTATTTATTACAACGAAGAACAACTGAAAAAGCGAGATTTTTGTGGTCCCGATTTTTTTGTCGTGTTAGACACTCAAAAACGTCCCCGTAAGAGTTGGGTAGTTTGGGGAGAAGGGGGGAAATATCCTAACGTAATTATCGAAATTCTCTCAGATTCTACGGCAAATGTGGATAGAACCCGTAAAAAAGACCTTTATCAAAATACTTTTCGTACTCCTGATTATTTCTGGTTTGACCCGAATACCTTAGAATTTGAAGGGTTTAACCTAATAAATGGGCAATATCAACCAATTACACCCAATGAACAAGGATATCTATGGAGTGAACAATTAGGGTTATATTTAGGGATATTAGACGTTAAATTACGTTATTTTACCACTGAAGGCGAATTAGTCCCAACTCCTCAAGAATCCGCTTTACAGGAGCGATTAGCTAAGGAACAGGAGAAATTAGCTAAAGAGGAGGAAAGACGAGCCAAAGAAGAATCACAACGACGTGAAGTTATCTTAGCTCAAAAATTGCGAGAATTGGGCATTAATCCTGATGAAATTGTCTAGAATTGGTTGACAGTTAACACGATAGTGCAACGCGAATGATTGAATTAACTAACATTTAAACAACCACAACCAAGGTGATCAGATGAATGCTGAACAATTATTAACTTATTGGCACAAATTACCAGAAGATAAACAACAAGAAGTTATCAATTTTATCGAGTTTTTAGAATCTAGACTATCTCACAAAACAGTCAAAGCATTGAATCAACTACAGACAAACTCTATTCCTAAATGTTTATCACAACAGAACCCTTAAATGTTAAGGGAGAAGGGGGAGAAAAATTAGTTTGGGAAGCCATACAATCTACATTTTATCAGCGAAAATGTTTAGCTTATTGGCGTTATCCAATTTTTTCACAAAGGGGAAAATTTCGCAAAGAACCTGATATTTTGATTGCTGATTTTGAGTTAGGATTAATTATTATTGAAGTTAAATCTATTACTCTAGATCAAATTGTCAATATTCAAGGACATCGCTGGGAATATCAGAATTTTTATATAAATTTTGGCAACCCTTATCAACAGGGAGAAAACCAATTATTTGCTTTATTAGAATACCTAAATCAAGAACCAGATTTAAAGCATAAAGTAACAGCAAAAGTCCTAGTTGCTTTACCATTTATTCAACAAGAAGACTGGAAAGAAAAAGGATTTGATCAACTTCCCAGTTGTCCCCCAATTATCTTTAAAAATCACTTATTTTCATCCCGATCTCTTGAACAACTCATACAACAAACATCTCCCCTTATTTCGGGACAAGTATTAACAGATCAACAATGGGAGTTATTATTAAGCATTTTATCAGGAACCCCTGTTTTTACCCAAGCTACTCATAAGGTATTAAGTCATGAGCAAAGTCGAGGAAAAATATTACAACAAGTAAAAAATTATCTTTATAAATTTGATTTACAACAGGAAAAAATTGCTAAGCAAATTCCTCCAGGATGTCAACGAATTAGAGGAATAGCAGGATCAGGTAAAACGGTTTTACTCTGTCAAAAAGCAGCAATTATGCACCTCAAATATCCTCAATGGAGAATTGCTTTTATTTTCTTTTCTCGCAGTCTTTATCAAGAGATAATAGAACAGATAGATCAATGGGTTAGATATTTTAGTTGTCAGCAAAAAATATACAATAAAAATAATCAAAAATTACAGGTATTTCATGCTTGGGGTTCTAGGGAACAATTAGGATTTTATCGCTTACTTTGTCAAGTAACTGGAGTGATGCCATTAGGGGTTAATCAAACAACTTTTCAACCCCCAAATGAAGCATTAGGAGAGGTGTGTATAGACCTCTTAAAACAGAAAGCAATTCCTCAGTTATTTGATGCTATTTTAATTGATGAAGGACAAGATTTAATGGTTGAGAATTGGCTTTATGAAGGAAAACAGCCTTTTTATTGGTTAGCTTATCAGTCCTTACGGCCTATTAATTCTATGTCTCCTCAGCAACGACGCTTAATTTGGGCTTATGATGAATTACAAAGTTTAGAGAGTTTAAAAGTGCCTAATGCAAGTGAGATTTTTGGAGAAAATTTAGGCAATTTAGTAACAGGAAAGTATAGTAATAACATAAATAAAACAGAAATAATGAGCCGTTGTTATCGTACTCCTCATCAACTTATTCTTGTTGCTCATGGCATGGGAATGGGATGGTTAAGACCTCAAGGAATGTTAACAGGAATGAGTAATCAAGAAGACTGGAAAAGTTTGGGATATGATATTAAAGGTAACTTGATGGAAGGGGAAAAAATCACCCTAAAACGTCCTCAAGAAAATTCACCTCATCCCTTAGCTTCTTTATGGAAAGATTCATTAATTCAATTTAATACTTATTTATCACGACAGCAAGAAATTAGTGCATTATCGCAACAAATTAAACATAATTTGCGTCAAGATGGGTTAAGACCGAGTAAGGAAATTTTAGTGATAGTTTTAGGAGAATATTTTGAATCAGTTAAACTGCAAAAAACTATTGCTACTTTTTTAATCAGACAAGGGGTTGATATCTATATCCCAGGCACTAAAGATTGTAACTGTTTAACGGTCGAAAATCATGAAGATGCTAATCAATTTTGGTGTGAGGGTGCGGTAACAATTTCTCGCATTTATCGAGTGAAAGGACAAGAATCTGATATGATTTATATTGTGGGATTAGATCACCTTGCTCAAAAAGAAGATAATCTATTTTTACGCAATCAATTATTTATTGCCATCACGCGATCGCGGGGTTGGGTTAATCTCAGTGGAATTGGCAATTATCTCTTTTATCAAGAGTTCAGAAATATGATTAATAGTAAAGATAGTTTCACCTTTATTTATACTAACCCTCAACAACGAGAAATTATCGGCACTGAAGCAGGAGAATTATTACATCGGTATCGTTTAGGAGAGAGAAACTTTCAACAAGCAGAATTATCAAATGTCGTCCTAGAAAATCTCAATTTAGATGATATTAATCTGATTGGGGCCAATTTATCTGGGGCCAATTTACAGTATAGTAAACTCAATCGTGCTAAATTAATCGCGGCAGATTTGCAAAAAGCCAATTTACAGGGGGCAAGTTTAGTTAATGCAAAATTAATGGGAGCAAATCTCAGGGATGCGAATTTAACCAATACCAATTTAACCAATGCGGACTTAACTGATGCTATCCTGAATTCTGAAATATAAATTATAAATTATGAATGAGCCATAAAAATCGAGATAAATGTACAATTTAATCAATAAACATCTCTCAGTAATTGCATTTTTAAACGGCCTAAATTAGTAATATGACACCAAACCGAGATAACCCCTTACTCAATCTCGATTATGAACCTGCCTTAGAAAATTTGGGAGACGACTATTATGATCAAGTCGCTGCTGCTGAGTTTCCCCAACATATTCTACGGTTTCGCAATGATGAATTATTGCCCCAATTAGGATTAAACCCTGATCTGGTAGAAGATAGACACTTTATCGAGGTATTTGGCAAATTTAAAGGAATACGCCCCTTTCTTGCCCTGCGCTATCATGGTTATCAGTTTGGTGAATATAACCCCCATTTGGGAGATGGTAGAGGCTTTCTCTACGGACAAGTGAGAGGGGTGGATGGGGCCTTATACGATTTTGGCACAAAAGGGTCGGGACAGACCCCTTATTCGCGGGGTGGTGATGGTAGATTAACCCTTAAAGGGGGTGTCAGGGAAGTCTTAGCAGCAGAAGCTTTACACGCATTGGGAGTCACAACCTCCCGCTGTTTAAGTTTAGTAGAAACTGGGGAGTCTTTATGGCGAGGAGATGAACCCTCTCCCACTCGTTCTTCTGTTATGATTCGCATGAGTCGTTCTCATCTTCGCTTTGGTACATTTGAACGTCTATATTATCTAAAACGGCCAGATTTAATTAAAAAATTATTAGATTTTGTCATTGATATTTATTATCAAAATCTTTCTGATTCAAGCGATCGCTATATTCTATTTTATCAGGAATTAGTTAAACGAATCGCCCAATTAGTGGCACAATGGATGGCTGCGGGCTTTTGTCATGGGGTTTTAAATACTGATAATATGTCGATTACAGGGGAAAGTTTTGATTACGGCCCCTACGGTTTTATTCCTACTTATGATCCTCAATTTACATCTGCTTATTTTGATTATGGGGGACGGTATAGTTATGGGAATCAACCCCTAATTTGTCGGCTTAATTTAGAGATGCTACAGTTACCTTTAATGACGGTTATTTCTCCCGGTAAATTAGAAGCTGCTTTGAAGGATTTTGAGCAATACTATTATGTAGCTTATCGTGAATCTATGTTAAAAAAATTAGGGATTAAGGGGCTAAATATTGAGAAAGGGGATGAGTTATTAAATAAAACTATTGAGGTTTTAAAGACCAGTCAAATTGGTTATCATGAATTCTTTGCTGAATTAGCTAACCAATTTAATTGGGGATGGCGTGAAGACAGTTCTACTATTTTGGAAAATAGCACACTCCCTTCCGCAGACTGGGAAACTTGGCGAGAATTATACTATCAAGTTTTAACCCAAATACCTCAAGAGAAAATGGATGAGGTGAGTTGCTGTTTACATCAATATAATACCCAAACGCCTTTACTTAGACCCATAATTGAATCGGTTTGGGAATCGATTGCTTATGAATATAATTGGCAACCGTTTGATGAATTAGTGAATAAACTACAGAGAAAATAAGGGTGAAAGTGATGAGATTAATTATCTTAGGTGGGCCAGGATCTGGAAAAGGTACGCAAGCAAAACGGTTAAGTGAGCATTTTAAGATCTCAGTAATTTCTACGGGAAATATCTTAAGAAAGGCTATTAGTGAGCAAACAGAATTAGGTAAAAAAGCCAAAGATTATGTTGAAAAAGGAGAATTATTACCTAATGAAATGATGATTGAATTTATCAGAGATCGTTTAGACAAAGACGATTTAGAAAAAGGTTGGATTTTAGAAGGATATCCCCGCACAGCATTTCAAGCAGAAGAATTAGACTTTTTATTAGAAACTTTAGGACAAAAATTAAATTATGGGATTTATTTGCAAGTTAGTGAAACAGTAATGAAAGAAAGATCATTAAAGCGATCACTAATGGATGATCAACCTGAAGTTATTGAACGTCGTATTAATATTTTTAAACAGTATACAATTCCCATTCTTGATTATTATCAAGGGACAAAAAGACTGTTAACTATTCCTGGTGAAGCATCGACAGATGAAGTAGAAAAGGTGATTTTAAACAAAATAACTGATTGATCACGATCACATAAAATCTCCATTAATATCACAGTTTATCACTTCTTAACTTTGTTATAGTGAAATTATAAACAATCCTAATGATTAAACCTATTTAACTGAGAGCTTGCACGATGATTTAAAAATCACAAAACCCCGATTTTTAAAGACAGCAAACCAAGCATGACTTCGTTACTATTTGGTAAAAAATCGGGGTTTTCAAGCTAGGTTCAAGATCTCAGTTTAACAAGTTCTCACTATTAACTAGGTCAAATCTCTCATTGATTAATTAGAAGATTCTTAAAAATAAAGGCGGGAATTTGATAATGTGCTATGTAATAAATTCCAGTTCTCATTCCTATCTGATCTCCCAAATTAACCGAGTTCTTCAAGAAGGAAAACTAACAGCAACGGAGGAAAAATATTTTTTAGATGCGATGCTTTGTTATCAACCCATTACCCAAGAAGAATTAATGGGAATTACAGAGATTTTTAGTAAATTACAATCAGGAAAATTGCAATTAATTGAATAGCTGTAATTAAATGATTTTGCCTTGATTAAGTCTTAAAATCTGATCGGTAAACTGATTTACCATATTTAATTGATGATTGACCATAATAATTGTGATGGGACTATTATTAGTTAAAAGAACTAATTGTTCAATTAATTGAGAAGCGCGATCACTATCTAATGCAGATGTGGGTTCATCTAATAATAATAATTTGGGTTGCATGACTAAACCTCGGACAATACTAACAATTTGTCTTTGTCCTAAAGATAATTGTAATTCATTGCGTTCTAACCAATCATCAGGAATAGATAATTGCGATCGCCATTGTTCAATTCTTTGTTGAATTTCTGCTTTAGGGATCTGTTGTAAGATTAAAGGATAAGCTAAGGTTTCTTGAACCGTCATCCCCAATAATTTCGGTTCTTGAGGTACTAAGACAATTTGTTGACGTAGTTGAATCACAGGAATTTTTGTCAGAGGTTGAGACTCAAATTCAATCGAACCAGTGCTAGGATCTTGTAAGCGGTTAATGAGACGTAATAGGGTTGTTTTTCCCGAACCAGAAGGGCCAACAATGGCCAGGCGATCGCCTGAATTAAGCGTAAAAGAAACCCCCTCTAATAACTGATTTTTACCTAAAGGATCGGTTAAACCAACATTAGAGAATTGTAATAAAGAAGTTTTTTTTTGTTCCATATTTATTACTTATTACTTATTGATTTACTCCTTACTTTCTTCTCCATGTTCTCTTCCTGGGGTATTTTCCAAAGCAGCTAAAACCGCTTGGGAACCCGCAATAATATCTTGTTCTGCTCCCCCTAAATATAGCCGTCCAAAGCTACCAATTGCTGAAACCTGTAAAATATTAATTAAAGCTGCTTTTTCTGCTTCATTGGCCGCTAAAGCCGCATAAGCAGCAGGTTGAACTTCTAATACATACAAAGTTTGTCCTTCAAGTAACATTTGTCCCCGTCGAGTACGATTAATTAACTGTGCTTGATAAGCATCAATATTACGAATAATTTGACTAGAAACGACCTTGGGTTTCAGACAATCTTGCCGTCTTACCCCCAATGCTGCTAGAATAGCTTGACCAGCAGCCCTGACTTCTCCTTGTTTATTTGAGTGAATTTCGAGAAGACCATAAAGGCGTTCAACAAATTGAACCCCAGGACGAACAACCGCCGCTTTTAAAGCAACATCAGTAATGCGGTTAATTTCAATGCCTGGAGAAATTTCAACCCAAAGGGAAGCATCTCCAGGAAGGGGTAAAAAACCCAAAGCAACTGCACCAATATAGGCAGCGTGTTGAGATTGTAAGCGATCTAGATAGACGTAACTGCGTAATTCAACACCCAAAGTTTAACTCTCCAATGGTTGTGATGAGAAGTCATCATAATTTAGTCCCTACAACAAGTTACCATAGTATTTACCTAACTGAAATCATTACTTAATCGAATATAAATTTTAAAATGCTCATTCTTCATAATCAAAACCTATTAGATTTAATGCGCTGTCAATATTCTTTAGAGGATATTCAAGGGATTACAAGATTTTTAGAGAGTCAAAAAACCTTGAGTTTTTCTCCCTTGGAAAATGGTTTATTTCCGGCGGCGGCTGTGGTAGCTAAAACAGCTTATACTGGTTATAGTAATGTTTGGGTTAGAGATAATATTTATTTAGCTTATACTCATTATTTTTGTCATAAATCAGAGATTGCTATTAAAACTATTAAAACTTTAATTAAATATTTCCAGAAACATCAAAACCGTTTTCAAGATATTATTGACGGAAAAGTTAATAAAAATGAGATCATGAAACGTCCCCATATTCGTTTTAATGGGGAAACTTTAGAAGAAATAGACCAAGAATGGAGTCATGCTCAAAATGATGCTTTAGGATACTTTCTTTGGTTTACTTGTAAATTAATCAGAGAAAAAATCTTAATTATTAAACCTAATGAGTTAGAAATTTTAGCTCTTTTTCCTTTCTATTTTGAGGCTATTTCTTATTGGGAAGATGAGGATAGTGGTCATTGGGAAGAAGATCGCAAAATTGAAGCTTCTAGTATTGGGGTAGTGGTGGCAGCTTTAACAGAGTTAAAATTACTTGTTCTCGAAACATCTGATCAAGTTTATTGTCAAAATAAAAATAATATTGTTAGCTTAGAATTGTTAGACAAATTAATTAATAAAGGTCAAGAAACTCTCAATAAAATATTACCTGATGAATGTATTCAAGATCCTCCTCAAACAAGAAAATATGATGCTGCTTTACTATTTTTAATTTATCCTTTACAACTAATTGAGGGAGAAATGGCTGAAAAAATTGTGAATAATGTCATCAATAATTTACAGGGAGATTATGGGATTAAAAGATATTTAGGGGATTCCTTTTGGTGTCGAGATTATCAAGAAATTCCTGAAGTTATTCGGACTACTATTTCCTCTGAACGAGAACAATGGTTTAAAGATAATAATCGAGAACTAAGACTGAGAGAAGAAGCACAATGGTGTATTTTTGACCCCATTATTTCTGCTATTTTTGGAATCAAATTTCAACAAACCAATCAACCCGAATATCTTGAAAAACAGACCTACTATTTAAACCGTTCTTTAGGACAGTTAACCCCATCAGATAGTCAATTTGGGGGCTTAAAATGTCCTGAATTATATTACTTAAAACAGGGTGTTTATTTCCCAGGAGATGCCACCCCGTTACTCTGGACACAAGCTAATCTAAAAGTAGCTTTAAAAATGATGGAGAAATCTTTATCAATGGATAATTGATAATGGATAATTGACAATTATCCATTGGTAAAAGTAGGGACGAATGGCCATTCGCCCCTACCTAAACTACTTTAATCCGGCTAACCCATTCAAATCAAATTTTTCTAACCAAGCTTGGCGATCGCTTTCAGTAAACGCCGGATCACGAGAAAGAACCTTCACCTGGAAACGGCCCCCGACTAAAATAGCGGTTGCGGTGCTTCCTTGAGAAACAGCAGGATAACCACCGATTTTTTGACTACTTTTCTCAAATTTAGTCGCTGCACTGGGATTATTAAGGGTATCAGAAATTGCCATCATAGCCATTTCCTTGCCATCTTTTTTCAACTTAGCTTCAGCAAACCCCTTCTTCTCCTGGGTATAAACACGCTCATAACCAGCACTAGAAGGGGGGAAAAACCGATTAAAACTCCCTCCAGACTCAGATTCACGAACCACCGCACTCGAACCCCTCTGAGTGCTGTCTTGTTGTGCTTGCTCAAACCGTGAGGGAGCTTGTGTCGAACAAGCAGAGAGCAATAATAGGGAACTGAGCAAGAAAACCGCGAAAAATTGGCGTAATTTAAACAACATTGTAAAAACATTCCTAAAGTTTGACGACTGTAACTTTATCTTGAACTGTACGTTAGAGAATTTACCCTGGTTCATGGGACTTGTGATTTTAGTTTAAAGCAAATTCCGTAAAAAACTGCTTGACCTTTGTTAATTGTTAGGTTTGAATGAAAAAAGTCAGTTGTTAATGGAAATTCTATTTTTATCCAATAAGCTTTATGATTAACTGCCAGTAACTGACGAATCAATCCTAATTCTCAAACCTGTTTATCCCTAATTTACCCTAATTTAGCCTAACTTATTCAATATATGCGAATTCTAATTTATTCCTACAATTATCACCCAGAACCTATTGGTATTGCCCCTTTGATGACAGAATTAGCAGAAGGGTTAGCAAAACGGGGACATCAAGTGAGGGTAGTAACAGCAATGCCTTGGTATCCTGAGAGTGAGATTGCGCCAGACTATCAAGGAAAGTTATATTTAACGGAAGAGCGGAATGGGGTAAAAATTCAACGTTGTTTTGTTTGGATTCGCCGTAAACGAAATTTTAGTAACCGCGCTTTCTTTGAAATTAGTTTTGTGGTTTTGAGTTTTTTCCAAGCTTTAAATGGTTCCCGTCCCGATATAATTTTTTTAACAATTCCTGGCTTACCTGTTTGTGTTCCTGCGGCTATTTTGGGCTGGTTATATCGCACCCCTATTTTATTGAATTTACAAGATATTCTTCCTGATGCTGCGATTCATGTGGGATTAATTAGTAGTCAAAAAATGATTAGTCTCTTTCAATGGTTAGAAAAATTTGCTTATCGTACTGCCACAAAAATTAGTGTGATTAGTGATGGTTTTACTAAAAATCTTTTAGAAAAAAAAGTACCTGACAATAAAATCATTGAAGTTCCTAATTGGGTTGATGTTAATTTTATTAAACCTCTTTCCCAAGAGAATAATTATTTTCGTCAAGAAAACGGTTTAGAAGGAAAATTTGTGGTTTTATATTCAGGCAATATTGCTTTAACGCAACCTTTAGAAATTTTAATTGATGCAGCAGTTAAATTAGGTCATATTAATGATTTGGCAGTGGTTATTGTTGGGAAGGAAGAAGCCTTAGAAGGCTTAGATAAATATTGTCAAAGAAAGAAAGCTCATAATGTTATTTTACGGCCTTTTCAACCCAGACATAAATTGCCTGAAATGTTAGCTGCTGCTGATGTAGGAATGGTCATGCAAAAAAGCAATGTAATTTCCTTTAATATGCCCTCAAAAATCCAAGTTTTATTAGCTAGTGGTCGCGCCATTATTGCTTCGGTTCCTGGGGAGGGAACGGCAGCAAGAGCGATTAAAAATAGTGGGGGAGGTATTGTGGTTCCTCCTGAAGATTCTGATGCTTTAGCGCAAGCAATTGAGAAGCTTTATTCTAACCCTGATCTAGTAATTTCTTTAGGTAAACAAGGAAGAAAATATGCTGAAGAATATTATAATTTTGAAAACACTTTAGATAAATATGAAGACTTGTTATCATTAATGACTCAACTATAGAAAATGGTGTTGAGGGAGTAATGATCATTAACATCTGCTACCAAGTCAAGCCTAGGAAGCAGATGTTATGATTGGAATAATAAATCAATCTACATTAAGGAAATCTTTGAAACATGACTGATTCTCCAACTACTGCCCAAAAAATTGCTTTTCGCAGAAAAACCATTAGGACGATGAAAGATGAATTAGATCAAACCTTATCATCCGTTCAGTCCCGCAATTATCAGGCAGCAAAAACTCCTTTTGAAAGTGCTAAAAAGAAATGGTTTACCTTTGGGGGAACGATCAAACGAATTGCACCGGATCTTTATGAAATTATCGATCCAGGATTTAAAACCATCAATACACTTTTAAATCAAGCTAGTCCCCAACAAGGAAACTTAACAGCACAATTACAACGAGTTGTTGAAGCTGCCGCTAAAGCTGTAACGATCAGCGATGCGAAAGAATAACAACGGGTTATTAATATTAATCAATCAAGCTTGCTTAGGTGGGCTTTTTTCTATGAATATGTTCTTATCGAAAGGGGCCAATAACATCTGTAACGGTTATGGTTTGTTCTGCCGTATAACCCGCAAAAGTTCGAGTCGCTATCAGCTTAATTTCTACTCCTAATCCTGAACGCAAATAGTTAGGATCAATCGGTAATTTACCAACATTAATCGTAAATTTATTGCCATCAAGAATAACTAAATCTTCAGGAATTTCTCCCTCATATTTGGTACTATAATCAGAAACAGTACGAAAACGAGGGTCAGAACGAGTAATACTATAGTCAAGTTTAAATTTAGTCGCAATTAAATTAGATTGATCCGCCTTATCAATTAAAGTTAGAGTCATATCTGTTCCCTTTCCTGATAATTTTTGACTTTCTAAGCGGGTGGCATCTGCCCTAGGAATGGCATTATAAACAATAAACTGAGTAATATTATTCCTCTGTTGTGTTGTCGCTTCTATCCAAAGATCTTGAGGGGGATCAACCGTAATTCCCTGATCATTTTCATATTTTAAAGTAACTTGTTGCTCAGTAAATTTATTAAAGGGTTGTGGTGCATTCCAAATCAATAAAAAAGAGCGTTCTAATCTTTGTACCAAAGCTAAATATTGATCTTCAATTACGGAACCTGGAGCAAATAATCCTGATGCTCCGTTGCGGGTTTCCCAAATATTTTTAGATAAAAGATATCCTTTATCTTTTAAATTTCCCATCGTCACCGTTGCCGCAGGTTTATCCGGTTCTAAAGGTTTATCTAAATTAATTAAAGTTAGTTTTCCTGGTAAACCTTCTCTCCCTAATACTCCAGTTGCACCCTTCGAGCCTTTTCTGCCATCTTGACAACGAAATTCTAGGGTTGTACAACGATAATCAGCGTCTCCAGGATTACCGCTACAGGTTTCTAACGTCCAATAGGGTTCTGTACAGTTGCAACCGTCCCCACCGTCTCCCCCTTGGCCCGGTTGTCCTCCCTTTCCTCCCGCAGCATTAACATAAATTTGTCGGAGTTCAGAAAGATTCGTTGCATAGATGGTTAAAGAGCCAGCATTGCCCCCATCTCCGCCATTTCCGCCATTTCCGCCCATACCCCCACTGGGAGCCTGTAGGTTATATTTAACCCCAACAGGTTGATTGTCACATTGGGCATTTTCCCCAGATTTACCGTTTTCCCCAGGTTGACCATTTTCCCCCACTAAATTGAGGGTTAAAGGAGAACCATCAGCAAAAATGGTCAGATTTTCGCTATTGTCTCCAGCTTGTCCTGACGGGCCATTTTGGGCATTAGTACCATTTTGACCAAAGGTTTTAATTTCCGCCCCCCAAGCTGCACCAGCGCAGATCTCAGAGGAGGAAGGGAAGGGGATCACAATAGAGCTTGTGAACAATAGAGTAGAGAGAACAATTTTACTGAGAAGGTGCATTGATTCGTTAGTTGTGTTAACGAGAGCCACATTCAAGGACTGCTTTAGGTTAACTTTTGTTTCCTTCAGTTAATCAATGGTTGGTTGATCATTATTGTTTTGGGATTTTCTTAGGGTTTCTGATAGAGCATAAAGGGCATTTTCTAGTTCTCTATCGTCTCCTTCATCATCAATATCAACAAAGTTCTGATGATGAAGTTTTAGAGCAAGAAATAGAAGCAGATTTTTCTACATATATTGAACGTCATCCTCTGGAATATGAATGTTATCAAACCATTGATAATCTTGGTTCATTACTCAGAATTAAAGGGTCAAAAGGCATGGGTAAAACCCTATTAATTGATAAGGTATCTCATCAACCTATTGTCAAAAAATATCAAGTTATTTCCCTGAGTTTATTATTGGCAGATTCTAGTATATTATCGGATATCAATGCTTTTTTGCGCTGGTTTTGCTTAGTTATTTCCAAAAAGCTAAAATTAGATAATAAATTAGAGCAATATTGGGAAGAAGGATTAGGGTATATTTATAACTGTACAACTTATTTTGAAGAATATATCTTACATAACATTAATTATCCTTTAATATTAGCTTTAGATGATGTCGATCAGATTTTTTCTTATAGAAAGATTGCTGATAATTTCTTTAGTATGTTAAGAGCTTGGCATGAAGAAGCAAAAATCAATAAAACTTGGCAAAAATTAAGATTAATCTTGGCTTATTCAACAGAGCAATATATTCCTGCCGATATTAATCAGTCGCCGTTTAATGTGGGTGTTGAAATTGAATTACGCGATTTTGATCCCAATGAATTAGTAAATTTAGCTAACAAATACCATATTAATTTAGATAATAATATTATAGAGAACATCATGAATAAAATTGGGGGACATCCTTATTTATTACAAAAAATTATTAATTCTCTAAACCGCGAAGATACAACAGTAGAAAAGTTATTAGAAACAGCAACAACTGATCACGGAATTTTTAAAGATCATTTGCGAGGACATTTATTAAATTTGCAACAATATCCAGAGTTAGCAGCAGCTATGAAAACTGTCGTTAGCAAAAATGCTCCGATTCCGCTAGAATCAAAATTAGCCTTTAAATTACATAGTTTAGGGTTAGTAGAATGGAAAGATAATCAAGTTAAACCTCGTTATCGGTTATATGCTGATTATTTTTGCGATCGCCTGTAATTAAAACCAGACTAAACAATTTATTAAACCATAAAGATTATGAATAATTTTTATCAATTAGGGGGAGGTTTACCACCAGATGCACCCAGTTAATAAAATTTGACAAATAATGAACTTGTCTTAACTATGATTTGAATGATTAAATGAGAACTATGATTATATGAGAGCTATGATTAGATGATAATCTGTTGTGCATTTAAACAACACATTATTAAGTTAAGCAATAAATTAGTAAACAATCTCCCCCTCCCCAATTATAGTTATGACATTTGTTAATCCCCAATACCCCAAAAGTGAACTAACAGGCAAGATTATCGGTTGTGCAATGGAAGTTCATCGTATTCTAGGCAATGGTTTTCAAGAAGTCATTTATCAAAGGGCATTAGCAAAAGAAATGACTCTACAAGGTTTATCTTTTTCGAGAGAACATGAAATGCAAATATTTTATAAAGGTGATCAAATTGGAACAAGGCGAGTTGATTTTTTTGTTGAAGGTAAAGTAATGGTAGAATTAAAAGCTGTTATTAAACTAGAAGATGTTCATTTAGCACAGGCAATTAATTACCTAGAAGCTTATGGATTAGATATTGGATTATTAATTAATTTCGGCAATATCAGTTTACAGTTTAAAAGAGTGATGAAGCCCAAAAGAAAACCTGACTATAATTAGAATAATTGAATAATGACTATGATTATATGCTCTTAATCATGGGGATTATAGGCAAAAAAAATCATAGTCAATCACACAATCAAAAAAATCACAGTTTAGCCCCCCATACTTCCCAGATGTCCCCCTCAGTTCTAAACTTGACTTGAGAGGTGTAACAGGCAATCGAGAGGTTATTTTGTGAAGAAAGTTCTAGCAATCATACTCGGTGGTGGCGCAGGTTCGCGCTTATACCCCCTAACCAAGTTACGGGCCAAACCCGCCGTTCCCTTAGCTGGTAAATATCGCTTAATTGATATCCCCGTTAGCAATTGTATTAACGCAGAAATACTCAAAGTCTACGTTTTAACTCAGTTTAACTCCGCTTCCCTTAACCGACATCTAACGCGCACTTATAACTTCTCAGCCTTTAGTGATGGGTTTGTAGAAGTATTAGCAGCGCAGCAGACAACGGAAAACCCCAGTTGGTTTCAAGGAACAGCCGATGCTGTGCGTCAGTATCTCTGGTTGTTTGAAGATTGGGATGTGGATGAATACTTGATCTTGTCGGGCGATCATCTCTATCGTATGGACTATAGTGATTTTGTCCGAAGACATCGAGAAACGGGGGCTGATATTACTTTGTCGGTGGTTCCTATTGATGAAAAACGGGCCTCTAGTTTCGGGTTAATGAAAATTGATGATCATGGCAGAGTCATCGACTTTTCCGAAAAACCCACAGGAGACGCATTGAAACAAATGCAGGTTGATACGACTGTTTTAGGGTTAAACCAAGAACAAGCTAAGGAAAGTCCTTATATTGCTTCTATGGGTATTTATGTCTTTAAAAAAGAAGTATTGACTGCCCTGCTCAAAAATAATCCTGAACAAACGGATTTTGGCAAGGAGATTATTCCTGGTTCTTCCAAGGATTACAATCTACAGGCGTATTTATTTAAAGGTTACTGGGAAGATATTGGAACCATTGAAGCATTTTATGAGGCTAATTTGGCTCTTAATCGTCAGCCAACCCCTGCCTTTAGCTTCTACAATGAAAAAGCTCCCATTTATACCCGTGCGCGTTATTTGCCCCCTACCAAGGTGCTTAACTGCAACATCACTGAATCTATGATTAGTGAAGGGTGTATTATCAAGGATTGTCGCATCGATAATTCAATTTTAGGGATTCGCAGTCGCATTGAAGCTGATTGTGTCATTGAAGATACGATGGTTATGGGGTCGGATTTTTATGAGTCTCCAGAGGAGAGACAATCTCTCAGCGATCAGGGTAAAATTCCGATGGGGATTGGTAAAGGTAGCACAGTCCGACGGGCTATCATTGATAAAAATGCTCGCATTGGTCGCAATGTCTCCATTGTTAATAAAGAAAACGTTGATGAATCTAATCGTGAAGACGAAGGGTTCTATATTCGTAATGGCATTGTTGTGGTGATCAAAAATGCTGTGATTCCTGATGGAACAGTGATTTAAAAGATCATTAGGGGACGATCTTTCGTCCCTCTTTTGAATCACAAAAAATCTTAGTACCTGAATAATTAAAAATAATGAAAAAGATTCTGAAAGATGCAAACTTAACAGAAGATGATATTTAAGATTTGCCAATCAGATCACAAAATCTGTAGCAAACAATCGGCAATTTTAGAGAATTTTCTGCATTTTTTCCCAGGTTAATCCTTGTTGAATATAGTTAGGATTATTAGGATTATAAGGACTCATTAACCGATCAATACTAATAATAATTGCGTCATTAGATAACATAGAGACATCAGGATCAAAATCAGTGGGACGCATTAAAGAACTAGAAAATCCTTTGAAAATTAAAAGTTGATCCCCTTCTCCATCTGTTTCAACGGTAATTAATAAGACTTCTTGGGGATGTTTAAGGGTATATTGTTCTAATTGTTGTATTCGAGAAAGGGCCATTAGTTTAAATGAATTCCTGCTTTTAAAAAGTTGTGTTTTTTATAGAGATAATTCATGAATTATCCCTAGGGTTTAGGCAGTACCTTGACTTAACCAAGCGATCGCCTCCCGAATCCAATCTTCTGTATTAGTATTTTTTAACATCAGATTATCTTGACTTAAGGTAGAAATTGCCTTATTGATTTCTTCATTAGTATAACCTAAAGCTAACAAAGTCATCTCAATATCTTCTAAAATGTCTAAGGATGGCATGGCCGATGAAGTCGTTATTGTTACCCCAACTAATTGCCTCCATTGAGATAGTTTCGTTTTCAATTCTAAGGCAATACGTTCCGCTGTTTTTCGTCCTACTCCTGGGGTTTGGGATAAAATTCTAATATTGCCTGTCACAATGGCTTTCACTAATTCTTCTAATCCTAATGTGTCAATTAAAGCTATGCCTAATTGTGCGCCAATACCACTGACACTAATTAATTGACGAAATAATTCTCGTTCTGATGCTGTTGAAAAACCATACAAAATTTGCTGATCCTCTCGGATTTGTAAATGGGTAAAAACTTGAATTATTTCGGGCTGATCTTGAGATAATTGTCGCGCCATTCGAGAGGGTATTTGTATTTCATACCCCACTTGATTTACGTCTAAAACCAGCACAATTCGCTGGTTCGTATTCTTGATGATTTCGACAGGGTTGCCTTTAAGATAGCTAATCACAGTTAATAAATAAATGATTATTGAATAAAACTAAAATGAGTTAATCCTTCTAAGATTCTCGCCCCATAATGGTCTTTGGCTAGATAATAAAATGGGGTTTTATTATTATAATACCATTGCAGCAGTTCTGGTTGATCATTTCCGACAATAATGCCTCTTTCTTCTCCTTGAAATAGACTAATATCGTTACCTGAATCCCAACAAACTACTGTTTGATCGACAGAAATTCCCCATTTATATAGAGACAACATTTAAGGATTTTCAGGGTTTATACTGATGTTTTTTTCTCAAGGTGTGAGGTAATTATTTACAATATTGATGCCAGTTCTTTGATTAACAACAATTTAAACTATGTTAGAAGTCTTCATAATTAGGCTTTTTGTGTTAGAGACATCCATTGACGAGTGCCAAAAGATTGACAAGCAACTGAGGCAATATGAGAAGATTTAGCAAGGGCATCAACAAAATTATAGCCTAAAATAAAATGACAAAACGCCCCATGAAAAATGTCCCCCGCCCCTAAAGTATCAATGGCTTTGATCGGTGGAATATCAATCATTCCTGCTCGTTTTTTAGTCCAATATTGAATGGGTTTTTCTCCTTGAGTGATTGCAATATAAGGAATTGATTTTTGTTTTAAATAATCAAAAACTTCTTGAGTATTAGAACAATTAGGAGGATAAAAATTAGCCGAACAAATGGCATAATCAACATAGGGTAAAACCTTCTCAAAGCCAGGTTTCCAACTTCCTCCATCAATAACAACAGGAATGCCTCTTTCTTGGGCTTTTTGGGCAATAATTTGACTCGCGGGCATTTGATGACCATCAATCAAAATTATGTCAATATCTTGTAAAATCTCTAAGGACAATTTACCCACTTTTGCCTGAGATTTGATAGCATTAATGGAGATAACTGCCCGTTCCCCTGTCCCTTGATTAACAATAATTGAAGAAGCAGGGGGAGGATTTTGATAAAAAGGTTCGAGATCAAAAACATCAATGGAACAATCTTCTAATTCGGCACAAATCAGTTGACTAATGGGATGATTTCCAATCACACTTAAAACCGTTGCTTGATGGCCAAAATATTTGAAGGTAATGGCCGCATTTGTCGCTGGCCCTCCTGCGGCAATAGTTTGATCAATGGCAACAATTTTTTCATTATTCTGAGGAAAATGATCAGTAAGATAAATAATATCTAAAGTCGTTAAACCGACAAATAATCCATTCATGAGTGAAGATAATGAACAATGAAAACTTACAGCAAGGAACCCTTTATCTTGTGGGAACTCCCATCGGTAATTTAGAAGATATCACTTTTCGGGCTATCCGAATTTTGCAATCAGTTAACTTTATCGCCGCAGAAGATACCCGTCATACTGCTAAATTGTTGCAGCATTTTCAAATTACCACACCTCAGATTAGTTATCACCATCATAACCGTTTAGCCCGTCAAACAGAACTATTAAACAGACTCCAACAAGGGCATAGTATTGCCTTAGTTAGTGATGCGGGAATGCCAGGTATTTCTGATCCAGGTTATGAGTTAATTTGTGCTTGTATTGCGGTTAAAATACCCATCATTCCCATTCCTGGCCCAACGGCGGCCATGACGGCCCTAGTTGCTTCTGGTTTACCGACGGATCGCTTTGTTTTTGAGGGGTTTCTTCCTACCAAGGGGAAGGAAAGACGCGATCGCTTGACGAATTTAATCACAGAAACCCGCACCCTCATTTTTTATGAAGCTCCTCATCGTATTCTAGCAACTTTAAGCGAATTTGCCGACGTTTTTGGGAAAAATCGTCAGATAACTTTGGCTAGAGAGTTAACTAAACGTTATGAAGAATTTTGGCGAGGCACTTTAGAAGCTGCTGTTTTATTTTACCAAGATTCTCAACACATCAAAGGAGAGTTTACTTTAGTTTTAGAAGGATGTCCTCAAAGTAGTTCTCTTAATTTGACTATAGACCAATTAAAGGAGGAATTACAACAATTATTAGAGCAAGGAATGACGCGATCGCAAGCTAGTCGTCAGTTGGCACAATTTACCTCTTTTTCTCGTCGTCAAATCTATGATTTATCCTTAGAAAATTAGTAAAATATTATCAAGATATTTTGACCCCTTAGCTTAGTAGTCGCTATCGGCCACACAAATGCCCTTACATTTAATGCCATTACTAGCAGTGCGTCGGCAATGGGGACAAAGTATCGGCTCTTTTTCCAGTTTTTGAGCTTGTTTGTTGTCTGTAACGACTTCGGGATCATCCTGATTATTATGCTGAGAAAACATTATAATTAATGAGTAACTGAATCTGATTAAAGTGCTAATAATTTTGATTATAACACTTTGTTGACACAACCTACCCTTAATGGTCTGTAATTATTAAATGTTATCCCTATCTTGTTCCCTCAAAGAGAAATTATCAACCCCTTTAAAAATTGGCACAGTTGAGGTCAAAAGTCGCGTTTTACAATCTCCCTTATCGGGGGTAACAGACTTGGTGTTTCGTCGCTTAGCGAGACGTTATGCACCTCATTCTATGATGTATACAGAGATGGTGAGTGCCACAGAAATCCATCATTTAAAACAACTGCCAAAACTAATGGAAATTGATCCTCATGAGCAACCTATTAGCATTCAATTATTTGATTGTCGTCCTGATTTTATGGCAGAAGCGGCTCAAAAAGCTGTAGGAGAAGGGGCGCAGACTATTGATATTAATATGGGATGTCCTGTTAATAAAATTACTAAAAAAGGCGGTGGATCTTCTTTACTTCGTCAACCAGATATTGCCCAAGCTATTATTAAAGAAGTCCTGAAAGCGGTTGATGTTCCTGTTACCGTAAAAACGAGAATAGGCTGGGATGATAATGAAATTAATATCCTAGAATTTGCCCAAAAAATGCAAGATTCTGGAGCATCTATGTTAACTATTCATGGGAGAACTCGCGCCCAAGGTTATCAGGGTTTGGCCCGTTGGGAATGGATTAAAAAAGTTAAAGAAATTTTGACTATTCCTGTTATTGCTAATGGGGATATTTTTTCAGTAGAAGCAGCAATAAAGTGTTTAGAAATGACAGGAGCAGATGGGGTAATGTGTTCTAGAGGAACCCTCGGTTATCCTTTTTTAGTGGGAGAAATTGACTACTTTCTACAAACTGGAAATATTTTACCCTCTCCGACAGCAATTCAACGGTTAGAATGTGCGAAAGAACATCTACAAGGGTTATGGGAATATAAAGGAAAACGGGGAATTTATCAGGGAAGAAAACATCTAACTTGGTATTGTAAAGGGTTCCCTGGTGCATCAGAATTGAGAGAGCAGGTGTCTCGTATTGAAACAGTAGAACAAGGACATCAATTGTTAGATAAAGGTATTGAATATTGTTTATCTAATTTTAGCAAGACTACTCATTAATTATTATGATATAAATCATACCTTAAAACATTTTAAAAAATGGGTTAAAAAGCGTAAGATTTTCCTCCCTATTCAGCTAAATTAAAATGGATTAAACGCTTATTAAGATAAGGAAAAACCCTCACAAATAGGAGGGTTATTTATAAGAGAAACAAGGATGGTAAACTTTAACTAACGGAATAACGTTGGTAACTTATTGACTAAACCCGCACTAAAATAGCGTCCATAATAATCGAGATGCTGTTGCTGTTTGAGGCGGTTAGGGTTAGTAAAAATATCAGTTAATCCCAAACTAATGAACATAACAAATAAAGCAAGAATTAGGTAGTTTCGGAGAATACCAAAAACTTTCCCAGAAGTTAAAAACATTAAAATCTCTCCTAAAAATTGTTTATAAATTAGTGGTTTTAATTGCCTAAACTATATTTATGATACAGGGAACTTAAAGAGGATGTCAGTCCCAAAATGTCAGCAATTTAAACAAGTTAATCATTCCTGGTTGTAGAAAAAAATAGAAAGAAGTAGAATAAAATAAGTAGGTGGTCATAACTAAATGTCAACTAATTCTCAAAATAATGCTATAATAACCAGAATATTTAATTTTAATTATTAAACCGATCATCTTTCTATTCCACGACAAACCAGAATAGAAGATCTACTTTGAGTAGGTTGTAATCTTAGCAAAGTTTGACCGATTAATCCCTATCTGCTTGAATTGTTGAAACGTGACTACCCAAACCCCTTCCCTTCCCCAAAACTCAGAGACTGTACCTACAACCTCTCTTGAACAAAGTCTAAAAGGCCAAATTATTGTCATTCTTGACTTTGGTTCTCAATACTCAGAATTAATTGCTCGTCGCATCAGAGAAACTCAAGTTTACTCAGAAGTATTATCCTATCGAACCACTGCCGAAAAACTGCGCCAAATTAACCCGAAAGGGATTATTTTATCAGGTGGCCCCAACTCAGTTTATGACGATCTCGCCCCACAATGCGATCCAGAAATTTGGCAACTGGGTATCCCCATCTTAGGGGTTTGCTATGGAATGCAATTGATGGTAAAACAATTGGGAGGCAAAGTCGAAAAAGCCAAACGAGGGGAATATGGTAAAGCATCCCTGACTATTGACGATCCCACCGACTTACTAACCAATGTCGAAGATGGTTCCACGATGTGGATGAGTCATGGCGACTCCTGTACCCGTCTCCCCCAAGATTTTGAAATTTTAGCCCATACGGAAAATACCCTTTGTGCGGCGATCGCCGACCATGAGAAGAAACTGTTTGGGGTGCAATTTCATCCTGAAGTGGTTCACTCCATCGGTGGTATTGCCCTAATTCGGAACTTTGTCTATCATATTTGTGAATGTGAACCCACTTGGACGACAGAAGCTTTTGTCGAGGAAACTATCCGAGAAATTCGGGCCAAAGTGGGGGATAAAAAGGTCTTATTAGCCCTTTCTGGAGGCGTTGACTCCTCAACCTTAGCCTTTCTCCTTCATCGGGCGATCGGCGATAAATTAACCTGTATGTTTATCGATCAGGGGTTCATGCGGAAAGGGGAACCAGAAAGACTGGTCGATATTTTTGATCGTCAGTTTCATATCTCCGTTCAATATGTCAATGCGCGGGAACGCTTCTTAAAGCAAATAGAGGGAGTGACAGATCCTGAAAGGAAACGCCGTCTCATTGGCCATGAATTTATCCAAGTCTTTGAAGAAGAGTCTAAACGTCTGGGGCCCTTTGACTATTTGGCCCAAGGAACCCTTTATCCTGACGTGATCGAGTCGGCCGATACCAATGTTGACCCCAAAACAGGGGAAAGGGTAGCCGTTAAGATTAAAAGCCATCATAATGTGGGGGGACTGCCCAAAGATCTCCGGTTTAAGCTGGTTGAACCCCTCCGCAAGTTATTTAAGGATGAAGTGCGGAAAGTTGCCCGGGCCATTGGTTTACCGGAAGAAATTGTCCGTCGTCATCCCTTTCCGGGCCCTGGGTTGGCCATTCGGATCATTGGGGAAGTTACCTCAGAACGGTTGAACATCTTACGGGATGCGGATTTTATCGTGCGGGATGAAATTGCTAAGCAGGGGATGTATCATGATTTTTGGCAAGCTTTTGCGGTACTTTTACCCGTCCGTAGCGTCGGTGTGATGGGAGATAAGCGCACTTATGCTCATCCGATCGTCTTACGGTTAATTACCAGTGAAGATGGTATGACAGCAGACTGGGCCAAGGTTCCCTATGATTTATTAGAAACCATCTCTAACCGCATGGTTAATGAGGTGAAAGGGGTTAATCGTGTGGTTTATGATATTACCTCTAAACCCCCAGGAACTATTGAATGGGAGTAAGGATAGATCAGGGTTTAACAGTGTTAAACCCCTACATTTTTCAATCATTTTGTAGGGGCATAATAATATTATGCCCTCTTTATTTGATGCAAAGCCTCCGGCTGTTCCCGCTGCGATCGCCACTCCCAAATCGAGTAAAGTGGGGTAGTCGGACATATTTAAAGTTAACTGTGAGGTTCGGGAACAGGGAACGGGGAATAGGGAACAGGTAAGGGTTTCAGTTTAGTTGATATTTCTTAATACAGTGCTGTTTATTTATGTCCGACTACTTAATCATCGCACCAATGATAGTAGCAGCACTATTAGAAATCAATACAAAAGTTGCGATCGCTGTAGCCAGAATTAATAAAATAGAGAAGTTACTGGCTAAAATTTGCTGAATGAAACTCTCAGATAAAGTATTCTCTGAGATTTTTTCTTCACTGACATTTTTTCGTAGTTGACGGAATAATGTCCATTCTTTTTTAAGGAAAGACCACCGAGATGATGCGGCCATAAATTTAACAAATATAGAGTTACTTCTAAATTATGATTTAAGTAAAACTAAAAATTCCATTAAATTTTTAACAGCTTAAAAACTAGAGAATTATATCAAAGGGTTTAACCGTGTTAAACCCCTACAAAATTCTTAATTATTACATCCTTTCTAATACAGAAATTCCCAACAAAGATAAACCTAATTTAAGGGTTCTTGCTGTCAAATCACACAACAATAAACGGGATGTTTTTAAGGCATCTTCTGATTTTAACACCGGACAATTTTCGTAAAAACGGTTAAACTTTTTACTGAGTTCATATAAATAGTCACAAAGACGATTAGGTAATAGGGTTTTTTCGACTTCTTTAATTACATCATTGAGTTGTAAAAGATATTTTCCTAACTCAATTTCTGTATCTTCTTTAAGCATAATTTGTGCATCTTCTCCTAACTTTTCAAAATCAATATTTCCTTCCCGACTAATACTTTGTATTCTCGCATAAGCATAGAGCATATAGGGGGCCGTATTGCCTTGCAAAGCTAACATCTTGTCATAACTAAAGATATAGTCACTGAGACGATTTTGGCTTAAATCTGCATATTTAACCGCGCTAATTCCTACTACTTGAGCCACATTATTAATAAACTCATCAGACTCGGTTCTTTCTTCTAATTTTAAGCGATTTTCTAGGTCTTTACGCGCATAATTAATCGCTTCATCTAATAAGTCTTTAAGCTTAATAGTTTCACCGGAACGGGTTTTTAATTTCTTACCATCTTCCCCTTTTACTAACCCAAAGGGAACATGAACTATTTCTACAGTATCTGGTAAAAAATTGGCTCTTTTTGCTACTTGAAAAACTTGAGCAAAATGGTTAGATTGTCCAGAATCTGTGACATAAATAATGCGGGTTGCCCCATCTTTTTGAATACGATATCTGAGGGCTGCTAAATCTGTTGTGGCATAGTTATAACCCCCATCAGATTTCTGCACAATAAGAGGTAAAGGATCACCAGATTTATTCGTAAATCCTTCTAAGAAAACACATTGCGCTCCTTGATCTTTTTGTAAGATTTCTTGCTGCTCTAAATCCTTAATTACATCCTGTAAAAAGGGATTATAAAAAGATTCTCCTCTCTCAGTTAATTTAATATCTAAACGATCATAAATTACTTGAAATTCTCGGCGAGATTGTTCACAAAGTAATTGCCATGCTTGACGAGTTTCGGGATCACCTGATTGTAATTTTACAACCGCTTCTCTGGCAGTTTCTTGAAATTCTGGAACTTCATCAAACCGCTTTTTTGCTTCCTTATAAAAGTTAACTAAATCCCCAATATCTAAAGCGTCTGCTTCAGTTAAAGCATCGGGATAAACCTCTTTTAAATAGGTAATTAACATCCCAAATTGTGTCCCCCAGTCTCCTACATGATTGAGTCTTAATACATCATAACCAGAAAATTCTAAGGTGCGGGCAATACAATCACCAATAATAGTAGATCGAAGATGGCCGACGTGCATTTCTTTTGCAATATTGGGGCTAGAAAAATCTACAATAATCTTGGGAGAATTAGGGATCTTTTTAATCCCTAAACCCTCATCATTTTGTAAAATTTTTAGTTGAGTTTCTAAGTAAGTTGGTTTAATTTTAAGATTAATAAAACCAGGGCCGCCAATAGTTGGGGTTTCACAGATATTTTCTAAGGATAAATTATCAATAATTATTTGAGCAATTTCTCTTGGTGGTTTGCCTAAAGTTTTGGCTAAAGAAAGGGCAATATTAATTTGATAATCTCCATGTCTGAGATCCCTGGCCGGCCCAACTTGAGGATCAATATTTTTAAAATCAGAGCCAAACCCTTTGACTAAAGCTTGACTAACAGAATGGATCAGTTGTTCATTAAGAGAAATCATAGGAAATTAGAATAGTTATCAAAAATTAACTAATGTTTGTAGCTTATTTAGTTTATCATAATTAATGGAGTAGTTACTCTAAAATTATAACAAAATTGTATTCTGGTTGCTTTTTTCGTCCAATTGATGTCAAGACTAATCAAAAAGATCTCAAAAAATTAAGGAAAATAAATCAACTAAAATGAAGCAGTTACTCATCACATTATTCAAAGAATTGGAATCTTTACCCAAGTTATTTGTTTTTGGCTTGGGAGTCTTACTGGTTGTTATTATTGGAACCATTGACTATCTGATCAGAGTTGATATGTCTTTATCAATTGTTTATTTTATTCCCATTATTTTAGTCGCTTGGTTTGTGAGTAGAAGTTCTGGTATTGTGATTTCTCTACTGTCTTCTTTTAGTTGGTTTTTCGCGGATTTAGTTGCTAATAAATATCCCTATACTTGGTTAATTGTCTGGAATACAGGGGTAAGACTGGTTATTTTTTTGTTGATTACTTATTTACTTTCAGAACTTAAAGAAGCCTATGAAAGAGAAAAAAAATTAGCGCGTACTGATGGGTTAACAGGGGCGATTAATCGGCGATTTTTTCGTCAATTATTACAAGCAGAAATTGATCGTTCTGGGCGTTATAAACATCCTTTAACTTTAGCTTATTTTGATGTGGATAACTTTAAACAAGTTAATGATAACTTAGGACATAGCACAGGGGATTATCTATTAAAATTAATTACAGAAATTATTAAAAAAAGTATTAGACAGACAGATACATTAGCACGGTTGGGAGGAGATGAATTTGCTTTAATCTTATTAGAAACAGACTATGAAGCAGCACAAATAGTTTTAAACCGCATTCAACAAGAACTTTTTGTAATGATTGAATTAGAACAATTACCCATTAGTTTTAGTATTGGAGCTATTACCTATCGTACCTCCCCCGAATCAGTTGATCGCGCCATAGAACAGGTTGACAATTTGATGTATGATGTCAAAAATAATGGCAAAAATGGACTAAAACATCAGACATTAAATTAGTCTAAATTCGGGATATTCACCAATGAATAATTAATAATTATTCATTGATAAAAATGATTCTAAGTCTAAATTAGAAGCAACTTGAGCTAATTTATGTAAATCTTGGGGGTTTTGTAAATAGGGTAAAGTCCCTAAAATGGGAATTTGTGTTAAAGATTCAATTAAATTAATCGGAGCAAAATCAGCAATTTCTTGCTCAGAAATAGGATGAGAACAACTCAAAATAATCCCTTTCAAGTTAACCTTTTTCTGACGCGCTAGAGCCACATTAGCCACAGTTTGAGCGATCGCCCCTAACTTAACTGGAACCACCAAAACCGTCGGTAAACGCCATTCTCCCGCAAGATCAGCCACCGTCAACTCCCAAGTTACCGGAGATCCTAACCCCCCCATTGCTTCGACTAAGACAAAATCTTTAGCTTGTTGTAGGGAACTCAAAGCCCGCCAAACCTCGTCTAAAGGAATGTTACGTTCTTCCCGTTCAGCAGCGATGGGAGGAGCAACCGGAGTCTGAAAACAGAGGGGCGTAATAATATCAATAGCAGAATCCCCAAATAATTGTTGATAATGCTCTTTATCGCCAATTCCTGTCTGTATCAGCTTCATGATCCCCAGAGACTTATGACTAGAATAAGTTTGCCAATAAGCCGCTAAAGCAGTGGTTAAAACGGTTTTACCTACCTCTGTATCTGTTCCCGCAATTAATAGCGTCTTCATGTCCCCTCGCCCACCTTAACTATAATTTAATTATATTTTTAGCTGTTAATTTTTGGGCAATTTAAGGGAATTCTAAAACTAAGCTCCTTCCCTTCTCCCATTATGGGTAAAAATCTCGAAAAGATAACAATACCAACAGAAATCCGAAATCTCTGTGTAATTTTGTTGATTTAAACCTGATTTCGATATGATCGGGAAAGGAAGAAAATCTGATCAGACAATCAAAAACCTGAGATGATAGAGTTTGCCGTGAGTTGAGGGTCAAGAGTCTGCTGTGAGCCATACCCCTATATTAACGCTACAACCGACAATGCCATCATTGTCAGATAATAACCGCCTAAGTGTTTTTTCTGGATCAGCGAATATTCCTTTGGCCCAAGAAGTCGCCCGCTATTTAGGGATGGATATTGGGCCTATGGTACGGAAACGATTCGCTGATGGTGAATTATACGTTCAAATTCAAGAATCAATCCGAGGCTGTGATGTTTATTTAATCCAACCCTGTTGTAATCCAGTCAATGACCATTTTATGGAATTATTGATCATGATTGATGCTTGTCGTCGAGCATCAGCACGGCAAATTACTGCAGTTATTCCCTATTATGGTTATGCCAGGGCCGACCGTAAAACGGCTGGCCGTGAGTCCATTACGGCGAAATTGGTGGCGAATTTAATCACTCAGGCCGGGGCCCAGCGAGTTTTGGCCATGGATTTACATTCTGCCCAAATTCAAGGCTATTTTGATATTCCTTTTGATCATGTTTACGGCTCCCCCGTTTTATTGGATTATTTTGCCACCAAAGATTTATCTGATTTGGTGATCGTTTCTCCTGATGTGGGAGGGGTGGCCCGGGCCAGGGCCTTTGCTAAAAAGTTAAATGATGCCCCTTTAGCAATTATTGATAAACGTCGTCAGTCTCATAATGTGGCTGAAGTGATGAATCTTATCGGGGATGTTAAGGGCAAAACGGCGGTTTTAGTCGATGATATGATCGACACGGCTGGCACTATTACAGAAGGGGCGAGATTATTGCGCGAAGAAGGGGCGCGACAGGTGTATGCTTGTGCGACTCATGCCGTATTTTCCGGCCCGGCGATTTCTCGCCTATCTAGCGGTGTCTTAGAGGAGGTGATCGTCACTAATACTATTCCGGTACCAGAATCTCACCGTTTTGAACAGTTAACTGTGCTTTCCGTGGCGAATTTATTGGGTGAAGCTATTTGGCGCATTCATGAAGATACTTCTGTTAGTAGTATGTTTCGCTAAGAGAAAACCCTAATTATTTTTTTGAAAATCCTATCTGTTTTAAGGTAGGTTTTTTTGTTTGGGAAGCATAGATTGATAATATAAATAGTAAAGATATATCTACTGGGAGAAGAATGCGATGAGTCAAACACCTGTTACCGTTACTTACTCTTTAGAAGAAATTTTAGGGCAGATTAATGGAAAATTAGACAATCTTCAAAAAGATGTTAGCGAGTTTAGAACTGAGACTAGAGTTTCCATTGAAGCAGTCAAGGGAGAAATTAAAGCACTTGATACTAAATTGACAGGAGAAATTAAAACATTGGACGCTAAACTTACAGGAGAAATTAAAGCACTTGATGCAGAACTTAAAGGAGTTAGTAAGCGTTTAGATACTCAAGAATTTATCAATCGTTCTGTAGTAGTTGGCTTTATTCTAGCATTAACAGCAGGAGGAATTAAACTGTTTTTCCCAAACTTTCCCCATTAGTTGGTAGTAGAGGCTTTAGCCTCTTATTATAAGCTTTTTAGAGCTTATAATAAACCTAAATTAAGTTAACCATAATGATGATTTACACTCATAATTGGGGAACTCTAAGAGAGAAATATCACTAACTGGATAATCTCTATGAGTCAAAGTCTTCCCCAATGTGAGCATTTATCTACTCATGTCAATCTTTTACTAGAACTCTTGTATCAGGAACCTTCTTTGCGTTCTCAACAAGATGTAAGTGCGATCGAAGCATCTCTAAAAAAAGCGGTTTCTCCTCAGTTTGAAATCGTCTTTGCCGGGGCATTTAGTGCGGGAAAATCTATGTTAATTAATGCCCTATTAGAACGGGAATTATTGTATAGTGCAGAAGGTCACGCAACAGGAACAGAATGTCATATTTATTATGCCGAACCCGAACAAGAAAGGGTAGTTTTAACTTTTCTCAGTGAATTAGAAATTCGGGAGCAAATACAAGCCCTTTGTCAACGCTTAAATCTTCAAAATTCTGCCAATATTAATCAAGCTGAAGTCAAAGAACTTTTGAATAACTGCTGTCAGAAAATTATTGAACAGGAAGGAGGAGAAAGTAAAGGGGAACGAGCAAAACAAGCCAAAGCATTAATGCTTTTGTTAGAAGGTTTTACCCAAAATCGAGATCGTATTCATACCATCAATGCTGCTACTTATTCCATGGAACAATTTAACTTTTCTAACTTGACAGAAGCGGCAAGTTATGCCCGTCGAGGTAGCAATAGTTCGGTACTAAAACGATTAGATTATTATTGTCATCATCCCCTCTTAAAAGATGGTAACGTTTTAGTTGATTTACCTGGAATTGATGCCCCTGTTAAAAAAGATGCTGAGGCAGCTTATCGCAAAATTGAGCATCCCGATACTTCGGCGGTTGTTTGTGTCTTAAAACCTGCTTCTGCGGGGGATATGACAACAGAAGAAACAGAACTTTTAGAGAAAATGCGGGCTAATTTAGGCATCCGCGATCGCGTGTTTTATGTGTTTAACCGCATTGATGAAACTTGGTACAATGGCCAACTGCGTCAACGTCTTGATAGTCTCATTCAAAGTCAATTTCGAGACACATCAAGGCTACATAAAACCAGTGGGTTATTAGGGTTTTATGGTAGTCAAATTAAACATACTAATAGTAGTAACCGTTTCGGACTTGATACCTTATTTGCTGAGAGTGTCAAAAGCATGGGAGGAGAAGAAGAAACCCCCCAATTTATCAGTGAATTTAACAATTATTGTGCCAATTCTGGTAAGTTAACCCGCACAGAATTTAAAGTATCTGTTCATGGATATGAAACCCCCAATGAGAATTATATCCGCATTCTCAGCGAATGGGGAATACCTCTGATTAATCAGTTAATTGTTGATAGTGGAATTGAAGATTTTCGCAGTTCTATTACTCGCTATTTAACAGAAGAAAAAAGACCTCAATTATTTGCTACTTTAGCAGATGATTTACAACCCTTGTGCATTACTTTACGGAAATACTATCTTGATCATTATCGAGACTTAGAAAGTCAACCCCGTGAAATTGATGCCATGAAAGCACAGGAGTTAACTCGGTTAAATCATGAGTTACAAGAAGTGGGACTACAATTTAAAAATTATATTGCCAATGAAGTCAATGAAATCATTGTCAATGGTGACAATTTATTTGAAGAAGACTTCCAAAAACTTAAAGCAAGAATGGTTAGTCGTCTTGATGAATTAGTGAATACTTTTTCGGTTCAAAATGCCCATCGCAACGCTGCTTTAAGTCATCCACGCAATGCCACTGTGCCTTTAATTGCCATTTTAGTTGAGGCCTTATATTACCTCGCTAATGAGTTAGAGAATGTTTTAGTTGAGGGTGTTAAAACTTTAACTAATGCTTTTTGTCAACGTTTATTAGATCGGGTCAAACAAACCGAATATTACCGTAAATTATACCGTTTATTGGGCAATGATGGGGGAATAGAAAACCAATTAAAACAGGTAGAAATTAGCTTAATTCATGCTTTAGTAAGTGAGGCTAAAGTTGAATGCGATCGCTATGTACGAGAAAGTCCAAGGTTTTATGACGAAAATACATTTTCGATCTATCAATTTCGTCAAACTTTACAGCAAACTTCCCAAGGTTATGACTGTAGCAGTATGGTGGAAGCTGAACCAGCAATTCGTCAATTATTGAAGTTAGATTTTGAGCCAAAAGTATCAGCAACCATCCGTAAATATTTCCGTCAAACCATCAATGAAACTCTGAAAAGTCAATTATTACCTATGGCAGATCAACAAGCAGATATGATTTTGCAGCATTATGATCAAGCAAGGGAATATTTAGGGCAAACTTTGGAACAGGAAGCACAGGAAAAGATTGATAAAAATCTGCGTTTACAAGGAGAAATTAAGGAGAAAATTGAGGCATATAATGAGGCAGTTTTAGGCATTAATCAATGTCTCAAAGCAATGCAGGTTTATGATCGTCAGTTACCCTTAATTGGTGAGGAAAATTTACAGTTAAAAGACTATGTTGTTAAGGCTGTAACTGTTGATAATTCTGTGAGTAATGGTAATGGGAATAGTGAAAATAGTGAGGTGTTGAATATTATTTAGGTTGTCGTTTTTAAGGTGGGCAATGCCCACCCTACTAAACCCGTGCAAAGTTTCAAATACACAAAGTTTTTTAGGAGTTTATCATGAGTAATAATCGAGTTTGTGATCATAATGAGTATTTAGAGAATGATGATGATGTGATTGCTTTTGGTGCTGATTCAATGCGTAAAATTTCTAAATTTAAAAATATAATTCGCCTTTTTTTAGAAGGTGAATTATCTAATAAATTAGTTGAATATTTAGAGAAATCAGGAATACAGTGCGCTAAAATTTATGATTATAAAAATCGATCTACTAACAATTATAAGTGGCTAACAAATGGCAAAGACTGTGAGATTTTAAAAGTAGGTTCTAACGGATGGAAAAAAGGTAAAATAAGACTTAAAATAACCTTAGAATTCATTCCTGATGAACCTGAAATCAACGAACCAGAATCACCCTTAGATGATATTCGTCAATCGATGAATCAATCTTAAACTATTGTATCCATAAACATTTGTAGGGTGGGCAATGCCCACCTTACTACATCATTTATAATAAAAATAAAACCAATGACTAAAACTCCCAGAATACCTATACCAAAATCAGTCAGAGATTATATCTTTCAACGAGATAACTATCAATGTAAAAGTTGTGGTAAAAAACAACAAGAAACCATTTTAAATATTGATCATATTATTCCCTTAGCAAAAGGAGGTAGTAATGATATGAGTAATTTACAAACCCTTTGTCAACCCTGTAATCAACAAAAAAAACATCATCTTGATGCTCGTTTTCGTCGTCATTTTACTTAAGTTTAATGATTAAAATTATACCCAGAAAATCGTAGGGTTCAACGGCCGTTGACCCCTACCAAAGATTAATTAATGATGTTAAACATCAATCACAACTCGTCCTTTAGGATGAGCAATACAAGCCAAAATATAGCCCTCATTTTGCTCATCAGCACTTAAACCATCAGGATCACTATCATAGTGGATTTCTCCCTCTAATTTCTTCACTTTACAACTACCACATCCCCCACTCCGACAACTACAGTCAACCTCAATCATTTCCTGTTCAGCTAAATCTAATAAAGACATTGTTTCATCACACATAACTTCTTTAGCTGACTGAGAAAATACCACAGGATAAGACTTAGTTACAACAGGAGAGGAAACAGGTTTAGGTGCAGGAGAATGACCATTTTTAGTAATAGAAGGGGTTGGTATTACAACCGCAGAATGACCATTTTTAGACTCAGAAGATACAGGAGTTTGTTTCTTAGCACCCCCAAAACTTTCTTGATAGTAATTGTTCATAGGAAACCCTAAACTCTCAGCCAAATTTTTGACCCCTTTCATGAACCCATCAGGGCCACAAACATAGATAACTCGTTCTTTAAAATCAGGACAAATAGCAGGTAATAAAACCTCATTTAAACGGCCTGTAAACCCCCACCAAGGTTCCCCAATAGCAGCGCGAGTTATGGTTAATGCGAGATGAAAATTAACATGATTTGCTGTCATTGCTTCTAATTCTTTGCGGTAAATAATATCATGAGGAGTTCTCGCACTATGTAAGAAAACAATGTCTCGATTTGCAACAGTATCTAAAGCCCAACGAGACATAGACATCATCGGAGTAATACCACTTCCTGCGGAAATAAATAACAGTTTAACCGCGTTATTATCGACACAAGTAAACTTACCAGATGGCCCTGTTAATTTGATTTCATCTCCTACCTTAATATGGTCATGTAACCAATTAGAAACAAGTCCAGGAGGTGCATTAGGGACATCAGGTGGAGGAGGAACTCTTTTGACTGTAATTTCTAAAGTATGGGGCCGTGAAGGAGTCGAAGAAATTGAGTAGGAACGTTTAACTATTTGTCCATTAATATTAAGATTTAATGTGACAAATTGCCCCGGTTTATAATTAAATAATGTGGGAGAATCTGCCATAAATCGGAAGGTTTTAACATCCTCAGTGTCTTCAATAATATTAATACAACGGACGGTTAATTCTCCCTTTGTCCACCATTTCATTCCTTCTAAAATAGGGGTTTGCTCAAGGGAAGAATTAGCAGGAGTTAAGGACTGTTTTGAAATAGCAATATCAGGGGTTTTTATTGTTGGTAAAGGAGGAGATAAAGTGACAGATGGTTGGGGAAATATAGGAATTTTAGATGCTGCAATAGAAGATAAATTATTTTGAGTAACTGCTGTCTTTTGAGATGTTGATTTATCAGCAGATTTTATTGAAGTTTCAGCCGTTTTTTCCTGAGTACGACTGTTTCTTCTAGTTAAAGATTTAATATTTTGTAAAGTTCGCTTATTAGCAGGTTTATTGTCTTGATTTTTTTTGTCTTTCCTTTTACTAAATTGGGATTTCTTTTTAACAGGAAGTCCATCAACAATTAAAACAAATTCACCAATGCGAATAATATCATCAGTTTCTAAAGGATAAGACTGCTCAGTTTTAACTATTTCATCATTAAATTGGGTGTTACTTTCTCCTGTAATATCTTGGAAGAAATATTGTCCCTTTTCTGTAAATAACTTGCCATGAACTTCTTTGATTTTTATACTGGGAAGTACAAGACCACAAGTAGGAGAAGTGCCAATTAAACAACCATCATCTTTAAGACGATGATCACTTAATTCTAGTTCCTGATGTTCTAGGGGATGTTGTGAATTAAACAGCTTAATTTTTAGCATAGCGTTAACTTTGAAAAAAAATAATGTAACGTCTTGGAGCTTTTACCTTTAGAATGCCCAAAAAAATGCTAAAATTAACATAGGTAGAATCTTTTTTAAGAGACTGTCATGAAAGCTGTAATTTTTCATCAATATGGCTCCCCCGATGTTTTACAATATACAGAGGTAGCTAAACCTTCTCCCACTCCCGAACAATTACTGATCAAAGTTTTTGCCAGTAGTATTAACCCCATTGACTGGAAAATTCGACGGGGAATGTTGCGTGTTGTCACGGGAAATAAGTTTCCTTTGTTCTTGGGTTCGGACTTTTCTGGGGAAGTGATAGAAGTGGGTACAAACCTTACTAATTTTAATATTGGAGATCAAGTTTATGGGTTCGTTAAACCAAATTCTGGTGGTGCTTACGGCGAATATTTAGTAACAACTCCTCAGTTCATTTCTCCTAAACCGAATAACCTCAATTACTCGCAAGCAGCAGCAGTTCCTTTGGCAGCTTCTACGGCCTTACAAGCTTTACGAGATCAGGCAAATATCAAAAATGGTCAAAAAGTCTTAATCAACGGCGCATCGGGTGGTGTAGGTACGTTTGCGGTGCAAATTGCTAAGGCATACCAGACAGAAGTAACGGCTGTTTGTAGTAGCAAAAACATTCCTCTAGTACAACAATTAGGGGCCGATCATGTAATTGATTATACTCAAGAAGATTTTACAAAAAATGGGCAGCAATACGATATTATTTTTGATGCAGTTAGTAACCGTTCTTTTTCTGCTTGCAAAAATAGTTTAAGATCTCAAGGTGTTTATATTACCTTATTGCCCAGTTCACAATTAATTATTGATAATATTCTGGCCTTTTTTTCCAGTAAACAAGTAAAATTTTTATTAGCAGAAACTAAACCTCAAGATCTAGCTGAATTAACACGCTTAATTGAACAAGGACAAATTACCCCAATTATTGATCGCACCTATAATTTATCAGAAATTATTGCGGCCCACACCTATAGTGAAGAAGGTCATGCAGTCGGTAAAATTGTAATTGAGATTTGAAAATTATCAATAATAAATATTTTGTAGGGTAAATTCATGAATTAACCCTAGGCACTGTCATATTACTAAATAGTTGTATAATAAAAGTATATAAGAAAATCACGATAAAGCCATGCTCTTTCGTCAATTGTTTGATGGGGAATCATCGACCTATACCTATTTAATCGCCGATCGCACTCTCAAAGAAGCGTTACTGGTTGATCCTGTATTAGAACAAGTTCCCCGCGATCGCCAACTGTTGCAGGAATTAGGACTGACCCTAAAATACTGTTTAGAAACCCATATTCATGCGGATCACATTACGGGAACGGGAAAACTGCGAGAATTAACGGGATGTTTGGGAATTGTGCCAGAAAATGCCCAAATTGCCTGTGCAGACCGTTTTTTAAGGGATGGGGAAACCTTAAAATTAGGAAATATCGTCATTGAAGCGATCGCAACTCCTGGCCACACGGACAGTCATCTGGCCTATTTAGTCAACCAAACTGCTGTGTTAACGGGGGATGCGTTATTTATTCGGGGGTGTGGACGGACAGACTTTCAAAGTGGAGATGCAGGAACCCTCTACGACTCTGTGACGCAGGGACTTTTTACCTTACCTGATGAAACCTTTGTCTATCCTGGCCATGACTATCGGGGACAAACGGTTTCGACTATTGGGGAAGAAAAACAATGGAATCCTCGTTTTTTGGGACGCGATCGCTCACAATTTATCACCTTCATGAATAATCTTAACTTACCAAATCCTAAAAAGATGATGGAAGCTGTTCCTGCAAATCAAAGTTGTGGCAAAATTGCAATGTAATTTGTTGATATTATGTCAGGGTTTAACAAGGTTTTGTGTCAGGATTTAACTGAGATCTTGCACCATGATTAAACGATCACAAAACCCCGATTTTTAAAGACTGAAACCCTATTAACTTCGTTACTTTTTGGTAAAAAATCGGGGTTTTAAAGCTAGGTGCAAGATCTCAGTTTAACAAAGTTTGATGTCAGGGTTTAACAGTGTTAAACCCCTACTAGATCCTAAAAAATACACATTGTTTAAATAAGGAGGAATCATGAAAAAACTTTTAATATTAATTTTGAGTGTTGGGTTAATTTTATTATTAACAGATCCGGCTTATGCGTTAATTCGGGAAACCAAAACATCAGCGAATACTATACTTTATCAATCTCGACAAACCCTGCGAGATACATCAGATCATTCTTGGCAAATCGTTTTTTTCAAACAAATTAAAGATGATAAACCGCCTCAAATTAATCTGAGATTAGTGGGATTTCCTGATGTTTTTGAATTTGCTCATCCTCAACCCTTAATTATTAAAATAAAGGATAATGTGATTGTAAAAGTCCCTGATATTTTTGCTAATGATAAAGAAGCCTTTGCCCCCAATGTCGGACAATATGACTTTACTCCGATTCTGAATCAATTAGAAAGTAACAATTTTTGGGTTTTAGAATTACCCTTAAAAAACAACGATACTACTCTCAAAATTCCTTATTTTATCCTAGAAGAATGGACAAATATTATCATGAAACCGGATCTAATATCTGAAACTTTAACAAGTAACACAGCCTTCTAGGCTGTCACAAGCAAGACTTGTATTACAGAATTCATAGAAATCAAAATCAGGAGATTATCATGAGTCAAACAGTTAACAAAAACCAAGCAATTAATACCATTGATCCCGCAACTCTTAAACAATTAATTGATAGTAAAACAATCACCTTAATTGATGTTAGAGAACCTGTGGAATATGCTAGAGAAAGAATTGTCGGAGCAAAATTATTTCCTTTATCACAATTTGATCCCAATGAATTACAACAGGAAACAACAAATAAACCATTAATTCTCTATTGTCAAAGCAGTAACCGTTCCTATCAAGCAGCCCAAAAACTCCTAGCATCAGGTTACACCGAAATAACTCATTTAGAAGGAGGACTAAATGCTTGGAAACAACAAGGATATGCCACACAAATCAATAAAAATGCCCCGATTCCTATTATGCGACAAGTACAAATAGTTGCTGGTTCTTTAGTCTTTACAGGAACAATATTAGGCGCGTTTATTTCCCCTTGGTTTTTAATTTTAAGTGGCTTTGTTGGGGCAGGATTAATGTTTGCAGGAATCTCAGGAACCTGTATGATGGCTAACCTCTTAATAAAACTGCCCTATAACCAAATTAATAACCAATAAACCATCATGTGGATACAAATTATCGGTCATTTATTAGCAGGTTGTATTGGATTAAGTTTAGGATTATTAGGGGGCGGTGGTTCGGTTTTGGCCCTTCCTATTTTAGTCTACGTCATGGGCATTTCTCCCAAAACTGCGATCGCCATGACCTTAGTTATTGTGGGAACCGTTAGTTTAATTGGAACCATACCCCATTGGCGAAAAGGCAACGTTAACCTGAAAAAAGCTTTAATATTTGGGTCAGCAACTATGTTAGGGGCGTTTTGCGGGGCAAAAATAGCTCATTTGCCCTTTATAACAGAAACCCTGCAACTTTCGTTATTTGGGGTGATGATGTTAGTTGCCGCCATTTTAATGATTCGTAAAGGTTCCTTGTCATCTCCAGAAAAAAAAGAGGATACTGAGTTGTATCCTCCTCCCATCTGTCAATATTGTTGGCTGTGGCTGATCACTGAAGGACTAGCCATCGGCATTTTAACGGGGTTGGTGGGGGTTGGTGGCGGTTTTGCTATTGTTCCCGCCTTAGTTTTGTTGGGCAATACCCCCATGAAAGAAGCTATTGGTACATCTTTATTAATTATTACTCTCAATTCCCTCGCAGGGTTTCTGGGTTATTTAGGAACCGTTCCCTTAAATTGGGGTTTAATGGCATCTTTTACCGTTGTTGCAGCCTTTGGAACCTTTTTTGGGGCTTATTTATCCCAATACATTGAGGGTAAGCAGTTACAAAAAGGCTTTGGTTATTTTTTGATCGCCGTCGCCACCTTTATTCTGGTTCAACAACCTTAGAAGAAGCTGAGACGATAGCCATTCCCCCGATAGTTGTTATTCGCAACAGAAAAACTTGATTGCAGAGTCACGGTTAAATCTTGGTTAGGATCAATCGAAATCACTTCACGTTGTCCTCCCCCAATGATTCCAGCTTCGGGTAAACCCCATCCGGCCAAGGTTCCCACCGCGGCCCCTGCTAACACTTCTAAAGCATCAATGTTATTATCGCCCGTTACTGCGGCAATGATAGCAGCGGCCCCGGCCCCGGCCACGGTTCCCCCTAAAATTTCTCCAATACTGGCCCCTTCGTTAATGGTTTCTGTTGTGGTCACTACGGCAGAGTTAGAATAAAAAGGATAGGTTTGACCATTGATGATGATTTCACGGGAAACAAATTGAGATCCACCTCTGGCGGGGCGAATTTCTCCCACCACGTCGCTACCTGCGGGAATTAATACATTTCTGTTACCATCTCGAACAGTGGCGGCGGTTTTTAAGGTAAGTGGGACAATTTCTGTTTCACTGACTAAAATCTTTTCTCCATCATCAAACATCATAGGAATTCGCGTTCCTGCGGGAATGGCGACGGTTCCGCTGCTAGGTGTGGAATTTCTGCTAGGTTGAGGTAATAATTGCGCTGTTGCGGGTTGTAAAGGATAAAAAGGGACAATAGCTGTAATTCCCATTAAGAGGGCGATCGCTGTATAAGTGCCTGATTTACCGTAGTTTAAGTTAAACATAATTAAGCCTCCCCTTGCCTCACACCGATGATTGGGTGTTGATTTATCATTAACCTCAGCTTAAGCGATCGACTCCTGGGATGTCAGTCCCATATTTTGGGAAAATTCGCCTTTAATTTTGACTCTTAAGTGGAAAAAAAGGGAAGCAATGATAATTGATAATTGTAGGGACATAACACTGTTATGTCCTAGTACAATTTAATAACTACTTGGGGAATTAGTAATTGATAGTCATCTTCTTCCCTTAAATTTCCAATCCCTAAAAATTCTCCTGTTTCATCATTAACTCGTATAATTGAAGATAATAATTCAAGATTAATAGGGATCTTTTGACCTTGACACCAGCGTTTACCTTCTTCTAAAGATAGAGTAATTATGGGTAAATGTTGTAGAACTAATTCCGGTTTAATTAAGGAAAAAGTTTCTTGTTCAATTTGTATTTTAAGTTCTTCTAATGTAATTGTTTCTGATAGTATCATCCCACAACTTTCGGTGCGTTTTAACCCGGCCAAGGTTCCCCCAATATTTAATTTTGTGCCAATATCTCTGGCGATCGCCCGAATATAAGTCCCTGGGCCGCAATATATATCTAAGTCTAATTCGGGAAATTCCCCAGGATACCACCCTAATATATCAATTTTCGTGACTTCAACCGTTCTTACCGGAACTTCTACGATTTCCCCTTTCCTAGCTAACTCATACAAGCGTTTTCCGTCTTTTTGAATAGCACTATAAGCCGGGGGAATTTGTTGAATACTGCCGATAAACTGCTTTAATAGGGGTTGAATGTCTTCTAAGCTTAAATTAGGGGCCGGTTGCGTCTTAATTACCTCTCCTTCGAGATCATCCGTTGTAGTTTGCATTCCTAGACGAATTTTGGCATGATAAGCCTTATTTTCCGGTAAAAATTGCAGTAAACGGGTTGCTCTCCCTACGGCAATGGGTAAAACTCCGGTAGCTAAAGGATCAAGGGTTCCCCCGTGGCCCACTTTCTTTAATTTTAACAGTCGTCTCACTCTAGCGACGCAATCATGAGACGTTAACCCCGATGGTTTATTTAAAGCAATAAATCCTAACATATATATCAGTGTAGCATTTTTCAGTAGATTAAGTCAAAAAGAAAAAATGCTAACACTGATTAATTATTGTGTGTGTTACGGTTCAACCAAATGAACCCAACTCAGAGAAGATTTAACGCTGTTAAATAAGCGTTTATCGCTAGTGTATAAATCTGCTTGAAATCGTTGAGCTAATACCAGATAATGGGCATCATAAGTAGCAGGAAGACTCAATGTTTGCGAAATTTCTATTGCTTGGTAATGGAGGTAATAATCTCCATGAAATTGAATGGGTAAATCTAAGACTTCTGTAAGGAGGGTTTGCGTTTCTGTATCTAAAATTTGACCAGCTTTTTCATACGATGAAATACGTTAGTAACTTCGTAACACAATAAAGTTGGCGCAATCACTAAATATTCTTCAGTCATCCATTTTTGCCAAAGTTGACCATATATTGTTATAGAAGGTTCAACTGTTGTTAGTCGAACTATAAAACTAGAATCAACACAAATAAATTTATTAGTCATTATTTTCTCTATTCATTAATAATTCCTTCCATCAATTGTCGATCTCTTTCTTCTCTCATTTGATGGATAATTTCAGTAACATCGTTTTCAAATGGTTTTCCCTGACGACGTTCATAAATGGCTTTTCGAGTTGCGTCAATTCGTTCTAATGCAATTTCCCAAGAGGGGTGATCTTTAAGTTTTTTTCCTAATAATTCCTGTTCTTCGAGGGACAAGGATTTAATTGCATTAACTAAAGATTCCACAAGTTGAACATTCATTTTTTTACATCTTTGACTAAAATTATCGGTGTTTATCAAGAGTTATTATATAGCAATCCTAAATGATTTGTAAGATTCCCTAAGCCCCGACCCCTATTCTGAGATATTTCTCTCACAACTGAAATAGGACTGCTATATATCAGTGTAGCATTTTTCATGTGTTTTTTACGGTTCAACCTGGAAATTTTTTAAGCGCAGATATCATCAGCAAAATCCCCATTAATAAGATTCCAAAAATGCTTGAAGATTCAGGCACAGATTGAGTATTATTAATTATAATATCTTGAGTAAATTGATTTTGATTTGGAGACTGACTAGCCAATGTTCCATCATTAAAACCTGTTTGTGTCAAATCAATATCTAGAGTAATGATTGAATTTTCTTCTCCAACTACTTCAAACATAAGAAGACTAAAGGTATCTAATTGATTAATTCCTATGGGTGAACCAAAATTAATACTAGGGAAAGCTGCCCCACCTAAATTAGTAATTGTTCCACTATTATTATCTAATATTCCTGTTCTAAATAGAGGAAAATTAGCAGGTAAAAGGGGACTACTTAGAGAAGCAATATCGAAAGAATTATTAATATTTTGCAGTTGATTGGGATTAAATGAAAGACTAATATTACTGCTAATAATTCCTACTGCGTCGGGACGAATATCTCCCATTAAGACTTCAACAAAAAACTTATCACCAAAATTAAGGGGACTATTAATAATTGTCCCAGGAATGCCATTATTATCGGTTCTGAGATTGAATTGAGTGGTTAAGTTTGACATGAATTTGTTCTCCTGAGTTATAATAGTGCAATTAGACAGTTGAAATGATCATTTGTTGGAGTGTTTTACCTTGCCAACTGATAAACAGAAAGATGCTGCCATATTTGTTTGTCAGTTACTTTCTAACTTGTATCAATCAATTTATTTATTTCGTTATGATAAAAGGCTAAAAACCATCTATATCTTAGCCGGAATAAATGAAGGCATTGAAATTTTAATTGATGAAAATGGAGATTGGGAGTTTGAATCATGAGTAAACCTCTTGAAGAAATGACAAATGCTGAATTACGTCTTTATATGTCTGAACAAAGAAATAATGAAGATGCTTTTAGTCGAGCATTAGAAGTATTGATAAGTCGTAAACAAAATACCACTAAATATCCTTACCCTTTATCTATGTCTTATGAAGAAGTAGAAGCAATTTTCAAAGATAAAATCAAACAAATCTCGGATTAACTCTATTAATTCACAAAAAATGCCTAAAAAAGTTAGAGAGTTAAAGCAAATGCTTCGCCAAATGGGTTTTATTCAAAAACCAGGAAAAGGTAGTCATACAAACTGGGTACATTCTTTATATTCTGGTAAAATAACTGTTTCTGGAAAAGACAGTGCAGATGCAAAGCTTTATCAAGAAAAAGAAGTAAAACAAGCAATTCGAGAAGTTAAGAGGAGGCAAGAAAATGGAACAAATTAAATATCGCATGGTCATTCAATGGTCTGATGAAGATGATTGTTTTTTGGTAGCATTACCTGATTTTCCAGGGCAATATTGGCGCACTCACGGAGATACTTATGAGGAAGCTGTTGCTAATGGGAAAGAGGCTATAGAATCCCTAATTATTGCTTATGAAGCAGATAATGAACCTTTACCTGAACCTTTATTTTGTAGGATGGGTTAGCGACAGCGTAACCCATCAAAAGCCATCATAATTAACCCGAATTGTTGGGTTTCCTTTCGTCAACCCAACCTACAAAGTTAATCTAAACAACTAATCCAAATTCTGCATTTAAGGGAACTAATTCTGCTAGGTTAATGTTGCCATCTCCGGTAATATCCGCAGTAGGATCATAATTTGTTTGTCCTGTTTTACTACCGAATAAACCTGGTTTTTGCAAGGTAACTAAATCACTTAAATTAACAGTTCCATCGTAAGAAATATCACTGTTAAAGGTAGATTTTCCAGTGAGACGAACATCTAAAGATGAGTCATTTTGTGCATTGCTATTAATCACTAAACCATCAGCAACATTAAAGTTTTGTCGTGCTGCTGTGGGGGCATAAGTTAAAGCAATGCGGCGGGTTTCTCCAGGATTTAGTAAAATATCTCCATTGCTAAAGTTGGCATTTGTGGTGACATTTGTGGCATTAATCGTAATACCCGAAATCGCTAAAACGTCATCTGTTCCGACTGCGGTATTAGTAATGTCAATGAATTGGGTTCGGTCAGCAAAATTGGGACGAATAAACAGGCTATCGGTTGCACCTGTACGGTATTGAGAAAGTTTTGTCCCGAAGGTTATGGCATTTTTATCTACTACAATTGTTCCCTCGTTAACGTTGGTAATATTAACAGTAAATGCCTTTTCAGTCGAGAGTTTAAATCCGTCAGTTGCTTTGACTCCTAAATTGTAAGATGTGACCCCACTTTCATAGTCAATGGTATTAGCACCTGCTTGGGTTAAGGTAATTTCTCCGGTGGTAGCATTGATAGCAAAAAGGTCATTTCCTGAACCATCTTTAGGAGAGGTACTAAGGCTAAATGTGGGGGTTTGTCCGTAAGCGTCATCAGTTGCTTCTACTAAGTTTCCGGCGACAACTACGGTTCCTACTGCACTTCTTTCTGCTAGGTTGACGTTATTAATGGTACTCACAATGGGAGCATCATTAATGATAATATTACGGGTTAAGCTAAGATTACCATTGGGGTCAGCAAATGTACCGTCAGCGAAACCGATTTGAGTGGGGTCAAATGTAAGGGTTAAATTGGAATTATCCCGTGTTCCGACAACATTAAAGCGTAGTAAACTAAAGCGGTCTAATTGATTAATTCCAATGGCAGTACCTTGACTTGCTTGAGGAACTGAACCCCCACTCAAGTTATCAATTAATCCGTTAGTATTGTCTAATGTACCGCCTCGGAATAAGGGGAAATTAGAGGTAATTAAGGGACTATTTACATTGCCAATATCAGCAAAGTTATTGATATTTTGGGCAACATCCGCAGCAAAGCCAAAATCAAGGGAATTAATGATTAAACCTGCTGCATTGGTGCGAATATCACCGATGCGAACCTCTGCGAAGAAACTGTTACCGAGAATGGCATTATTTCCTGTAATTTCACTGCCAACTACACCATTATTATCTTCATAAAGTTTGAGTTGGAAGCTGACAGGGTTAACATTATTCAGGTTAATGGCAGCAAGTCCTGTATCGGTTAAACTGCCATCACTTGCTTGAATTGTGAGGTTAAAGGGGTCAGTTTGTGTGCTAATATCATCTGCATCTGTAACCGTAATTACGCCAGTATTACTAATACCAAAAGCGGGGGTAGTATCGCCATCGGTGTTTAAGTTTCCAGCAGTAATACTGTAAGTTAAGGGGTTATTATCGGGGTCACTGGCGTTAATTGTTCCGACAACTGTACCGTTAGCACTATTTTTTGAAATGCTGAAAACACTATCATTAACGACTGGCGCACGGTTGGGAGGATTGGTTAAATTAACGGTAATAGCAGCCGTATCATTTAAGTCACCATCGCTAACCGTAACTGTTAGGTTAAAGGGGTTAGTTTGACTGCTAATATCGTCAGGGTCAGTAATAGTAATTACCCCCGCATTACTAATACTAAATGCCCGAATATTATCCCCATCGCTGTCTAAATTTCCGGCAGTAATACTGTAGGTTAATGGGTTATTATCCGGGTCACTCGCGGTAACTGTACCGACTGTGGTATTAATGGGACTGGTTTTAACGAGGCTAAAAGTAGCATCATTAGCGACGGGGGGACGGTTGGGGGTTTCGTTAACATTGGTGAGGTTAACGGTGATAATAGCGGTGTCGGTTAAAGTTCCATCGCTGACGGAGACGGTTAGGGGGTTATTGGGGTTAACTTCAAAGTCGATGTCATCGGGGTCAGCTACGCGAATTTGTCCGCTATTATTGATGGTAAAGGCGGAAATCCCGTCCCCATCGAGGTTAGGATTCCCTGCGGTGATATTGTAGGTTAAAGGGTTATTATCGGCATCGGTGGCGGTAATTGTGCCTACAAGGGTGTTTAAGAGGCTATTTTCGGGTACGGTTAAGGTAGTATCATTGAGGACGGGTGCGCTGTTTTGGACGAATTCAAATGCACCTAAATCGACGTTTGTACCGTTAACACGAGGATTTCGGGCAATATCAAAGGGTATTGCTTCGGTGATGTTGCTATCGCCGTCTAAGTCGCGGGTATCGGCGGGAAGGGAGGCGTTATTACCTGCGTTGATGGCAGGAGATGTGCTTTGTAGGCGTAAGTCGTCGTTGATGGCATCGACAAAGAGGGGGTCAACGTTTGTTCCTCCAAGTTGTCCGCCTTGTATGATGCTGTTGGTGGCTGTAGTCGTAGAAAAAGTGCTATCACTAATTGCTGTTCCTCCATTTCCCCAAATGATGCTGTTGCGAATTGTGGTATTGTAAAAGCGATCAAGATTATTATTAACGTTATTTTGACCTATACTAAACACCACACTTCCTGAGCCAGCAGAGTTACCACTAAACGAACTATTCGTAATATTAGTGGTTGATGTAATGAAGGCATTAGCGTCAGATGACTGATAAATAGCACCACCAGCAGAAGCAGCATTATTACGGCTAAAAGCAGCATTAATGACTTGTAGATTATTACTATTTTGATTGTAAATAGCACCACCTACACTACCAGCAGCATCAGCAATATTCAGCGTAAAGTTAGCATTCGTGACACTAACATTATTGCTATTGTTGTAAATTGCCCCACCATTAGCAGAACGGTTTTGTAAGAAATCAGCTTGAGTGATTGTAGCACCAGTAGTTTGAAGGAAAACAGCACCCCCTAAACCAGCAGTAGCACGGTTTTGTACAAAATCTGCGTCAGTCAGGTTGAAAGTACCACCAGTGCTAAATATTGCACCACCATCACTACTGGCAGTGTTATTATTAAAAGCCACATCTTTCAGAGTGAAATTGCTACCAGTGTTATAGATAGAACCTCCATCTGAAGTAGCAGTATTGCTCGAAAATGTTGCATTATTCAGTGTGGAACTACCGCCACTGCTATAAATTGCACCGCCTCCAATATTAGGAGAACTAGATATGTTACTGCTAAAAGTAGCATTATTAAGGGTAATGTTACTGCTCGTATTTAAAATTGCCCCCCCACTAGAAGCTGTATTGCTGGTAAAGGTAGCATTGGTTAGAGTGGAAGTGCTAGAGGCATTGTAGATAGCTCCCCCATCACTGGTAACGGTGTTATTCGTGAAAGTTACATCCGTTAAAGTTGAGTTGCTACTGGTGTTAAAAATAGCACCTCCATTAGTAGCAGTATTATTACGAAAAGTGATGTTAGTCAGTAAAGGATTAGCACCCGATACGTTGTAAAGTCCACCACCATTTGTAGCATTGTTATTCTCAAAAATCAGATTTTTCAGAATAGGACTACCATCGCTGATAAAAATCCCCCCACCAACATTCTGATTAGTCCCTGCTCCGTTAGCATTTCCTCCTGAAATAGTAAACCCATCTAAAATCGTTGTATTGCTTGTATTACTACCAGTAACAACGTGATAAACATTATCACTCGCAGTATTAACCGTCCCAATATCCCCACTTAAAATAGTGGCATTAGTGGCAACATTACGCTGACTTAAACTCGTCTCCGAACCAGCAAACCCCCCATAAATCTCCACATGATTTTTGAGGGTAAAAGTTGCAGTTCTGTCCGTTCCCGTAGTCGGTTTATAGGTTCCCCCTGCAACCCAAATAGTATCCCCACTTTTCGCTGCTGCTAACGCCCCTTGTAAATCCGTAAACGCATCAACCCAAGACGTACCATTATTAGTTCCCCCTGCATTTGCCCGTACAAAAATAGTGCGAATCGCCGCAGGAGTAGGCGCAGGAGCGAGTTCTGCCCCTTCATACGCCCCTAAATCCACATTTGCACCCGCAACACGGGTATTACGCGACAAATCGAGGGGTATCCGTTCCGAAGTATTGCCATCCCCATCCAAATCTCGACTATCGAGGGGTAATAAAGTAGAATCTCCCGCATCTAAAGCAGGAGAACCCGATTTTAAGCGTAAATCATCCGCTTTCGCATTGACAAACAGAGGGTCAACATTCGTCGCACCCGTAAACCCTCCCCCTTGGATAATACTATTCGTAACCGTAACACTACCACCGGAACCATTATTAACCTGATTCCCCGTACTGCTACTATCCTGATTTCCCCAAAGGATACTATTTCGCAATGCTACACTACTCGAAACATTATGCAGCGCACCCCCAGTCACTGCCACGTTACCACTCAAGGTACTATTAATCAAATTGGGGTTACTCAGATTACTAAAAATCGCGCCACCACTGCCCGTATTCGCAGAATTCCGACTAAAAACCGAATCAACAATAGTAGGATTACTGCTACTGGTGTTATAAATCGCACCCCCGTCATTAATCGCCGTATTCAGGCGAAAAGTGCCATTAGTAATCTGGGGACTACTCAAATCATCGTAAATCGCCGCCCCTCGCGTTGCCGTATTGTACTCAAACAACACATCAGTCAGGACAGGATTACTACCAGACTCGTTATATAACGCCCCACCATTAACCCCATTATTATCACGGAAAGTGATATTTTGCAGGGTTGGACTTGCCCCCGAAACATACACCCCACCGCCATTACCTTGATTTCCCGTTGTACCATTGGCATTACCGCCAACAACGGTAAACCCATCCAGAATAGAACTGTTACCCAGAGGATTAGAAATCGTACCCGTCGCGCTTACCACATGATACGCATTATCAGCAATCCCTGATGCCCCAATTTCACCACTTAAAATCGTGGCATTAGTGGCAATATCGCGCTGATTACGGGCAGTTTCCGTCCCTGCAAACCCCCCATAAATCCCCACATTATTTTTCAGGGTAAAACTCGCGGTTCTGTCCGTTCCCGTAGTCGGTTTATAAGTCCCCGCAGCCACCCAAATCTCATCACCTGCTAGTGCTGCTGCGATCGCACTTTGTAAACTGCCAAAGGTTGTCTAAATGCTTAGATAGAAATATTTGCTCATCAGGTGTTAGTTTTTCTATTTGCTGAATAACAGTTTCTAGGACAGAATTGCTCATAAACCGTGTTGAATCTTTTAATTTTAACTATTATAACAAAGGGACACAAACGCGATCGCTTAAGTCCCCAACCCTCAATTAAGGTTTATTGATTAAATAACTAAGGTTTTGCTATGATAAAACTTAAAGATTAGTGAAGTTTTATTAAGAACCTTGACAGCTAACCTGAAACCATCTCACAGCAGCACTTTATCCCATAAATGGCACGCCCTTGAAATTATTTGGGAAGGCGGCGAAGATCTCGTAAAGCAAGGCTTACCCCATTCTCAATTATCCCCTGCGTGGCAAATTTTGTTATTGGGTGACGGTTCCCCGACTCGTCATTTACAATTGTTGACGACGGAAAAAACCGAGGTTGATCTGATAGATATGTCTCCCATTGGTAGGGAAAATGATGGGGCCCCACCGCAGATTGACATTATACCTGAACCGAGGTTAAGGCGACAGGTATGGTTAAGGACAGCTTCTGGTCAAAGATTAGCTTATGCTGCGTCTTGGTGGGATGGAAACCATGTAGATGAGTATCTGCAAAATCGTTCTTTACCGATATGGGAAAGTCTGTCACGGTTGCATACAGAATTATACCGCGATATCCAAGGGATTTATTATGGTAATTCTTCTGTATTAGAAGATGCTTTTCAGGAAAAAGGGCCATTTTGGGGACGACATTATTTATTTTGGCACGATCGCAAACCTTTGACCCTAATTTATGAAGTTTTTTCCCCTTATTTACGGAAATATTTAGGAGAAACCAGTTTAGGTTAAACGTTTAATCTAAGCGCGATCGCCCTGAATCTTTGTTGTATTGGGAGGTACCCCAACTATAACTAAGTTTAGTTGGGTACTTCACCAGGTGATCAATTGCATTTTGCCAACTTATCTCTCCTAAAACTCAACTATCCTCTACAATAAAGGAACGCAATAAGTAAATGTACTACGGAAAAAACACCTATGGCGAGTGGTAATTTTGAAACCCCTGCGTCCCTATCTGGCCGAGAAATGGAAATTCTTGACCTACTTTCTACAGGTTTAACTAATCTCGAAATTGCTGAGAAACTAGACATTAGTAAACGGACAGTAGATAATCACATTAGCAATATTCTGACCAAAACGAAAACAGAAAATCGGGTAGAATTGGTGCGTTGGGCTTTGCAATGGGGTAAAGTGTGCCTTAATGATGTTAATTGTTGTCTGCTACCATCAAGTAGGGAAATGTTATCATAAATGGGTTAATGTTGCCTTAATAGTCCTTGTCAGTAGTATTGCCATTAACTTGAGTGGTTGCACAGAAGGTGCTTTTGTCACACCCCCAACGCAACCCTTAGGAAATACTTTAAACAGCACATCAGCGGAACAACATCCTCGTTTATCCTATGAAGGGCGTTATTTAGTGTTTGCGTCTGATCGTCAGGGAAAACGGAGTATTTGGTTATACGATACTCAAAATGGCCGTTTGCTGTCTTTACCAGGGCTAAACCAACCTGGGACGGTTCAGGATCAACCTGATATTAGTGCAGACGGGCGATATATTGTTTATGTTTCTGAGCAAGAAGGTAAATCTGATATCTTTATTTATGATCGCCAAACCCTACAGGGTAAGAATATTACACAAGATTTGATCGGAGAAATTCGTCATCCTACAATTAGTGGTAATGGCCGTTTTGTTGCCTTTGAGTTTAACCGTTCGGGACAATGGGATATTGTTATATATGATCGGGGTTTGAATGCACCGTTATCCTTACCTGGGAACCCAGAAACTAATATAAAATAGATATCTCCACAAATTAACCTCAACAACTCCCTGAGTATAAATTAATTAATCAACCATTTTTAAAATCTCTGTTCAAACTGAATACTTCCTCGATTATCATCAGAAAAATTACTTGATCCTCGTAAAGTTGTACTGTCATTAATACGATAACGAAGACCAAATTGTGCTGGGCGATCGCTGTTCATAATTTTCTGAATTGATAGAGATAAATCTTGAGTTACATTAACCCCTGCTTCTGCTGCAACCCCGATAGAAGAAGAATTAAGGCGATCTTTTTCATTAATTAATGGAGTGGGAAAAATACGAAATTCACTAAGTCCTAATGCTTCTCCAATGGCCCCTTGCACCGGCCCTAATACAGCACTTCCCGCTAAATTTGCTAAGCCTAAAGTTGTCTCTCCTGTCCCTAACGTATTCAGGAAATTTCCCCCTAATAAGGTAATAATTTGTTGCTGACTTCTTTTCGGTTGACTACTAAGTTGAATACCATTAGTAATTTGACTAGCAAACCCTTGCACTTCTGCTTGAATTCTCACTGTTTGTAAACTATCATTATTCGCACTAAAAGGTTCCTCAACTTCTGAAGAAAGAGGGTCAATATTTCCTTTATGGCGATTGGTTTCTGTGGCCGCAGCAAAGAGTCTAATATCTAAGTAAGGATCGAGTCCTTTATGGGGATAAAATTGAGCAGTATTATTGTCACCCCCTGCTAATCTTAACTGACTAGCAAACAGATTCACTAACCCATTTTCTAACTTAATTTGACCTTCCGGTTTGGGTTGGTTTAAAGTGCCATTTAAGGTTAATCCTCCCGTCGCTAAAAAGGTTAAAAGGGGAGGACGAGTAATCAGAATTTTTTCCCCTAAACTTAACCTTAACCCCGTTAATTCTGTAGACCCCAATAACCCCCCACGCTGGTGCATTTCTGCCATTCCTTCCCCTAATAATACCTGGCCATTAAATAACTGAACATCCCCGCCAATTTTAGGCTTTAAGGCACTTCCAGCAATGTTTAAAGACCCTGTAACACCCCCTTGATAGAGTTGAGGAAGATTGAGGGCTAAATTATTAAATTGAACGGTTAAGGGTTGTTTTTGTGGGATTTCTGTCAGTAAAGGTAAAGATCCCATAATGGCGACTTGACCCCCGCTAAATTGCCCTGTTAAACCCTCAACCATAATCTGATCTAAATTAAAGAAGATTTTGCCCTGAACCTTTGTTAAGGGGGCTTGGGGCATCATTTGGGCGGCAATGGTGGCATTTTTAATCTGGGCTAAACCCTCTCCTTGCAGTTGGGTGGGAATGCCCCGTTTTGGGTCAACCCTTCCTGATAGGGTTAATTGTACGTCTCCCTCTCCCCCTAACCAAGAAATTTGTCCTTTGCTGAGAATATTTAAGAGGGTTAAAGCTTCATTTCTGGCCTGGAATTTGAGAAATATGCGATCGCTTTCGGGTTTAACTTTGGCCAAAGGAAACTGATAGGGAAAGGTTCCCTCCATGATCAAGGGTTCACTCTGACGCGCTAAGTTACTACTAGCCGTAAAATTAAATTGACCGCGACTATAGGTAAATTGTCCTTCCGTTGCACCTAAAGGGGTTTGGTTAATGGTTGGGTTATTGATCGTCAGTTTTCCTGCTGCTTGGGGGTTGTCGCGGGTTCCTTCTAACTTCATGCTTCCGTTGAGTTGTCCCCCAATATTGACGGTTTCTGGTAAGTCTACCAAAGTTGACACCGTTTCTAAGGGAATATTGATGACTTGAAGGGTTCCCTGTTGCATCTTATCCCCAATGCGGCCAGCAAAAGCGATCTGACTGTCTCCTAACTGCAAGTTTAGGGGTTCTAAGGTCAAAATTCCCTGTTTCCAGTTGCCTTTGGCCTGAAATTGACTTAACCCATAAGTCCCCCATTGCCAATTTTCTCCTTTTAGCTCAAAATTCCCGTCTAGTCCAGTTTTGGGAGCAAATTTAAGGGCCAACTGACCATTAAATTTGCCTTGTAAGTCTTTGAGGGGGGGAAGGGGTGAAGTTTTTTGCTGTTGTTGTCGTTGCTGTTGTAACCATGCGTTAATATCTGCAAAATGGGTCAAGCGATCGCTGAGAGAAATGTTATCCGTCCCGACGGTTGAAAGGGGAGGAAGGGAGGAGGAGTTTTCGGGATGTTTGGGATAGAGATCGGCAGCTTTGGCGTAGTTTGGCTGGTTTAGACCGCGTTTTAAGTCTGTTAATTCAAAAATTTGTAGGGTTTCTAGGATATCTTGTAAATTGCCTTGATTAATGCCTATATTAGCAACGAGATCGGGCCCTTGGGGGGTTGCAGTATATTTGCCATTGAGGTCATATTGACTGTTATTGCTGGAAAATCGACCATCTTTTAGGGCTAAACTTCCCTTAGCATAGTGAAAGTTCCCTGTAAATTGTTTTCCTTTGATGCTTCCTATCATGGGGTTAAGAATGGCAACTTCTTGACCTGCGATCGCCCCTGTTTTAAGATTAACGGTAAATTGACCGGACAAGTCCCCTGCTATAGTTTTGGAAAGTAGGTTATTAGGGGTTTTTTGCCAATTTAGGGCGAATTTTTGGACTAATTGTAAGGGAATGTCTTTGGTTGCAATGATAAATTGTTCTTGTTGACGGGTTGCGGTTGCTTGCATTTTCCCCTGTTTGACGGCTAGGGTTAGGGGGTTTAATTTGGGATCTAGTTCTAGATGAAGTTGATCGGTTTTGCCATTTAGTTCTAGTTTAATTCCTTTTTGGGGATTTCCTTGAATATTTCCGGTTAATACAGGTTCAAACTTGATATCTCCTATGTTTACATTAACTAGGGCCATTTCTCCGTTAATGGTGGGAAGTTTGGGAGTTCCCGCAACCACTCCATCAAAATCGACTTTTCCACCATAATTTAACCCAGGAAGGGGAGAGGATAGGGGTAAACTGATTAAATCAAAGTTTTTTGCGGCAATATCCAGGAAAAATCCGTCAATCATAGCTAATTGCTGAGATTTTCCTTCTAAATTGAGGTCTAACCATCCTTTACCCTGTAAACCAGATGCGCTGACTTTTTCTAAGGTTAACCGTTGTCCATTCCAACTTACCCAAGTCGTCAAGGGACTGTTAAACTTTGATAATCCTTGACTTAAGCTTAATTCTCCTTTAGCTTGTAAATATTCTGGAGAGATTTTTGTTAATAATCCGCTTACAGTTATTTGACCTGCTAAATTGCCTTGTAATTGGGAAGAAAAAGATGTTAAAGGGATAGCTTGTGCTAATAAAGTTGTGGTAAATTTTCCATCAGCTATGGTTACGGTTTGCGCCGCGATCGCCCCTTGGGATAGGGCTAAATTAGCGTTTCCTTTGCCTTTAAGACTATCTAAGGGAGAATTAATGTTACCAGATAGAGCTAAATTACTGTTTAATTTACCGTTTAAATATTGGGGTATTTGCTTACTTAAATTATTAAGGGTTACATTTTTTGTACTTAATTGCGTTGACCAATTTCCCTGATGTAATTGTAGATTTTTGGCTTTAATTTCCCCCCCACCAACTGCCAAAATTCCCTCTCCCTTTGCTTGAATTTCCTTTAAGTTAGAATTGAGATTGCCTATGAGATCAAAAGTACCATTAAAAATACCATTAATCGGAATTTTGGGGACAATTTTGTTAAGGTTTACTCCATGTACGCCTAAATTTGTTTGCCAAACCCCTTGAGATAACTGTAAGTTTTGCGCGTTAATTTCTCCATTATCTAAGATTATTTTAGCTTGTCCCGTTGCCTTTAAACTTTCATTAATTGGTTGATTCGTTTGACCAGCAATTTGAAACTGTCCCGTTAATATTCCTTGGTTTACAGGAATTTCTAATTGATTCAAATTAATAGCATCAGCGATAATATTTCCTTGCCAATTTCCTCCCATATAGGTCAAATTATAAGCATTAATTGTTCCTCCTGCTAGTTTGAAATTAGCAGTTCCTTTCGCTTTAAATGTCTTTGGTTGTTTCAAATTTCCCGACAAATTAATCTGAGTTGAAACTTGACCCAGGTTGAGGGGAACTGTCTTATTATAAAGATTAGCGACAGAAGCAGAGGGAATATTTTTACCTTTTATATCAACTATAAACTGGGGAGAATAAGGACTTAAAGCAAGCTTTCCTGTCCCGATAATTTTTCCTCCTAGGGTGGGAATTGCCTGAAAATCTTTAACAATTAAATGAGACTTAGTTAGTTGTAAATTAGCATTAATTGACTCTAAATTAACCCGATCAATTTTAGTTGTTTTATCATTAGAAAGAGCAATCGATAAATCAGGATTATTCAAATCACCCTGAACCGTCAAAGAAGCTTTGAGATTCCCTGATAGTGGTAGTTGGGGGGCAGTTTGTTTAATAGTTTTAAAGATAGATTGAATAGAAGTAGCTTGAGTTTTAGCAGTTAAATTATAGCCCTTTTCAAGATCAATATTTCCCCGCACCACTCCGGTAACTTCCCCAAACTGAGTCACCACATCATCAAACTTAATTTGTCTATCTTTAAAGAGTAATTGTCCTTGAGTTTGGAAAGGTTGGGGAAGGTTAGCAACTTGTCCAGTGACTTGATGAAGGGTTGCCACTCCTTGTAACCTTGGTAATTGATTTCCTCTGAGTTTAACCTCTAAATTCGTATCAAGTTTACCCTGTGTTAAATCTAGAGGAAGGGGAATTAAACGACTAATTTCCGTTGCCGTAAGTTGATGACTTCTCAGCAATAAATTAACCTCTTGATTTTGAGTATCAGCAACCCCAGAAATCTTAAAATTACCTCCATTAACCAAATGGGAGTCTACCTCAAATTGAATCTGATCATTATTATTATTCTTAATAAACTTTGTTTGACTCGATAAATCCTTTAATTGAACAGATGCTTGTTTTTCCCCCGTTATTGACCGCGAAACTAACACCGCATCAGCATTTTTTATTTGTAAAGCTTTTAATTTAATTGGATTATTAGGATTCAGAGTATCAAATTCTGTTAAGATCCAATTACCTTCTTTCCCCTGTTCAAGATAAATATTAGGAGAGACAACAGTAACAGAAATTTCTAGCTTTTTTTCTATAAAAAATTTAATCGGATCATAACTGATCGCCAACGCAGACATAGATACTTTAGCAGGATCAGTAGGTGTGGTTAAAATATCAGTTTCCCCAAAACGGACTTGGTTGAGAGAAAAAGATTGCAAATTACCCAATTTAACGGGACGATTGAGAAAATTACTCAATTCCTGTGCAACCAGAGGGGAAAGATATCGCTGTATGAGCAACCCCCCCGCAACCAAACCCCCACCCATTCCTATCACCAAAACAGTCGCACCCCAACCTATCAGGGAACGATAGCGGGGCTTTCCTTGAGGTTGCTTTTTAAGAGGACAAGATAAGTCAAAGTCCCGTTTTTTGTGAGAAAGGTCTTTCATCATCAGAAAATTGGGTAGAAACCCCGTGCTTTGAGCATCGGCTTTACAATCCCTTGCGGGACCTAGTTTTTGAATCAGTATAACCCCAGGAACTAGAAAACCTGTTTAAGTATCTTTGCCCAACTCAAGGTCAGATAGCCTAGTTTAACAATTTTTTCCAAATTTCCCTACCTCTCAAATAAAAAAGCGATCGCCCTTCTAGATTAGGCGATCGCCCTTAACCGTTCAAAAACTGAACTTAGAGAGAAATTTCGCTAAATTCACGGGTCATGTGATCAAAAGGTTGATCAATAAAGGAAGTATCTTCAATACCAGCATCAGCGGCCATGGTTTTAATCATTTCCTTCATAATCTGAATTCCCCGAACCGTTGGCCCAATGGGAACCCCCAAAGAATTATAGGTTTCCCGTAACCCTTGTAATACCCGTTCATCGAGGACATTGGGATCACCCGCTACCAAGGCATAACTAGCGTAGCGTAGATAATAATCCATATCCCGTAAACAAGCCGAATAACGGCGGGTAGTATAGGCGTTACCACTGGGACGAATTAACTCTGGAACCTCCTCAAACAGTTGAAGGCCGGCCCCTTTGACAATATCAGCAGAATTCCCATTAATGAGGGCAGCAACTTGAATTCGGGCGGTTCCTGACTCAAAATAGGATTTGAGACTAGCGATCGCATCGCGATCTAAAAAACGGCCCGTAACGTCATAGTTTCTAATTAGGTTAGTGACAGCATCTCGCATTAAAGTTTTCTCCCAACGACATTTTTTTTATGGCTTATCAGGAAGCCAGATGTTCCTTTTTATTTATAATCCCACAGGGATGAACCCCAAGCGAAATTGTCTAACAAAGTCGTCCTTTCTTTCGCAATCGTTAACTTTTTGATACACTTCTTTACAGAAAACCCAAATTTTTCCCAATTTGGGCCAAGCCTCTGCAAAATTTAGTATTGTTTACAGATTTGATCTATAAAATCCGTATCCTACTATACAAACCATCTGGTTAGGTATCTTTACCATCAGTGATTTGAGGCTAAATATATATTGACACCCGAAGGAGTCTTCCATGGCTGAAACGCCCCAAGAAATCTTAAAAATGGTTCAGGACCAAGACATTAAAATCATTGACCTGAAATTCATTGATATGCCAGGAACCTGGCAACATTGCTCTTTCTACTACGATCAAATTGACGAAAACTCTTTTGTTGATGGTGTTGCCTTCGACGGTTCGAGTATTCGGGGTTGGAAAGCCATTAATGAATCTGACATGATGATGGTTCCCGATCCCAAAACTGCGTGGATCGATCCCTTTTATGAAGAACCCACCCTCAGTCTGATTTGTGGGATCAAAGAACCTCGCACGGGAGAATGGTATAGTCGTGACCCCCGTACCATTGCAGGGAAAGCCGTTGAATACCTGAAAAGCACTGGTCTGGGTGATACCGCTTTTATTGGCCCAGAAGCAGAATTTTTCATTTTTGATGATGTACGTTTTGACCAAACCGAAAACACAGGCTACTATTACGTCGATAGTGTAGAAGGACGCTGGAATACGGGACGGCAAGAAGAAGGCGGTAACTTGGGCTATAAACCTGGTTATAAGCAAGGTTATTTCCCTGTGGCCCCTACTGACACCAGCCAGGATATGCGGACAGAAATGCTGTTAACCATGGCTAAATGTGGGGTTCCCATTGAGAAACATCACCACGAAGTAGCCACTGGGGGACAAAATGAATTAGGGTTCCGCTTTGCGACTCTGGTAGAAGCGGCTGATTATTTGATGACTTACAAATATGTCATCAAAAACGTGGCTAAGAAGTATGGCAAAACCATCACATTTATGCCCAAACCCTTATTTAACGATAATGGTTCAGGAATGCACGTCCACCAGTCTATCTGGAAGGGAGGACAACCCTTATTCTGGCAGGAAGGTAATTATGCCAATTTGAGCAAAATGGCCTTAAATTACATCGGTGGCATTTTAAAACACGCCCCCGCTTTGTTAGGCTTAACCAACCCTACCACCAACTCTTATAAGCGTCTCGTACCTGGGTTTGAAGCCCCCGTTAACCTCGCTTATTCCCAAGGAAACCGTTCAGCGTCTGTTCGTATTCCTTTATCGGGCCCTAACCCCAAAGCAAAACGGTTAGAGTTCCGTTGTCCTGATGCCACCTGTAACCCCTATTTAGCCTTTGCAGCGATGCTATGCGCGGGTATTGACGGCATTAAGAACGAAATTGACCCCGGAGAGTCTTTAGACGTAGATATCTACGATCTCACCCCTGAAGAACTCAGCAAAATTCCTTCGACCCCTGGTTCCTTAGAACAAGCTTTAGAATGCTTAGAAAAGGATCATGGTTTCTTAACTGATACCGGAGTCTTTACGGAAGATTTCATCGAAAATTGGATCGAGTACAAACTTGATAATGAAGTTAACCCCATGCGGTTACGTCCTCATCCTTATGAGTTTGCTCTTTACTATGATGTTTAGGGTTTAAGTTATCATTCATTGATAAAAATTGCCACCTTTAAGGTGGCGTTTTTTTTGTTATCGAAAACTTGGGTTTAAAACCTCCTAACGATGTGATTGCCTACGAGGATTTAAGAATAAGAAATCTAGTAAAAAATCATCGTATATAAGTCTCTTTCTACACGAACACACCAGTGTAAATGTGGGTGTAACCTAGACAGGGACGAGAATGCAGCAATCAACATCCTTCAATTCGGATTAAATACTGTAGGACATACAGGATTTCAAGCTTGGGGAGAGGTGGCCTCTACGTTAGAAGAAGCAATTCTTTTGGGGCAAGCTACCTCGTTGAACCGAGAATCCACTCGGCTTTAGCCAGTGGAGTGTCAAAAATCTTCAAAAATGTGTTACTAGCAAACGTGAACTATTTTTTTAGAGTAGGGGCATAAAACATTATACCCCCCACCAATTTTGACCATAAATTGCCAGACATTAAGGAATTAACTGAACCGGAAATCCTTGATCTCGCAACACTTCAGCCGTTCCCCGGCCAGGTTGATAATTGTAACCCCATTGGCCATTGTCATGGAGAATTTGAGGAGTTAACAACACAATTACCTCAGTGCGTTGGCTACTATCCTGTTGACTTCTGAATAGGGCCCCAATCACAGGTAAATCCCCTAATAAGGGTACTTTATTAGTAACAGTCTGATCCGCTTCACTAATAATCCCTGATAAGATCAAAGTCTGGCCATCTCGCAGACGAATTAACCCAGAAGTCAATTCCCGACGATTGAGAAGGAATAAGTTATTAGTACCCCCATCACTACCACTATCAAACTGTTGAACATCTCCAACAGAAGCAATGGTAGGACTCACCGTTAAACTGATATAGCCATTATCATCAATTTTATCAACGTTGATGGTTAAGGTCAGTCCTGCATCCTGTAAAACGGGGGTGGTGGTTCTCACCCCACTGAGAGGGTCAACCTGGGTGGTAATATTTTCAATCACCTTCTGGGTTAATTTAACCGTTGCTTCCTGTCCCTCTTGAACGACTAAGGTGGGGTCAGTTAACACCTTCCCATTGCCACTTTGAATAGTAGTTTCAATTTGGGCCAGAAATCGCTTAGGAAATTGAAAATAACTGGGAAGCGCACCCGTTGCCGTCGGAACCGTTCCAGGGCTAATGGTAAAGGTTCTGGCCCCTGTTACGGGGTCAAAAGATGAGTTAAAAGTATTCGCCGTTCCTGGTGTAATGTCAGTAATCCCGGCAATGGTAGGGTCCATCGAGATCCCCGCAACTCGGCCAAAAAATTGGGCATCAGCCGGAGTTGAGAGCAATTGTCCTGTGGCGGGATCGATAACCACCGTTCCGACCCCTACTCCTGGCACAATAATGGAGCTATTGGGATTAATAAAGGTATTAGCATCGCCAAAGGGGTTAAGAATTGCGGGTGGATTCGATACTCGTCCGGGCGCACCATTAATTTCGGAGCTATTGGTGGGACTGGTTCCCCCAAATCGGAGAACCGCCGCCCCATTATCCTGCACAATAAAAGCATCCCCAGAGCCAAAAGACCATTGACTACTGAAAGATTGATCATTGGTTAAGGTAACATCAACTACCTTCACATTCACCGCTACTTGGCGACGACGGGCATCCATTTGAGTTAATAGAGAGGTGGCCACTTGTACATGGCGCGGCTCTCCCACTAAGGTGATAGTATTCAAACGGTCATCCGATGAGACAGTTAAACCTGTCAGGAGCATAGGAGCAATAGACCCTTCCGGTGATTGAGACTGAAGGGCTTGCAGTTCCCCAGGCAGTTCTCGCCGTCCAATCACCCGTTGGGTGAGGGGATCGATAATATCTTCCGTTTGGGTGACGAGACGTTGAAATTCTGCCCCTTGAGAGGCTAAAAAGACCCCGGCATTAGACGCTTTAACTTGATTGAGGCGTAAGCTGCGACTGACTAAATTTTGGGCCGCTTGGGGTAATTGGGAACCGACAAAAATTGTTCGTCCTCGGCGGTTGGCTTGTAATCCAGAAATCATCAACACCGAGTTAAATACGTCTTGAACTGGTTCATTTTCTAAGTCAAGGGAGACTGTCGGTTCTGCCCCTTGTCCAGCTTGGGCCCCTTGGCCTTGGCCTTTTCCACCCCCTGCTTGATCCGTAAATACTAGGTTCATTCCTGCATAACGGGCTAATACGGCTAAGACTTCTCTAGCAGGAGCTTGTCGTAAAACCAAACGCGGCACAATGGCAGAACTGCCTAAGTCAATTTGACTGGCCCCGGCATTAATATTAGAAATGGCCATGTCTCCCACCGGTGGAGCGATCGCCCGTGGTAAAGTCGGCGCAACGGGCATGGTGGGTTGTAAGCTATCAGGGATCGAACCCCCGTTAGATTTTATTAGCACTTCGGGGTTGGGAACCAAAACCCCTGGATTGTTAGAGCCAGGAGCTTGAAAGGTTTGGCCAGGAGGCGAATAGGTAGGGGGAGGGGGGGAATAGGTGGGCAACTGGGCCACTGGGGAACTATTTACAGGCGCGATCGCTTCTTTTTTCGACCCTTCAACGGCTTCTGGCGACTTAAAAAGTTGGCTGGCGATGTCTGAGGCCCTGTCAATTTCAGGATCAGCAGTTGTAGATGACGATAAGGCTATTTCAGTCCTCAATTCCTCAGAAACGGCTTTTTGAGCCGCTGGGGTTGGGTTGAGTGCCATCAAGGGCTGACTGCTTAGGAGCATCAAGAATGCTCCACTGGTAATAAGCGGGTAACGATAATTGTTCACAATTCACTCCTCTTCACACAATGGTCAACTAATGGGTTAGTGACGTTTTTTAATGATTGCAGTCTAAGACTACAATTTACGGTTTGGTTTCTTTCTGTTGATCTGTTTCTTTGTTGTTGTCAGTTTCGCCCTTTTTCCCTTCCCCTTCTTCCGGTTTCGTGGCCAAGTCAGTCAATTCTTCTTGACTTAAGGGCAAGATCGCATCGAGGCTAAAGCTTGTTTTAAGCTGATTTTGCCCTGGGGCAATGGTTTCTCCTCCTCCTTGTGTGACATTAGATTTTTCTTCAGACAATTGAGAACTTAATCCTTTAATCAGTAATAGGGGTTGTAGTCGCTCTAAATCTTGAAGAATTGTTTGGGTGGCCTGAAAATCAGCTTCAATGGTTAAGGTAAATTGCTGACGTTTTAGGCGATTGTTGACTCCTTGTCCTAAGGAACCATCATTGACAACTGTCAGGGTTCCCTCTGGTTTAAAGCTAATTAATTTTGCTCCCGGATGTTTTTCTACCAGATTATTGACATCTAAGAGCATAGTTTTTAGACTATTTTCACTGGAAAACAAGGACAACACTTGCGCTCTTAATAGTTCTGATTCTCGCAGTTTTCTGTCAGCGTCGAGCATTTTTTCCTCAAGTTTCCCTGATTTTTGCTCGTCAACTTTACTTTGCTTTTCCGCTTCATCTGCTTTCAAGGTGTTGTAATTTTCGTAGGCCGGCATGACCAAATTCAGCAAAATATACACTGAAGCACATATCCCTAATAATCCGAGGCCAATGCCACTAACTTGCGGGGTAAAGGTAATGCCAAAGGCCGACGGATAGCCACCACCTCCTTCCCCAAAATTCTGTTCCTCTTCCGGAGTAAATTCTTCGGAAAATGTCATGGCTTCAGCACTCCTTTATTTTCAAGGGTTTTAATGCGGTTGACCAAACCGACTGCCCCATCTGCTTCAAATTGCCTTTTCAATTCCGATGAAGGCCGATCAGTAATGACTGTGCTAAGGGTGTATTTAACACCTTGGGGAATTTCAATCTTCAGATCTTTGGAGGCATTTTGTGCTGATACCGGAATCTCAGACAAACTGGCTTCCTTAATCACAGTTTGATCCGCTTGTAACAGGGGAGAACTTTGTAAGGTCAACAAAAAGTCATTGAGATCATTATAATCCAGGGCAAAACCCGTAATAGTGAGGTTGGCTTCTTCTTGTTTGATCGAAGTAAGTTGCACATTGGCGGGTATTTGAGTTTTGATCTGCTGTAAGATAGCTGACCAAGGTCTAATTTGATCGAAGACTTGGACTAGAGATTTGATTTCCTGGTCATTTTGTTTAACCTTGGCCTCAATCTCCTCAATGCTTTTGTTTTGGGCGTTCAGTTTTCCTAATTCCCCTTCTAACTGTTGAATATTTTCTTGTGTCTGGGATGACAACTGATTGAATACCAACAAAGAGGTTGCGGTTAAGGCTGGCAGCAGTAACATTATCCCCCCACCAATGAATATGGGGAGTTGTTCTTGTAAGGAAGGCCCCTTTCCTTTAACTAGGGTAGTGGTTTTGGCACCACTGTCTAAATGACGGTCTTTGAGAAAATTAATGTCTAAGCTATACATAGAGCTAAACCTCCCGTAATCCTAATCCCAACACTGTCCCTAACCCTGGCCGTTGAATCGTGGGAATCTCTTTGTCAACTTCCAAGGCCAAAGAGGCAACGGGATCAACTTGCATGGTGGGTAAACTTAAGCGATGGGTAAAATATTCATCGAGTTGTACCAGTCCCCCCCCAGGGCCCGCGAGCAACAGTTGTACTACTTCTAATTCTTCACTTTGGTTTAAATAGAAGTTGATAGAACGCCGCAGTTCATCGGTTAATTCACCTAAAACCCGCATTAAAGCTGTCATTCCAGGGTTAACAGCCGTGCCTTGGGTGGTTAAACTGTCAAACTGAGTGACGGGAATGGTCATTCCTTGCAGAATTTCTGGGTTACGGGAGGGGGGTAAGTTCATGGCCCGAGATAGGGCATTTTGCATCTGAAATGTCCCAATGGGAACGGTTCGAGAAAACTGGGGAACCCCATCAACCACAATGGCAATTTCTGTGTTGTCAAATTCCACATCCACTAAAACGGCTGCTTCTTTTGACCCAAATTGTCGCAGTTGTTCTCGAATGGTACGAATGAGCGAAAAGCTATTGATTTCTAAGATATCAACTTGTAATCCGGCTTGATTAAAGGTGTCCATATAGGAATCTGTCACTTCCCTACGGGTGGCCACAAGGAGAACTTGTACTTTTTCAATGCCATCCTCGTCTTCAAAAAAGCCCAGTTTTTGATAGTCTAAATCAACTTCTTCTCTGGGATAAGGCAAGTAGAGGGCCGCTTCATGGTTTAATACCATTTCCCGCAATTCTGCCTCATCTAATTCCGCAGGAATGGGAATAATGCGGATAATGGCTTCTCGCATGGGAACGGCCGTGGCAATTCGTTTCGTCTTGATCTTGTTCTCAGTAAACATTTCCTGAATCAGTTCGGCTAATCCTGGAGAGTCAACAATTTTGCCCTCCTCAAAAATGCCTTCGGGAACTTCTGCAGTACAGTATTTGGCCAATTTGTAGCCTTGGCCATGTTTGGTTAATTGGGCTAAGTTTAGTCTTTCGGGAGTGATTTCTAATCCTACCCCTTGAGACTTCCCTCCCAATAAACTGCCGATTGTATCTTGGATACGACTTAACATATCTTTATCAGATCGCCCTCAAGGTAATCAGTATTTGGGGAACCATTGGTTATGACTAGACACAGTTCCCGTTCTAATTTAACTCAAATTTCCCTGACATCCCACTTCCTTCAATTTTTGGGTCGTTGGCCGATCAGGGAACCTGCCACAACTTAACCTTTATAATATTTTAATCGTCATCAATTGCCCGCAATCCATAGATTTGTAAAGTTTTAAAATGGTATCAGTCAATCTAGGGTTTCCTGTAAGTAATATTTCTTAACAAAGCAATCACAGTGGATGTTCAGATACTTATACTGAAATATAGAGTGGAGAAAATCGTTATGAATACCGAAGAAAAAGCACGAGAATTAATGGCGCAACAACATTTAGCCGATGAAGAACAGCAGGAAAAAATGGTTAATCGGGCCATTGAGGTAGAAAAAAGCTATTCAGAAGAAGAAATCACTGAAAAGGCCAGGGAATTACTCGTTCACGAACGTCAACAGGAGGAAACGATTGAAGAAAATATGTTACATCGTGCTATTGAAGAAATTCAATAGGTAACAGAATCACTAATAAACCTAAAAAGCCGTGAGCGAGAGTTAGCCACGTCCTTTTAAGGCGTGGCGGTG
>NZ_JAYGHQ010000068.1:0-57827 GCF_034931425.1 Crocosphaera sp. XPORK-15E
GCGTGGATCGAGAGGAAACATATTTATCTTATTGAGTTTTCCTGGTTCAGAATTCGTATTATTTTGACTAAAACAATAATATCACGAATTAATGACAGAAAAACTCAATCCTAAGTTATCTTTCTGGTTGATAAGAAACTTAGCAACTGAAAACAAATCAAATAACATAATAGGTAGGAGGAGATTGAGGAATCTCCCCCCCCAATGGTCAAAGTTCTTGACATTGTTTCTTTTGACAACCAGTAAAAACGAACATTATCATCTTCTGGATCTACCCGTGTCTTTACCTGTTCATAAAGTTTTGTCATTTCCTCCAAACTTAAAAAACACTCAAAAACCGACCACTGTACTCTTTTGCCATAGCCTTCAAGAAACTTAGATAATTTAGTGCGTCGTTTATCATTAGGGATATCATAAACCACTAAAACTAACATTAGATATCTCTCACAAAAGGTTCATAAGAAACATCCGATAACAAACTCTTTTTATAGCGACGAATTTGTAAGTGAATTGCTTGTCGATAAGAAATAGAAGATTGAAGATCTTCATGAGAAACTGTTTCATTGAGTCTATTTTCAAAATGAGTTAAAAACGTCTTTCTTCCCAAACCAGTCAAGTAAACCCCACCATTACTTTCAGAGGTTTCAAAATCCTTCTTTGAGAGAAAAGGTTTATTAATCATTTTTAGAACTAAAGGATCAACAATCAGAGAACGAAACTCCTCCATTAAATCAAAAGCTAAATAGGTTTTGCTTCTTTCACCATAATGAAAATTACCCAAATAAGGGGAAAGTCCCTCCGTAATAATTAAACTCAACACATTATTAAACAAAAGCGTATAGCCAAAACTTAATAAAGAATTGACCGGATCAGTAGGCGGTTGACGATTTCGCAAAGAAAAACCAAACTCAGGATTAGTAATTAAATGTCCAAAAGCAGGGAAATAGCGGGCAGCACCCACCCCTTCATAACCTCTTAATTGGTCAAGATTATAGACTAATTCTAAACTATTAATATCAGAATTAATTCCCGCGATCGCCTTATCAACTTCTGAAATTTTTCGCTTACGATTTATCCGCATTAACAACCGCTTAGAATTCATTAACTTTCCATAAACAATGGCTTTAGAGATATTAAGTTGAAACCCAGAATTATTCTGTTTTTGAATCTGAACAATCTCATGATTGATATTAGTTGATTCCAAACTCCATAGATGACCATTATACATCCCTGATTGATTTAAAAATAAAACCATGATCTGATTTTTTAAACAAGCATTAATGGCAGGAGTAGTTAATTGAATGTTCCCAAAAACCATAATTTTCTCAACTTCTCGCATCAAAACTTCTAGTTTTTGCGTCTTCGAGACTTGAATAATAAAGCGTTGGTTTTCCTTTTGTACCCAAGTTCCTTGTTCTGTTAAATAAAGCGTTGCCATATCTTGATTCCAGTATTTTCTGAGATTATCTTGTTCTTTTGGCTGATTATTTTCAGTGTTTTTTTGTTGTTTAGATTTTAACCATTCCCAAAAAACTATCCGAGGTTGGGTCTTCTTTTCTTCCGTTGCCAGTGACGATGTTTCGACTCCTTCTTCCTCCCATACTTCTGACCCGATTGTGGTTTGTAGGATTTTTTTTTTGAAGATGATTTAGATGATTTATTTTCTGACTCAATAGGGAAAATAGCCTTATAAAGAAACCCATGACCTAAAAACTGAAAACCTTTTTGAAAATGAGTAATTTGAGTTTTATTTTCATGAATTTGTAGCCCAATAAAATTGAGTCGCTGTACCACTTGAGCATAAGCTGACATGATCTCATCTTCCGTCTTTGATAAGACCACAAAATCATCAGCATAACGAACTAATTTTAAGCCAGATTCCGTGATTTGATGATCAAATTCATCTAAATAAAGATTCGCTAAAATTGGAGAAATAACTGCCCCTTGAGGAATCCCTTTATCGGGATAGATAATACCCTTATCTGTTGAAATTCCCGCAGTAATCCAAGATTTAATTAATCACAAAATACCTGAATTGTCAACAACTTTTCGCAGTTCGATTAACAATCGTTGATGATTAATATTATCGAAATATTGAACAATATCAGCATCCAGTACCCAATGATAACCAGCATCGCGCCAATAGGCAATTTTTTTGACCGCATTAAGATAGGAAAGATTGGGACGATAAGCAAAACTAGAATCAGAAAAATTCGCTTCCATCAGAGGATAAAGAACATTTAATAAAGCTTGTTGAACCAGGCGATCGCGGACAGTAGGAATTCGTAATTCTCGGAGTTGATCATTCTTTTTAGGAATTAAAACTTGTAAACAAAAACTTGCTTGATAAGTGCCATTTTCCACAGAATCTCGTAACTGACTGAGATTAAATTCAGCATTTTGTTTAAAGCTTTCAACCGTTTCCTTATCAACACCAGCACAACCATTTTTATCAGCTACTTTAGACCAAGCTTGACGAAAATTATTAAGGTCAAGAAATTCAGTTTGAATAGACATAATAACCTTTTTCTAATTTTTTTTACTTTAACTGAGGTTAGGAAAAGGGGATTTCCAAAAACATTTATGTCTTGGAACAGTGTCAAAATTAGAAACCATTTTAGGGCTTAATAATATTAAGCCCCTACAGATAGCAATCCTAAATGATTTGTAATATTCCCTAACCCCGATTAGAAATTTATAATAATGTTAATCAAGGTAAAGGATAGGATCAACATCAATAACAACAGGTTTAATTTCTCCCGTTTTTAAAGGATTCCCTTCCCAATCTCTTTTTGAGTCCATATACTGCATTTTTCGCTTAGGAGGAATACAAGCCATTGCTAAGGCGACACTCATCATTTTTGTCCCACCTGTAATATCAGCAATAATTACATCATCTTTATAATCTGACTGCTGAAAAATATAATTAATAATCTGATAAAGTTTACCATAATCCCCATCTTCTACTAATAAGGTTTGTCCTTTAAATCCTTGAAAGTGAATCTGTAATTGATTACCATATTTAAACTTAAGATAAGTTTCAAGAATTTTTGCTGTGGTATCTGACCCCTGAATTTCATTAATCGTTGGGGTACTAATTAACCAAACTTCTTTTAATTTTCCTTGACTGAGATGATAATCCACTGCTTTAATTTGTGGCCAAAGATTGGAGTTAGATAAATCAATCGCCAGAAAATCAGCTTCCGTTAAATCCTTCACAAAAGTTTGACAAATTTTATTAAGAAGATGATTAAGTTTTTCAGGAGATTTTAGTAAAGGATTTCGAGAAGAATAGGGACTTAGTAATAAAATTAATCCTGGCGCAGCTTCAGGTGGTTTCTTTTCCACTCCAGTTAAAGCATTTAACTGTTCTTGACGTTGCTGAGCAAATTTTAGATTAATTTGCCACCAAATTAAAGCAATAGCCAGGGTTCCTAAAAATCCAATCGGGTTCCCGGCGGCAAGTAAATTAATTAGAGTTGTAATAAAAACTAATCCTAAAAAATCTAAAGGAGATTTAGGAGAAAAAATATTACGAATGAAACTTTTAAGATTAAAATGGTTTGGAGAACTTGGTAACATAGCAGCATTTTCAGGTATGGTAAATATTTTTTTGTTCGTCTCAACAAGCAAACTGAATTTTTTTGAAAATTTTTGAATTTTTCAAATCCCACTCATTAGAGAAACTTACGAGATTTAATCAATGAATAATTAATAATTGATAATTAATTATTGTTTAACTTAGTTGATGGTTCAGGAGAGGTAATCATTCATTATTCATTATTCATTATTCATTATTCATTATTCATTAGTGAACGAGACAGTAATTTTAGGGATTATTGTTAACAGATTCTTCTTGTCCAAAATGTCTTAAAACCAACTTTTCGTTATCAGAAATACAACTAACCCGCCAATTGAGACTAACACGAAAATGCTCGATATTAGAATATTGGGTATAAGTCTCATATAAAATCCCCCCATCTCGTCGTAAAACGCCTCTATCTCCCTGATATTTATGCAATAAATAAGAGACTTTAGCTAAGGTTTCTTGTAACTTCACTCGTTGACTTTTATCGTTAACGTTGTTATAGTCTCTCCGAAAACTATCTAAATATTCTAAATTGGTAAATTCTAATAATTCTTCTGATAAAAATTGGTTTTTACACTCTGCCCAAACTAATTTACCCCAAGTGGATAAGGTCATTTCTTCATCCACAACATAAACCAACGATTCGGGAATTTCTAAAGCGTCTTGGATAGGCAAATCGGCTCCTGCATTCATTAAAGCTAAAAGAACTTTATAATCTTCTATCGCCGTTTTATCCACTGTAATTGGCAAACGAGGAATCGTTATTAATTCCGAATTTTCTCCTTCAAAAATATAAGCGATCGCATCAGCATAAAACATGGCTAAAGTATTCAAATATCCTTGAAGACTTTTAAAACCCCCCACCAAATTAAAATAAATCTTATGGTGGTCTTGATAATTTTTAACAATATCTTCTCTTAACCAAACAATTAATTGATCAATTCCTTCAGAGAAAGCAATTGTATTCGCCGTTGACAAACCAGATGGGGTATAAATATCAACCATTAATCCTTGAGATAAAAGATAATCTTTGACAATTTCTGCGGTAATTTTTCCTTGAGCCGTATCCGTAGAAATCAAATAATGAAAATCTCGTTTTCCTTCAATAATATTATTATCATATATCCCATAAATTCCATTAAGTTCAGCACTCAGTTTTCTCAGTTTACCTAAATCGTTTTGTTTAAGTTTCTCAGAAGCTCTTGTTTCTAATTCTCTAATAATATCTTGAACTTCTGAGGGAGTATTTTCCCAAGTCTCATTGGCATACTTAGAAAGCATCTTAAACCAATCTCCTTCAGATTCTTGAGCATTTCGATTAATTTGATTAGTCAGTAAACTGGTTCCTACCGTAGAAATAATGACTTTTGGTAACGATTTTTTGTTCTTCATAAAATTTCTCATTTTCTCAAATAAATTACTTTAGAACTCAACACTCTCAAAGGATAACTTGACTAATTAACACTCTATATCTTATCCCTTATAGTCTAAGGTACAAGCTCTGAGTTTAACTTAGGATTTAGTTTCCTCCTGCAAATTTTCCAATAAAAGAGAATTTAATAACTTAGCTAATTCCTGGATCATGGGTCGATTAGTCGGATCAACACTTCTCTCCAAATGGTGGATAGTTCCTTGTAAAATGGGAAAACAAGCTACAGTAATTGTATCATTAGTTGCCTCATAGTCACTATAAATAATAGCAATGACAGGGACATTTAATTTTTGACAAAACATTTGCCATTCTTTAACCTCATTCTCATTTTTAGCGAGAATCACCGCCCGATTTGCTTGTTTCATAATAATCTCATTTTCAGGACTAATTTTTCCCCCTACATCAAAAATCAACAAAGGATTTTTAATGGCTTTAATTTGTCGTGCTTTCTCATGAGCAAATTCTGGAGTGAAACTGGCTTTATATTTACCCTTTAATTTTTCAGCTAAGTAAGCATTTTTTTGCGCTGTTTCAGCAAACCAAGAACCATCTCCATCTGGACAACCTGAAATGACTAAGAATTCAGGCACTAAAGGCAGTTTTCCTAATGCTTTTTCTAACCCTTTGCGTAAACAAGTTTTTCCGGTATTTGGAGAGCCACATAACACGACTTTTAGAAAAGAGTTTTTATCAGTTTTCTCATCAATTGTCTCCCCTACATGATATTGTGGATTATGACTAATAACAATGATATACTTCTCTAATTCAGAGGTTCCTAGCTTGGGTTCATAAACGGCGATCGCACCATAAAAATGAGCTAATTTTTGGGCAATAACAAAACTGACAAGTACCGTAGCACGTCCCTTAATTTTCAATAATTGTCCTCCCTTCAAGTGATTGTTAGCACAGAGTAAATTCAATTTTTGAGCCACTTCTTTGACAATAAGATCACCATCAATCTCGACTTGTCTATTCAAACTAACATTGAGAATATTTTCTTCCCAATCAATAAAAACCGACTCATTTTGTTCGGGAAAAGTTATCAAATTTTCTTGAAGTTTACCTGTTTTCAAATCAAGACGACTTCCCACTGGATAATTCGAGTCTGTACTGCTAATTACCACAGAAGCATTTAATCTTGTATCAGAAACAGCTATCACTTTATACAAATGACAAAGGTTATGGGCAATGGTATAACTTAAGGGAATAGAAATGGGACCAAATATTTTTAATAAAGCTCCTCCTGAGAGTTGTTTTGATAGGATTAATTGTTTTAATTTTGCTTCGACTTCTGCTACAATGACGTTTCCTGGTGTTAAAGTGTCTCCAAAATTTACATTGAGGGTATCCTTAATAAGTTCGATGTGATAACTGGTCATAAAATTCTCTTTAAACTTGACGTACCTTAGTGTAAAGAGTCAAAGGAAGGGGGGCTTTCCTTTTTAACTCAAAAGTAAGCTAGAAAAAGGTTCAGGGTTTCTCAACAACTTCTGAATTCTGAGTTTGTTAATGGAAAGGGGGTTTACCAAAAAGCGAGATAATAGAAGAGTAATAGTAAGCGTTCAGGGGGGTAGAAGATAGATAGCCAAAAAAGCCATCAAAATCTGATATGCTAAATGACATGGAAGTTGATCGCGTCAATCATTTAGAACGGATATCCCCAGAAGATTGGGAAAAAACTCCCATCAGTGTCAAGAAACTGGTGGAGGAGATGGCGCAGAAGATAGAACAACTCGAAAAGAAATTAACACAAGTCCTGACAGTCCAAGAACAGTTATTAGAAAAAGTTAATCAAACCTCAAAAAACTCATCATTACCACCATCGAGTGACCCACCAGGTGTTAAAAAAAAGCAAAGCATCAAGAAAAGCGGTAAAAAACGAGGCGGTCAACCAGGTCATCAAGGAAGTAGTCGAGAGCTATACCCAATCGAAGATTGCCGCGAAATAATCGAGCATCATCCTGAACAATGTCCTAGTTGTGGAGAGCCCTTGAGTGGGTCAGATATAAATCCCTATCGTCACCAAATAGTAGAAATTCCACCCATTAGTCCCATAGTAGTTGAGCATCGTTTACATAAACTGACCTGTAGCTCCTGTGGCACCAAGACCCGTGCGACATTACCCGAAGAGGTGAACCCCACTGGTTACGGGGTAAGAGTCGTGGCACTGGTGGCCTTGCTTAGTGGGGTATATCGCAACAGTCAAAGAATGGTGCAAAGTGCCATGCTCGAAGTGTTTGGGATTTCCATGTCATTGGGAACCGTCAATAAACTGAGAATTGAAGCGAGTAATGCGGTAGCTAATTGTGTGGATGAAGCCAAACTTTATATCCAAAATGCAGAGGTGGTTGGAGCGGATGAAACCAGCTTCAATCAAGGGAATATTGATGGTTCTAATCCGAGCCAGAGAAAAGCATGGCTATGGGTGGCCGTCACCCCTCTGGTCACATTTTTTGAAATTACCCTAACCCGTTGTACTCAAGGGGCAAAGGATTTATTGGGGGAAAACTTTGGGGGAATTTTAAACTCTGACCGTCATGGTGCTTATAACTGGGTCGATAAGACAAGACGGCAATTGTGTTGGGCTCATCTACGACGGGATTTTCTCAAAATATCGGAACGCCCTGGAGTCTCAGCAGAATTGGAAACAGCACTGGTTAAACAACAAGAAAAATTATTTGAGTTGTGGCATCGAGTCAGAGATGGGACTTTATCTCGTGATGATTTTGGGGAATTAGTCCAGAATATTCGCTCTTCAATCAAAGCCACTTTAACTGAAGCTGATTCCTATTCCATCGGAACAAGGGAAAAAACCCCTCTCGCCAAAACAGTTCGCACCTGTCGTCAACTACTCAAAGTTGAATCGGCGATGTGGTTGTTCGTGGCAACTGTTGGTCTTGAACCCACCAATAATGCCGCAGAAAGAGCTATTCGTCCGGCGGTCATTATATTTAGTCTTTGATGAATTTTCTGATTGGCTCAGAGATAACTTCATCTTATCTTTAGAAAAAAGATACTATCTAACAAACCCTCAAATTCAACAATTTTTAAGTCGTCAACCTTTAGACGTTAGTGATAAAACCCTTCGCAATCATTTTCAAGCGATCGCCTCTTTTCAAGAACCACTAATCATCAAAAAAAATTCTGGTCAAGGGAACTATAAAAAAATCAGCCAACAAAAACTTGAAAGTTTTTTAAATCCCCAAGAATTAAAAACAAAACACACCATTGAAGATACCTTTTCTATGGATTTTCTTCCTGAAACAATTTCTAATATTGTTGAATTACTATTTTCAAAAATTGAAGGTCAACAACGACTATTTATACATCACAACTATATCGTTTCTAAGGACTTCAGAGAACGAGCTGATGATCGAGCAGATCAACTAAAAGAGATTTGGAAACAAAGACCTATTCCACCGATTTCTATTGTTTATGATAGTGCCAGTATTAATCTAAAAAAATCCTACATTATCTATCCAGTTTGTCTTTATTATTTTCAACGAGCTTATTATCTTTGTGCCTTTGGACAAGCTCCCTGTTGTTCCCATCAAGAAGATACTCAATGGTATAATTATCGACTAGAACGTATTGAAGAAATCCAAGCTTTATCCTGGGATAATTCTCAATTACCTTTCTCAAAAACAGACATTTTAGAACAACCAGAAAGATATCATCCTCGGCAAATACAACACCAATTAAATCGGGCGTTTGGCTTCGATTTTTATCAACCAGAATCTTTAATGTTACTGAGATTTAACCCACAGTTTGCAGCAGGTTATATTGAGAACTCATTTCGCCATGATACCTTTGAAAAGATTCAAGAGCAAGCGGAAATTATTAGCTTAATTAAACAAGCTAGTCTTCCTGAAAAAGAAGAAAGAAAAATGATTAAAACTATCACAGATTATCCTGATTATGCTTACTATGTTCTTACTTATCGTCAAAATGATAACAACGTTATTATGCGTTTACGCTCCTGGAGTCCCAATGTAGAGGTTTTGCTACCTTGGGATTTACGAGAACGCATCAAAAAAGACATCTTAGAAACTTACAAACTTTATCACTAACAACCCTCTTAAATTTACAGATGGAAATTTATCATGAATCTTTCAACTTCTTACTTCTTACTTCTTAAACCCCCCCCTTTCCACTCATCAGTTTAAATCAAGTTATGAGTCCTTAAAACAGTGATTATTTTAATCTCATGCTTTTTTCATATTTTCGAGGTCTGAACTCCTCTACCCGTCAGAAACTTGCTTTTTTAACGATTACTTTGGGAGTGGCAATTATTGAACGCTCACTCCTCCCTATCTTTCTCTTATTTCCTTTTGTCAAACAACAAGCTCTGAACCAACGTCTTAAGAATCAATTAGAACAAATAGACGTGAAATATCGAGATTTAGTGACTCAATCTTATCCACAAATTCTCGCTCAACTCCAACAACTAGAAGCGGAATCTTCTCACTTATCTCGTCAGTCTAATCACTTAACTTATCTCCTTAAAGAAACTGAAGACAAAAACCAAGAACTTGCTCAAAAAGTTCAAACTCAACAGACTCGTCAAAATCTTCATGTTTCTGCCATTCACAAGCTACAAAATCAAGTGTTCAAACATGAAGTCAAACTCAACTTAATAGATAAGTCGAAACCTTCTTTATTAAATTCAGGGTTTCGAGAAAGAAATATCTTGGTTTTAATTGATGGAGCTAATTTCGACCATAGCTGTCGTCAACTTAAGCTCAAAGTTGATTACAGAAAATTTCAACAAGCACTGATTAAACAATTAGTTAACCAACAAGTAATCAAGAGCAAATCCTCTCATCTTTTCCTTAATTTTCGCTATTATATTGGGGAAGATCAAGATAATCAACAACAACAAAATTTTTTGAAATGCCTTAGACATTTAGGCTATACTATTGTTAGTAAACCTATGATTTGGCAACAAGGAAAACCAAAAGCTAATGTTGATGTAGAATTAAGCCTTGATTTGGTGCAACTTGGTCGATACTATCAAACAATTATTCTTTGTAGTGGCGATGGAGATTACCTAAAACCTGTCCGTCAAATGCAAACTTTAGGCCGTCAAGTCATTGTCCTCAGTTTATCTTCTATGACCAGTCAATCCTTGAAAGAAACGGCGGATTTTTATCTGGATTTAGCTCAAATTAAAGAGCAAATTTTTTACCAAAATTCCTCTCATCCATTAGTAGCATAACTCCCACTGCACAGGAGTCACATAGGGGTCAATGGTTGTTGACCTCTACAACATGAATACCTGAAAATCTGTAATCTAAGTTTATGAAAATGGGATCACAAACATGATGCTTCAATCTTCTCTATTAACCCCTCGCTTTGAACAAGCTTTTGTCTATGTTGCTCAACTTCATCGCTACCAATGTCGTAAAGGCAAAAATATTCCTTATCTTAGTCATTTATTGAGTGTTTGTGCTTTAGTTTTAGAAGCTGGTGGAGATGAGGATGAAGCGATCGCCGCTTTACTTCATGATGCCATTGAAGATCAAGGGGGCCAGAAAATCCGTCTCGAAATTCGGGACAAATTTGGCGATCGCGTCTGTCAAATTGTTGATGAGTGTACTGATACAGATCAGTCCCCTAAACCCCCTTGGAAAGCCCGTAAACTCCAATACATTAAACATTTTCGCACGGCTTCTCTTTCGGGTCAACGGGTATCTTTAGCGGATAAATTACACAATGCTCGCTCTACTTTGAGGGATAAACAAGAAATAGGTGACGAGATTTGGACTCTCTTTAAAGGGGGGAAAGAAGGGACTTTATGGTTTTACCACGAAATTATTCACGCAGCCGTTGAAACTGAATCTTCCTACTCTAATTCTGAAAAGCCTTTCGGTTTTTTATTAGAAGAATTGGAGCAGGTGGTTCGCCAATTAGAAAACTAATAATGTTAACGGATTTCTCTGGTGTTTTTCCAGAAGAAATGGGGTTGTCTACGCAACTCAGCACAGACGGCAACATTCTTCGCTCCTTAAAAATTCTCTCATTGCTTCAAAGCAATAATATCGATTATCGACACCTTCATCATCGAGAATGTCGTACTAGCTCCGAAAGTGCCAAAGCTCGTGCTGAAAGTGGTGGCGAATTTGTACTCGGAGCTAAAGCTATTTTGATGAAAGTCGAGGGCAAGATAACCGGAACACAATTCCAGGTCTTTGTCTTACCCGGTGAGCGTCAAATCAACTCCAAAACTCTCAAAAAATCTCTAAAACAGCAATTTTCTGATGTCCACCGTTTTCGATTTGCGACTCCTCAAGAAATGGCTCTACAAACTGGGGGTTTAGTCCCTGGAACTATGCCTCCTTTTGCACAACCCATTTTTGAGAAACTGACTCATTTATCGCTTCGCTCGAAGTCAGAAGTGTGAAGTCAAAAGTCAGAAGTTAATATCTTATTTATTCTTTCATCTGGCTTTTCCCATTCTTAACCTTTCTCAAGCCAAAGACTTTTATGTTGAAGGATTGGGTTGTCAAATTGGTCGTGAAACTTCTATGTCCTTAATTCTTAATCTCTATAACCATCAAATTGTTGCTCATCTCACTCCTGAACCTCTCCCTCGACAAAAAGGTGTTTATCCTAGACATTTTGGTTTAATTTTTTTAGAAGAAAGTGATTGGGAAGCCTTGCTAAAAAGAGGACAAAACAACCAACTTAATTTTTATTCCCCTCCCAAACGTCGCTTTATCGGTACACCCATTGAACATCACACTTTCTTCTTGGAAGATCCTTTCTTTAACCTCTTAGAATTCAAGTTTTATTGTCAACCTGAAGCTATTTTTGGCGGTCATGATTTTCCTTCCATTGGCGATCGCCTACTAGAGTAAGGGATCTTCTGGGGAGGGGAGATCGCCTCTCCAAATTGACAGCAAGTTAGTGGAGGTTTATTATAGATATAGCCTCCACTAACTAAAATCATGACCCATCCAATGGAACTCCAAGCCCGAATTGCCCAAATAAAAGGAAATGGACAAATTGCCCCCCCTCACACCTGGATCAGCAGCTATAATGTGAACAAGAACGGCAAAAAGTATACCTATTATCGCTTAATGAAGGCTGACCCGACTCGTTCCTCCCACAGCAAGGTTAGGGGCAAAATGGTTAAGTATTTGGGGTCAGCAGACAGCAAAGAGTACAAGAAGATGAAGGAGGCGATCGCCCGTCGTAACCAACTTCAGGACTTGCTTAGACAGCTTCAAACCTTAGAAAAAGAAGTTAGTGGCGGTCAAACCAAAAAGAAACACAAGCAACCGCCACTAACTACCTTGGTGGTGGAACTGATGACACTGGTTCAAGAACTCCAAGCTGAAATTCAATCCTTGAAAGAGCAGCTTAAAGATCGCAACCGAACCCCCAAGGAGTTAGTGCCGACTTAAACTCGAAATAGATAAAAGAATATGTCAGAAAAAAGAGAAATAGAAAAATATGACTTCTGATTTAGGGAAAGAAAACGAACGATTAAAAAAGCTATTAATGGCGAAAGAACGTCTAGCGTTTCTTGGAAAGATTTCACCATTCTTACGTCATAAATTAGTTAATGAATATTGTTGGATTCGGACTAACCTAGATTTCATTGAAAAGGCTCTTGAAGAGCAAGAACAAGCTCTACAGCTAATGAGAGCAATGGTAGACGACGAGCAATATTCGGAAGACGAAGTTGACGAGAGCCTAGAAAAATTTTATGATGCTAAAAATAAAATCAAAGGCTCTATTCAAAGCATAAGAGAACTTGTCAAAAGTTGTCTTAGTTTAGGGGAACCTTATTTGCCTTTTACCATCAATGAAATTTCCGATATCTCTGTGGGATTTGAGTTATTTGATTTCAATAAATTTTTAGAGAATTGTTGTTTTCTGAGTCGCTCCAATTTTCGGGAAAAGGATTTTAACAATCCTCTTAAGGTAAATTTAATCATCAATTTTTCGGAGAATTTGCCCCTATTTTGGGGGGTTCAATCTTCGTTAAGGTTGGTCTTTATGAACTTAATTGACAATGCTTATGAAGCTATAGAAGAAAAATATAAAAACCATCAATTTCTGGATGAAACCCCAAAAATTTCAGTAGAAACTATCTACAAAAAAGACTGGATTGTGGTTAAGATAAAAGATAATGGGATAGGAATTGAACCACAATTATTAGAGAAAATTTTTGAGCCATTCTTTTCAACCAAGAAAAAATATGTACAGGCAGGGGCCGGATTAACTTTAAGCAAAAATTTGTTAAAAACTGACTATAATGCCACGATTGAAGCTAGTCTCATAGCAGGATTTACAACTTTTACCGTAAAGTTTCCCTTAGTTTGCTCCCTTGAAGCTCATCAAGAATTAATAGATGGAGAAAGCCAAAGGATTTGAGTTCAAATTCCCGGATACTTGTCCGTTTACTTTTGAACAAATACTTGAAGATGGATGGTATCCTGCCTAAATTAAAAGAAAAATCAAGCGACTGATTCGGCATTTTGAGCCTCATTTTCTTCTGGATTAGTCTTCTACTTTCTCTCAAAGACTTGAACATTTGCCCCTTCTAATGAATAGGTGATAATTAAGCTAAACTAGAGAAGAAGAAAAAACTTCCAAAAACTGGCCTCCTGCCTTTTAACTCCTGCCTCCTTTGACAATCATGTATAAGAAAATCTGGACATTGATAACGATTCTCGGACTGATGGGAAGTAATCAACCGTCGGTCAAGGCGGAGAATGATCCCCTAGCTCCGTACCGTTGGCAAAATCGACTTCTGTTAGTGTTTGCCCCTAAAGTCAAGGATGACCGCTTAGTCACCATAAAACAGAAACTGGCCGAGGCTCGATGCGAGTTTGATAGCCGAGATTTGCTCTTAGGTGTGTTGACGACGGATGCGCCCAACATTGTGGGAAATGAAACCCTTTCTGCTTATGATGTGGCAGCATTGCGGGCCAAGTATGGGATAAAAAGTAATCAGTTTGCCGTGATCCTCATTGGTAAGGATGGGCAACCCAAGTCTCAACTGTCTGAAGTCCCCGAACTGGAGCAGATTTTTGGACGTATTGATACTATGCCAATGCGTCAAGACGAAATGGCCAATAGTTCCAATTCCTGTAAATCCTAACCTATAATGAATCAATCACCAAATAATGACTTACCATCAGACGATTTTTTACAGGATAATGAAGTCACTTTGGACAAAGGTGATGACCTTCTTGAGCATCCCCAAAAAAATCAGATCACTAATTTTTGGCAATCCACAACAAACTTAATTAAAGATAGGTTATTCTTTAATAAAATCCCTCAATGGTTTCAGGTAAGTGAAGTACAAATAGCGGAAATATTAGAAACCGTTCGAGAAAAATTACCGACCACCGAAGCGATTCTTCTTGGTAAAACCCAATCGGGAAAAAGTTCAATTGTTAGAGGATTAACCGGGGTTTCTGCCCAAATTGTTGGTCAAGGATTTCGACCCCATACCAAGCATACCAACCAATATACTTATCCCAATGATGACCTTCCTTTGCTCATTTTTACGGATACGGTGGGACTCGGAGATGTTCAACAAAATACGGATTCTATTATTCGAGAATTAAGGGAAAACTTACAACAAGCAAATCATCGGGCTAGAGTGCTAATTTTAACAATTAAAATTAATGATTTTGCTACCGAAACTTTAGCTGAAGTCGCCCAAGAATTACGGCAATTATTCCCGAAAATCCCTTGTCTTCTCGTGCTGACTTGTCTTCATGAAATTTATCCTCCCCAAAATCAAGACCATCCCCCTTATCCCCCTGAATTTGAAGACATTAATCGTGCCTTTAATCATCTCAAAGAAGTCTTTAAGGGACTCTATGATCAGGCCGTTTTGATTGATTTTACCTTAGAAGAAGACGGCTATACCCCTATTTTTTATGGCTTAGAAGCCCTCAGAGATACTATAGCGCAACAGTTACCTGAAGCGGAGTCTCTGGCTATTCATCAACTACTCGAAGGAGAAACCACAAAAAAACTTGGCGATCTTTATCGAGATGTCGCCCGTCATTATATTTGGGCGTTTTCCGTCGTTGCAGCCACAATAGCGGCGATTCCCTTGCCTTTTGCCACTATGCCTGTCTTAACCGCCTTACAAGTCTCTCAGGTGACGTTATTGGGGAAATTGTATGGTCAAATTTTAACTCCTTCACAAGCAGGAGGGATTGTGAGTGCGATCGCCGGAGGATTTTTAGCGCAATCTATTGGACGAGAATTAATTAAGTTTATCCCAGGTTTCGGCAGTATTATCGCTGCGTCTTGGGCAGGGGCTTATACTTGGGCTTTAGGGGAAGGAGCTTGCGTTTATTTTGGGGATTTAATGGGGGGTAAAAAACCCAATCCTGACCAAATCCAAGCCGTGATGCAAGAGGCTTTTAAAAAGGCTCAGGAAAGGTTTAAAAAACAGGGTTCTTAATCAAAAAAAATAGGGTATCATGGGAATTATCCCCGTATAGTAGGCGCAAAATAGTACATTGATTTTAGGCAAGTTAGATTAAAATAAACATTGTTATTGAGGGGAATTTTACCAAGAAATATGATGAGATTTAAAGCTTGGCAATGGTTAATAATAGCCAGTCCTCTGGTTATTATTGTTAGTTTTATTATCATTGCTGGCGGACTACAAATCCATCAATGGGGAATTAATTGGATTTGGGGTGTTTTTATTTTGCTGTTGTTGGGTTGGCGTTGGTTATTAGTCAAATGGACTCAACCGATGGAACAGCAACTGGAAACTTTGATTAGTCAAGTTACTCAAGAAATTGATACAGAAAAAAACAAATTTGCAGCAACTATTGAAGATAAAGAAACTCTAAGTAAAATTGAGATAGCTCTCAACGAGATTATCAAAGAAACACGCAATGATCCTCCGTTTTGGGAAGACTGGACCACCTTTTGGCAACGCTGTCAAAGCTTAGTTGGTGCGATCGCTCAAATTTATCACCCAGAAATCAAATATCCCTTACTCAATATCTATATTCCCCAAGCTTACGGGCTGATTCGGGGAACGGTCGATGATCTTGATCGTTGGATGCAGAAACTCTCCCCAGGCCTCAATCAAGTCAGTATCGCCCAAGCTTATCAAGCATACCAAGTGTATCAAAAATTAGAACCTAATGCCCGTAAATTATGGCAGGTTTGGAATTGGAGTCAATGGCTATTAAATCCAGCGGCCGCCTTAGCCAGACAAAGTAGCTTAAAGTATACGAAAGAAGCCAATCAGCAATTATTGGTGAACTTAGGGCAAACTTTTCGAGAAGTCGCTTTAAAAACCCTTGCTCAACAAGCGATCACCTTGTATGGTGGCAAAAATCTTCTCTCGTCTGATTCATTTTCCCCTAAAACCCAATCCCTTCCTACCTCCAAAACCGAAACCTTACGGGACATCATTGCCAAGGCTAAACCCATTACAGAAATTGAAGCAAAACCCGTCAATATTCTCTTAGTAGGACGCACAGGAGCGGGCAAAAGTAGCCTCATCAACACTTTATTTAACACAGAACGGGCTGAAGTTGATATTTTGCCCAATACCGATAATTTTGCAGCTTATCACTGGGACAGTCTCACAGGAGAAAGTTTAACCCTTTGGGATACCCCTGGTTATGAGCAAACCTCTCGCCCTGAGTTTCGGCAACAAGTTTTAGACTATTGTACAAAAGCTGATTTACTCTTATTAGTGACACCCGCTCTAGATCCTTCCTTAGAGATGGATCTGGCCTTGATCAAGGCAGTTAAATCCGATGTGGCTGATTTACCCGTGCTTGCGATTGTCACGCAAGTGGATCGTTTACGGCCGATTCGTGAGTGGCAACCGCCCTACAATTGGCAACAGGGAGTTTTACCCAAAGAAGTGAGTATTCGAGAGGCAACAGTCTATCGAGTACAAGTGTTTGGGGAACAGAGCAACCTAGTTTTACCTATTGTTACCCGTGATGTGACTCTAGGGCGAGACAGTTGGGGTATTGAAGCCTTAACCACTGCCTTATTAGAGTCCATTGAACCCTCAAAACAATTGCGTCTGGCTCGCTTTTTACAAGAACAAGAAGCCCGTTCTCTTGCGGCGGCTAAAATCATTGAAACCTGTACCTTAAGACTGAGTACCACCCAAGGGGTGACAGCTTTATTAAAAAGTCCTGTACTTCAATTTATTTCCACCTTAACCACAGGCTCTCCCACCTTAGCATACTTATTAGCCGAACAAATTCCTGTTGAACAATTACCCATTGTTGTCGGAAAACTACAAATGGCTTACGAGCTTTTCTGTTTGTTTAGCTCGGATGAGTCTACTCTTCGAGAGTTTGATTTGTTATCTTTATGGCCTCTACTCTTAGATAATTCTGGGTCAATTCAAGAAAATGCCTGGGCTTTTGGTCAAGGGTTGGTGGAATTTTGGACTCAACATCTTACTGTTGAACAACTTAGAACAAAGGTTAAACAATATGGGATGTAAATCGACTGTAAAAAGCCTTTAAATTTTGTAATTCCCTATCACCCAACCCCTGTCATCTGATAGAGAAAGGGTTTTCACCTTAACGAGCGCGGGATTCGACTATAATTATTACCAAACAATTAGGGAATACAACAGCGAAGACTATAGCTTTTCGGGATATATAGATAAAAAAATCACCAATTAGCCGATTATTCTCGTGATTTAGTTGTGTCCCTGAAATTCCACTGAAGCCAAAAACCACTAAAATTGCAGCAATAACCATCTATTAAAAAGTGATGCAAACTGTAACATTCGCAGGACAATTGACCACTCCTGCCCTCGGCATAGGAACTTGGGCTTGGGGAGATGCTCTTTTTTGGAGTTATGGCAAAGATTATGGACAATTAGAGGTAGAAGCCGCCTTCAAAACCGCCATTGAGCAGGGAGTCACTTTTTTTGATACAGCAGAAGTCTATGGCTTCGGAAAGTCAGAAAAACTCATAGGACAGTTTCTAGCTTCAAATTCAACCCAAAAGCCGGTACAAATTGCCACCAAGTTTTTCCCCCTGCCTTGGCGATGGAATCAACAATCGGTTAAAGATGCCCTAACTGCTAGTCTTGAACGTCTACAGGTAAAGCAAATAGCCCTCTATCAAGTCCATTGGCCCTTTGATTTTTTCTTGGGACAACAGGCATTAATGGAAGCATTAGCCCAAGAAGTCCATCAAGGAAGGATTCTCACCGTAGGAGTCAGCAACTACTCCGCCGAACAAATGACTCAAGCCCATCACTTGTTAAAAGAACAAGGAGTTCCTTTAGCCGTCAATCAAGTGCGTTATTCCCTCTTATCTCGACAAATTGAGAGCAATGGGGTTTTAGAAACAGCAAAACAACTAGGTATCACGATTTTAGCTTATAGTCCCTTAGAACAAGGCTTATTAACCGGAAAGTATCAGGTTAACAGCGCGACTCGGCCAGAGGGAGCAAGAAAGTTAGATTCTCGCTTTAGTCGTCAAGGATTAGAAAAAATTGTCCCTCTGTTACTCCAACTCGAACATCTGAGTCAAAAATATCAAAAAACCCCCGCACAAATTGCCCTTAACTGGCTCATTAGTCAAGGAGGTGTGATGCCCATTCCTGGAGCCAAAACAGCCGAACAAGCCCGTCAGAATGCAGGAGTATTAGGTTGGCAGCTATCACAAGAAGATTTTACCGAATTAGCGCAAATTAAGTAATATGAGAACGGGTATTTGGGTTTTAGGCGATCAACTTTGGATGGGACAAGCAGCACTTAATAGCTGTGAACACGAAAAAATAAACACACCAGTTATCATAATTGAGTCACACAATTATGCTCAAAAGCGACCCTACCATCGCCAAAAATTAGTTTTAGTTTGGTCAGCAATGCGCCATTTTGCGGCGGAGTTACGCTCAACAGGATGGCTTGTTACCTACTCGATTAGTGATGACTTTGAAACCGCTTTATTAAACTGGATTAAGGAAAATAGGATTGATGAAGTACGAATCATGAGTCCCAATGATCGTCCTTTTACTCAGTTAATTAATAATTTACAACTTGGCTGTTCAATTAATCTTATTCCTAATAATCATTTCCTCTGGAGTGTAACAGAATTTAAGGAATGGGCTAACTCTCGCAAGCGTCTATTATTAGAAGATTTTTACCGAGAAGGACGCAAACGATTTAATATTTTAGTTGAGGAGAATAAACCCATCGGAGGGAAATGGAATTTTGATCAACAAAATCGTCAACCCCCTAAAGGCAAACTCAAAACACCTCAAGTATTGTGGTTTGAACCCGATGAGATTACTAATTCAGTTATTGAGGAAATAAAAGCACTTTCTTGGACGAGTTATGGAGAAATAGAACCTTTCAAATGGGGGGTAAGTCGCTCGAATGCAAAGACAATTTTAGAGCATTTTATAAGGCAATGTTTGCCCACATTTGGCCCTTATCAAGATGCCATGATAACAGGAGAGAATTCTCTGTGGCATAGTCTGATTTCTCCCTATCTTAATTTAGGATTACTTACCCCAATTGAAGTGATTGAAGCAGCACAATTAGCTTATTTTGAGAATAACTTAGACTTAAATAGCGTTGAGGGATTTATTCGTCAGGTGTTAGGATGGCGCGAATATATGAACGGTATTTATCATTATGTTGATGAAGATTATCGAGAAAGTAATTGGTTTAATCATAATGGGTCCCTACCTAATTTTTATTGGCAGAGTTCTCAAACCGATATGAACTGTCTGCATCAAGTTCTCAATCAAGTGGAAAAAACAGGCTATGCTCATCATATTCAGCGATTAATGGTGCTGAGTAATTTTGCCTTAATTGTCGGTGTTTCCCCCCAAAAAATTGAGTCTTGGTTTCAGGCGGCTTTTGTGGATGCCTATGATTGGGTAATGGTTCCTAATGTTATAGGAATGGGGCAGTTTGCAGACGGAGGAATTTTAGGCTCTAAACCTTACGCATCTTCGGCTAATTATCTTAATAAAATGAGTGATTATTGTGGAAACTGCGTCTATGATTATAAGCAAAAAATAGGAGAAAAAGCCTGTCCTTTTAACTTTTTTTATTGGGATTTTCTTGACCGTCATCAAGAGCAAATTAAATCCCTTGGGCGGATGAATTTTGTTTTAGGACATCTAAATCGACTCAAAGCTGAGGAAATTAACGAAATTAGAGCTTTAGCTGTCAATTGGAGAGAGAATAATTGCCGTTAATTCTAGCAAAAAGTTTAGCAATTAATTAAGAAACTTAAACTAAAAAATATAGAAATTATGTTTAGTATTATTATGATAAGATAAGTTAAACTCAGATCTTGCACCATTACCAAAAAGGTCAGAAAACCCCATTTTCAGGGGCTGAAACCAAGCATGACTTCGTTGCCATTTGCCTCTAAATCGGGTTTTCAACATTAAGCACAAGATCTGATTAGGTGCAAGATCTGAGTTAAAATGCAGTTAAAATCTGTTTGATTATCCAAAGACAAAAATATTTGTCGAAACTCTGCCTTCTCATCAACCTAGAAATTTATAAGTGGCAGTTTTTTGGGCGGAGAGAAAAGGAATCTTATGTTTAGAAAAACCCCCCAATATCCCTAATTGAGAAGATTACCATTTGAGCGTTCGATGTTATCTTGATCTTCACGAGTCACTTGAGTGTCTTGTAAAGTTCCGTAACGTTTTCTCAAATATACTGCACGAATTTCCTGAAGTCTTTGCAGAAACTCCCTTGGGTTATCTTTTCCTTGAGTATCAAAAAAGAGTACCCCGTTTCCGTGGGCATAATATCCAATGTACTTGGGGCTTTGCATCCATGTCCCAAAAGAAGCCATTGAAAACCAGACTCCGCTCCGAACAAGAGTTTGCCAAGTAACATTATCCCGAAAGAAGAAGCCGTAAAGCTGGAAAAAGAGCAAGAACACAAAAAATAAACAGATCATTAAATAGAGACGGGAAGGATTCCAAACTCGAATAATTTGCTCAGGAATATCTTCATAAGGAACTATGGATTCGTGAGATATTAACACCCCTCGCTCGATATATCCCACACCGTTAGAAAGAAGGGCGTTGCTTAATCGAGGTATAAAAATAAAAATTCAATAATCTGAAATATTGATCACTTAAGAGTTTAGCGGTCTCCTGAAGGGAGTGCGGCTGCACCGCAAGTAAATAGAAATCATACCCACAATCAGCAACGCCGAAAGAAGCTCCGCCTCGATGCTCAAAAACCCTCGTCTTTGCTTGATTTTCATGGCTACAATTGTTCGATTATTGCCTAACTTTAAAAGGGACTAGAATTATTGTTTCTTATTTTTATTATTGATTATACAAAAAAAAATTGTCCTAAACAGAAGAAACTAGGAGCAATAAATAACTAATGATTAAGGGATTAAGTTAAACTGGTGAAAATAATACTGAATTTTAATCTTCAACAATATCCAAGCCCTATGAATGATAATTTAGCTCCTTGGCGAACCCTTTTATCTGCTTCTCTTCACCGTAATCGTAGTCAACCTTCGAGTCGCTATCTTCAATTAGCTACCGTAACCCTTGAGGGAAAACCCGCCAATCGTACTGTTGTCTTTCGTGGCTTTTTAGATCAGACGAATCAACTTCAAATGATAACCGATAGTCGTAGCTCCAAAATCACCCAAATTTCCGAGCAACCTTGGGGGGAAATCTGTTGGTATTTTCCTCGAACTCGTGAACAATTTCGTTTGACGGGACAATTAACAATTCTTACAGAAAACTCTCCTAACCAAGAGGCAAGAATTGCTCTTTGGCAACAACTTTCTGACTCAGCTAGACAACAATTTACTTGGCCAAGTTGTCAAGAGCCTTTTGTTGACAATAATTCTATCTTTTCTCAATTACCACCTTGCAAAAATCAGCCTTTAGCTAATTTTTGTCTATTACTATTTGAACCAGATAAAGTTGATCATCTAGAATTACAAAAAAAGCCTCATCATCGACACATTTATTATTTAGATAATCATCAGAACTGGATGAGTAAAAAACTGAATCCTTGATTTTAATTGGAGTAGATGATTGTATTTTTTCCATTATTTCAATATTCTGCTATAATCAGGAAACAGTTGTTTAAGCTTAAACAACATTAATTTAATCCGTAATTGCCGTAAAATCAGTGAACTGGTATTTAGTAACAGTCCGTCCCAACAAAAGAGATTCATTCTTAAAGCAGTTAGACTTTGCCATTGAAAAAAATCAGTTAGCAGAAATATTTCTCTCTAAAATTTCTCCGACAGTTCCAATGTACAAAGACATGGTATTAATGGAAGTCAGTAACTTAAAATCAGCCCCAACTCATCTAAGGGAAATTGAGCATTTTCAACGGATAGAATCGAGAGCTTTATCACCAGAAACAAGTGGCGCAGTTTCTGGGGAAATGATAAAGAGAGAAATGTTACAGATAATATAATAAGTTATGGTTAAGATAAGTGCCTAAGCAAAATTAATTACACATTTTAAAACACGACTAAAATCCCTGTATTCCTCTGATGTTGCCAGATGTGGCGTTGTCTGTTGCCTCTCTCAACTAGCAAATTAATTTTGCACGAATACTTATCTACTTCACTATTTATTCTGTTCCTCTCCCTTCGGCGGTTCTCGATAATTGTCTATTGTACATTTTTGAATGGAGCCATCTAAATCATGATTAAACTTTACTACTGGCCAACTCCTAACGGTCACAAAATTACCATTTTTCTCGAAGAAACGGGTCTAGAATATAAAATTATTCCCGTTAATATTGGAACAGGGGAGCAATTTCAGCCCGATTTTCTCAAAATTTCTCCGAATAATCGGATGCCCGCCATCATCGATCAAGCCCCAACAGATGGAGGAGAGCCGATTTCTGTGTTTGAGTCAGGGGCGATTTTATGGTATCTGGGACAAAAAACGGGTCTTTTTCTTCCGTCTGAAGAGCGCAAACGAAAAACCGTTCTAGAGTGGCTATTTTGGCAAATGGGAGGACTGGGACCGATGGCAGGACAGAATCACCATTTTAGTCAATATGCTCCCGAAAAGATTCCTTATGCTATCGAACGCTATGTCAAGGAGACAAATCGGCTTTATGGGGTATTAAATCGGCAATTAGAGGGAAAAGAATATATCGCGGGAGAATATTCAATCGCTGATATGGCTTGCTATCCTTGGATTGTGCCTCATGAAAGACAGCAACAAAACCTAGAAGATTTTCCCCATTTAAAGCGATGGTTTGAGACAATGCAAAAGCGACCGGCCCTCATCAAAGCTTACTCAAAAGCTCAACCTTTTACCAGTCGTCCGACAATTACAGAAGAAAGTCGAAAAATCTTGTTTGGACAGACGGCGCAAACCCTTGAAAAACAGGGGGAAAAGCCCTAATAATTGGGGATTGAGCTTATTCGTGACAGTGGCAGTTAGGATGACCACAGCCTGTGCCATCAGGATGTCCCTCGGCACAAGCGACGCTACAATAAAGCATCCGGAGTTTTTTGACAGCCGACTCAAGGGAGACGGAACAGGAACACTTCGGACAAGCACATTTTTCGAGGGTTGCTACAGCCATTTTAATTATCCTAGTTTCTTTGAAATATCTACTATTTTAGTTTAAGTCCGAAAATACTAGGCCACAGCTTGCCCCAAGTAACGATTAAAAAAATTGGAGGTAATCACGATTAACCCTTGACGATTTGGTTAGTGGCGGTTTATATTATAAATAACCGCCACTAACTACTTTTTCTCATGGCCACTGAACTCGAACTTAAAGTAAAAATTGCCCAAATTAAAGGTTCTGGGGAGATTGCTCCCCAGAATACTTGGATTACAAGCTATAACGTCAACAAGAACGGCAAAAAGTATACCTACTATCGTTTGATGAAGGCTGACCCCTCTCGTACTAAAGGCAAAGTGAGAGGCAAAATGGTTAAGTATCTGGGTTCATCCCATAGCAAGGAGTACAAAAAAATGCTTATGGCTATCACAAGGCGAAATCAACTCCAGCAATTACTTAGACAGCTTGATTCTTTAGAAAAAGAAGTTAGTGGCGGTCAACCGAAAAAGAGACAGAACCAACCGCCACTAACTACCTTGGTGGTGGAACTGATGACACAAATACAAGACCTGCAAACCCAGTTAAGACAACTTCAGGAAAAAGTTGAGCAGCATTGGGGCTTCTCTTAACCTAAAATAAACCTAATGGGTGTTTTGCTGGAGGTGAATGCGGCTAAACTGCCTAAAAACAATTTATAAAAGTCTTGCCTTATGCCTAATGATTCTGCTAAAATGCGTCAAAAATTAAGCGAAATCTATGAGAAAGAAACCGCGATAAATCAACAAATTATCCAATTATTATCCATCATTTATGAGCCAATTACCCGCACCGCTTTTCTAGAATGTTTTCAAGGGACAGGCCATAAAGATGAACAAGGAAAAGCCTACAATAATAAAACCTTAAAAGTTCTGATTGATCATTTATTAAAAAGACGTTTATTGGTCGAATCTGAGGAAAAAAAGCTGATTTGTAATCCCCTGATTGTGGAAATAGCGACCAGAGATAGTATTAAACAAAATACTTTTGAACAATTGGTTAGTATTATTGCTGAAAAAATTCCCATTAAACGACGCTCTTGGGGCAATCAAAATCGGCAGTTTGACAGCGAACAACAACTGATTAGAGAAATCAGGATTGGGATTTACGGTCAGGATTTAGAGTTTATTGAAGAACAGATAAAAGACTATAAAGACCAACACTATAAGAATGATTTTTCTCTAGAAACCGTTATGGAATTAGTTTTCACTAACCCCTTTGACGAAGAATGGTTTTGTCGTTTACCTCAACTCCTATATGAACAGAGTTTAATTAGTATTATCACGAAGGAATTTGTAAGTTTAAACCCCGTAGATGACTTTTTTGAGTTATTAGAGAAAACCTGTGCCGGAGAAATCAAAGAAAGTTCAGATTCTTTACAATTACTGTTGATTGAACAACTCATTATCAGAAATCGACTAGAAGCAGCAGAACAACAATTAAACTCCATTTCCCTTTCTCCAGAACGCTATTACTTACTCTCACTATATTTCGGCTTAATTTATTTCATTCAAGGCAACTATCAAGAGTCAATAAATGCTTATAAAAACGCACTTAAAGGCTTTAAGCAACTAACGAGAAAACGCAAGATTTATTTTGACCACTTCGCGGGACTTTTCTTTATTTTAGCATTGATTAAAGACCAGACATCCGAGTCCCTAAAATTAGCAGAAGAGGCTATTACTATTGTAGTGCAACAGGGAAAAATTCTCTCATCAAATAAAACAGCTTACCAATATTTAGAGCAAGTCATATCCCTGGTATCAGGAGATGTATCAGTCCAAAATGATTGGGATACAAATTACTTACCAACAAATTATAGTATTGCTTCGTTATTAACTTATTTTTGTTGTTATTGGTTAAATCCAGAAGTCGCTAAAAATCGTTTGCCGAAATTATTAAATAACTTTTTTAATCAAACTTATCATGCAGGTTATTATTGGTTGGCATGGGAAGCCGGACAACTGCTATTACGTCTTGAACCAGAAACAACAAGTAAGAGATATATCAACCAATTAATTCCTCCTAAAAACTCAATTCCCCTAGTTGAACTCATCCAATTAGAAGAACCTTGGCAACTCAGTTTAAATGCTTTAATTAATTTTAATCGCAACCAGACACCTCCGGTCAATAGTCCTCAACCTTCCAAACGCTTAGCCTGGTTTTTAAGCTTATACCAAAAGAGTTGGTCATTAAAACCAAAAGAACAAATTGTGACAAAACAAGGAGGGTGGAGTCAAGGTCGTCCTATTGCTTTAAAACGCTTAGCCAGAACGACTGGAGAATTTGATTATCTAACACCTCAAGATTTAAAAACCTGTGCTAAAATCAATGTTCGTGACAGTGGTTATTATGGGGATGTAGAATATATTTTCGATGAAGAAGCCATTATCGAATTAATTGGACATCCTTTCATTTTTTGGGAGAATTCTCCTCAAACTAAAGTTGAAATTGTCAAAGCAACCCCTGAATTATTAGTCAAAAAAAGTAGTAAAAAAGAGTTAACATTAAAACTTTCGCCCCCTCTTTATCAAGTTGATTCTCCCCTGGTTTGGCAAGAGACTCTAAATCTTGTCAAAGTCTTAATCATTACTCCAGACTATCAACAAATTGCTAAAATTTTAGGTAAAAAGAATCAATTAAGAATCCCCATTTCTGCTCAAGAACAAGTCTTAGCTGCTATCAATACTATCTCTAGTTTATTAACAGTTCATTCTGATATTGGAGGAGATATTGTTGATGCGATTGAAGTGGAAGCTCAACCTATCCCTCATCTTCAATTATTACCCAACCTAGAAGGCTTAAGCGTCAGAATTATGGTGTGTCCTTTTGGTCAAGGAAAGTCTTTTTATCAGCCTGGAAGTGGTGGAGAAACCGTCATTGCTGAAATCGATGGTAAACGTTATCAAACCACTCGTAATCTCAAACAAGAAAAAAAATTAGTTGAGTCTCTTATTAATAATTGTCCTTCTTTAAATGCTCAAAATAATCTCACAAATCTCTGGGAATTTGATGACCCTGAAGACTGTTTAGAATTGCTCCTACAATTACAAGAATGCAAGGAACAAGTGGTGATTGAATGGCCGGAAGGGGAAACTTTTAAGGTGACAAATGCCGCTAGTTTTGCCCAGCTAAAGTTAAATATTAACGGCAAAGAAGATTGGTTTGAAGTGACAGGAGAATTAAAATTAGATGAAAGTTTGGTATTAGAATTACAACAACTTCTAGACTTATTAGAGAAAAGTCCTGGGCGTTTTCTTCCCCTTGGTGATGGACAGTTTTTAGCCTTGACTGACACTTTTCGTCAACGCTTAGACGAATTTCGTCTCTTTTCTGAAAAACAAAAAAAAGGACGCAAACTTCATCATTTATCTACCTTAGCTTTACAAGATTTTTTCTCGGAAATTCAAGATTTAAAGGCTGACCAAAAATGGCTGGAACATTGTCAAAGAATTCAAAAGATGACTGAGTTTATTCCTCGTCTTCCTGGGACGTTTCAAGGGGAATTAAGAGACTATCAATTAGAGGGTTTTAATTGGTTAGCTCGTTTATCTTTTTGGGGGGTTGGTGCTTGTTTAGCTGATGATATGGGGTTAGGCAAAACCATTCAAGCTTTGGCGGTAATTCTGACTCGCGCTAATCTTGGCTCTACTTTAATTATTGCCCCTACTTCGGTTTGTTTTAATTGGATTAATGAAGCAGTAAAATTTGCTCCTACTCTTAATCTTATTTTATTTGGCAGTGGTAATCGTCAGGAAATTTTAGATAATTTACAACCCTTTGATGTCTTAATTTGTAGTTATGGTTTATTACAACAAGAAACGGTGTCGGAAATGTTGGCAAAAGTTACTTGGGAAAATATTGTGTTAGATGAAGCTCAGTTTATTAAAAATATTACGACTAAACGTTCCCAAGCTGCTATGACTTTACAAGGGAATTTTAAGTTAATTACAACGGGAACTCCTATTGAAAATCATTTAGGAGAATTATGGACTTTATTTCGCTTTATTAATCCTGGTTTATTGGGTTCTTTACAGCATTTTAATCAACGTTTTGTTAGCCCCATTGATAAGTCAGATCATAAACTGATTCATCAACAATTAAAACGCTTAATTCAACCTTTTATTTTACGTCGAACTAAAACTCAAGTTTTATCAGAGTTACCCCCTCGCACTGAAACGATTTTATATGTGGAATTAAGTCCTGAAGAAATGGCTCTTTATGAAGTTTTGAGAAGAGAAGCTCTTGAACAATTAACTGATAGTGAAGATAAGGGGGGACAAAAACATTTACAAGTCTTAGCGGCTTTGATGAGATTGCGTCGTTGTTGTTGTAATCCGAGTTTAATTTTGCCTGATACTGCCTTGAATAGTTCTAAATTAGAGTTGTTTAAAGAGGTGATTGATGAGTTACGAGATAATCGTCATAAGGCTTTAGTTTTTAGTCAATTTGTTGACCATTTAACTATTGTGAAAAACTATCTTGAACAGGAGAATATTTCTTATCAATATTTAGATGGTAGTACCCCCATGAAAGAAAGACAACAGCGTGTCCAAGCTTTTCAGTCAGGGGAAGGGGATGTGTTTTTAATCAGTTTAAAAGCGGGGGGTACGGGGTTAAATTTAACGGCTGCTGATTATGTGATTCATTTAGATCCTTGGTGGAATCCTGCGGTTGAAGATCAGGCAACAGATCGTGCTTATCGTATTGGTCAAACTCGTCCGGTTACTGTCTATCGTTTAGTGGTTAAAGATACGATTGAGGAAAAAATTGTTCAATTACATCATCAGAAACGGGATTTGGCTGATAGTTTACTTTCAGGTACTGATGTTAGTGGTAAAATGTCTACCTCTGAGTTGTTAGATTTAATGAAATAATTAGGTTAGAGATAGCGATTTAACAGAAAATCCCTCTTGATGCTCATTTTTGATTTTTTGGGCTTTCTTTTTTTCTTCATGAATAATGCAGGTTAGACGGCGATCGCTATTTCAACGTTTGAGTTTTTTTTGTTTATTTCGTTCATTTCGTCTATTTCGTTCATTTTGAGTTAGAATAGGAGAGTGAATAACTTGAAACCATTATGACAGTATCTCTCCCTCCAAATGTAGAAGAAATTGCTCAAAAATCTAGTCAACTTCTTGCTTCAATTTCTCCGAATTATCCAACTTGTGAACTTAAAATTAATGAGGAACAAACTATCACGATACCTAGTAATATTTTACCTCAGTTAACTGAGATTTTACACCAGATTGCCCAAGGAAATAAGATAAAAATAGTTCCCATCAAACAAGAATTAACAACTACAGAAGCCGCTTCAATTCTTAACGTTTCTCGTCCTTATCTAGTTGATTTACTTGAATCCGGAAAAATTCCTTTTCGTAAAGTCGGAGTCCGTCGTCGTATTCTCTACCAAGATGTAATGGCTTATCAAGAAAATGTTGATGCTCAAAGACGAGAAACTTTAGCCGAATTAACGGCACAAGCACAAGAGTTAAAAATGGGCTATTAAAACTAATAGAAAAATGGTGAGTCAATTAATTGTTGTTTATGACGCTTGTGTTTTATATCCGGCTCCTTTACGAGATTTGTTGATGTGGTTAGCACTCTCTGGTTTATTCCAGGCTAAATGGACAGAGAAAATTCACCAAGAATGGATTTCAAATGTTCTCAAAAATCGTCCTGATTTAACTTTGGCCCAACTGAATCGTACTAAGGACTTAATGAATCGCCATGTCAGAGATGCACTGGTAAACAATTATGAATATTTAATCCCTACTCTAACACTTCCTGATCCCAATGATCGTCACATACTGGCAACGGCAATTAAGGCTAAAGCTTCCTTGATTATTACTTTTAATCTCAAAGATTTTCCTTTCTCTATTCTCAAAAATCATCAACTAGAGGCCATTAGCCCAGATGAGTTTATTTTAGAATTAATCGACATCGATGAAAAGGCAATTATTCAAGCAGCTACCCAACACAAAGATACCTTAAAAAATCCTCCTTTTACTTTCAATGAATACTTAGAAAGTTTGACGAATCAAAGATTAGTTGAAACGGCCAAAGTCTTAAGGAATATTTTACCCAATTAATGGCAATACGAAAAAGAATTTATTGTGGTTAACCTAAAAGATAATGGAATGGGAATTGAACCACAATTATTAGATAAAATTTTTGCACCCTTCTTTTAACGGAGGAAAAACATGACGAGTAACTTATACGACGAAGATTACAACCTGTGGTCAGACCAACAGATTGCCGCCTTAAAAAATCGAGATGTTGACGCACTTGACTGGGACAATTTAGCGGCAGATTTAGACTATCCAAAGTATTGGATTGATCATCATTTAGTCATGGTGATCAGTTCTTTGCTCGAACTTTATGGCGACTTTAATGCCGAAGATTTTGAGAAATACCACTGGAAAACTTTTGTAGATACTAACCGATTAATGCTTAATGGAGTCTTAGAAGATTCGCCACATTATTATGATAAAATTAAGTCCGCTATTCCTAGAGCTTATCTGAGTGCTGTTAATTTAATGGAACGTCATGGGAAAGCCAAAGGATTTGAGTTCAAATTCCCAGATACTTGTCCGTTTAGTTTTGAACAAATACTTGAAGATGGATGGTATCCTGCCTAAATCAACCGTTTTATCCAGATAAATTCTGTTTTATTCGATGGTTGAAATCCCCAGGAGTTGTGGAATTTTTAAAAGTGTTTGTTGAGCCAACATTAGGCAACAGATTCTGCATTTTGAACCTCATTTTCTTCTGGGTTAGTCTTCTGCTTTCTCTCAAAAACTTGAACATTTGCACATTCTAAGATCACCACTTAAAGACTTGTCTGTTACACTTATTACAGTTAAACAGAAAATCAGAACAATGAAAGAAAAAGTCAAAGAGTCAAATTTACCCGTATTTGAGGCTAACCTGGAGAATCCAGACCTTTTGCGCCTAGAAACCCTCTTAGAAAATGCCCATCCCAAGCTAGTGGGAGTAGATGGCGAAGAAGTCTTCTTGCCAGAGTCAATTTATCAAATTTTACGTCAAGTAACGTCCTTACTTGCTCAAGGAAAAGGTGTTACTCTCGTTCCTCAAGATCATTATCTTACCAGCCAAGAAGCTGCTAATTTGCTCAATATTTCCCGTCCTTACCTTTATACTCTCTTAGATAACCAAGAATTTCCCTATATCTTGATTGGAACTCATAGAAGAATTAAAGTCGAAGACATCTTAGCATATAAAGCCAAAAGAGATAGGGATCGCCGACAAACCTTAGCGGAGTTAATCGAAGCGAGTCAAGAATTAGGGTTTTATGAAGCCGAAGCATCCGATAGTCAGGAGAAAGAATAAATGGCTGTTTTTGCTGTTATTCTTGACTCCTGTGTGCTTTATCCCATGTATTTACGAGATACCCTTCTGTGTGCTGCCGAAGCCGGACTTTATCAACCTCATTGGACAGAAGAAATTTTAAAAGGTGCATTTCGTAATCTGATCAAAGATGAAAGAATAACCCATCAAAAAGCAGATTCCCTTGAAAAACTGCTCAATAAAGCTTTTCCCGAAGCCATGATCCAAATCACACCTAAATTAATTCCTTGTATGGATAATCACGAGGGCGACCGCCATGTTTTAGCGGCGGCCTTAATTGCTAAAGCACAAGTTATTGTCACCGATAACTTAAAACATTTTCCTGCGTCTTCCTTAACCCAATTTAGAATAGAAGCGCAAAGTGCCGACACATTTTTAACTTCCTTATTTGATTTATCGCCAGAAACAATGGTCAATGTTTTAAGAACCCAAGTAAAAGGGAAAACAAAGCCAAAATTAACAGTATTAGACTTACTAGACCTATTAAAACATCAGACACCCACTCTAGTTCAGCGTTATCAGACTTCTAATCTAATTAATTAACTATTGGTGATCAGTTCCTTGCTCGAACTGTATGGTGACTTTAATGCCGAAGATTTTGAGAAATACCACTGGAAAACTTTTGTAGACACAAACACATTAATGCTTAATGGTGTCTTGGAAGATTGGCCACATTACTCTGACCTAAATTAAAAGAAAAATCAAGCGACTGATTCGGCATTTTGAGCCTCTTTTTCTAATGGATTAGTCTTCTGCTTTCTCTCAAAAACTTGAACATTTGCCCCTTCTAAAATCACCACACCATCAGGAGAAATCTCGGTAACTTTCCCTGATAAAGCAGCTATCCAACCCTCGAAACTGTCCATCTTTTCAACTTGCTTGGCTAAGGTTTTACGATTAACTTCAGCTTTGACAACAATGCCGTTTTCTCCTGTTATTTCTAAGGTAATTTTTTTGCCTTCTGTTGGTAGCTCTGGTTTTTCAGTAAACTTGACAGTCATTTCGGGTTGTTTGCCATTAAGCATGATAATTGGACTCTCTTTTCTAAGTTGTTCTTGATGGACTTTAGAGCTAGTTTCTGACGTTAAATTAGCAGATTTTTCGGTGTTATTTCTCGGCGTTTTTTGCTTTTGGGTTCGTGGTTTTTTGTCATTAGTTAAAGTTCTTGGCTCCCAAGCTTTTACCATTTCATCTGTGATTAATGTCCCTTGTTTTAAGCTTAGATAATCTTTGTTTCTAGTGCAGAGAATTTCCCAGAATTGTTCGGAAGTTGCGAATGGGGGTAAGTTTCCTTGGATGGTAAGATAAAAGGGTTGCCATGAGGGATGATCTTCTTTACCTACGGGGGGTACTTCGTTCCGTTCTATTCTTAAGGAGAAGGTTTTTTCTTCTATAGTTTGAAGTCGTCCTCTAATTTGAAACAAATCTCTGAAATCTTCAATTTCTTCCCCTTCAAAATTAATTAAAACGGGAAAATTCAGATTTTTTAGGTCACTGGTTAATTGAACTTTAGTGATGATGCCGGATTTAGTTGTTCTAAAATAAATCCGCCAATAAGTATCTTTATTTGGGTTAAACCCTTCCGTTTGTAGAAACCTTTGCCACTTAGATAACAGGATTGATGCGGGCAATGTCTGGCCATCTTTAGTCGTTAGAGTACCTTCTAAAAAGACTCTTTTATCCGTCTTGCAATTAGGACGAAAACTGGCAAAGATGAATCCTCTAGCTGAGAATAATAAGGGCTTTTCTACGGGTTTAAACAGTACCAATTGCCTTGAAGACATCTGAGAAAAACTCAATAGCAACATCTTCTATTTTACCAAAGAATTGACCATTAAAAGTTCAGAGCAGAGTTGATTCTTTAGACACAATATAACAGAGAACGAGTTGGTTCGGAACAGAACTTTAACTTAAGTCATCAAGTAAATTCCCCTGATGGCCCTCAACGGCATCAAGTCCATCCGACACAACTTTTTCAACGAACTGTAGGCAGTCACGACTAACACGGATAGCGCATCGCCAGCCAAGTTCAATGCCTTGTAGCAACCAGACAGAAACCCAACGACGAGATTTTGTAGATTTTGTGGGGTCAATGTAAACCAAGGCCCCAGGTTCAAGGATTTGCCCCTGTAGCTTTTCTTGCGGCCCCACATATTTATAAACATCATGGGAAATAGCGGTGGCAGTGATACCATCAACTTTAATTTGTTGCTCACTGGTTAATTCTTTGTAAGCAGCTTTAGCCTTTGCACCGTGTTCTTTTTGGAGATGCTTAAGTTGCGTCCAGGTTTCACAGGCCAACATCAAGGCTTTTAGTTCGTTTAAGGTGGGAGGCGGTGGCGAGGCGGGTTCCGTGCATTGATTAAAGGTGGCCATGAATCTCGTCCAGTAATCAGGGCAAATCTCGTCTAAAGATGGACAAGAAAGGACAAGGGCTTGGCTTTCTTCGTATAAAGTCATCCACTCATCCTCAGTCTGGTTGACTGCTTGATTTTCCAACTCATCAAGTATTTTGAGTAACCGTTGAAACTCGCTGTTGATCTCGTTATGTGTGACTTGTGACGAAGGAGGAATGACTTCAAGCTCCGCGATAACTGATGGACTATCATTGCAAAAAGACTGGTCAACTCCAGTCACCAATGACTGCTCACCAGTCACCAGTGTATTTTCCTTTAGATCTGAGTCCCCCACTAAATCTGTTTCAACTGTTAACTGATAATTGATCATCTGAGGCAAATTAGTGGTCTGCGTTGATGGCGGGTTTGAATCCCCCATCATACGCCTAGTGACTGTTTCAATGTTGACTGTCACTGGTGACACCGAGTCCTGGAGGGACACCTCTAGGACAGACGGTGACTGGGTTAGCTCTGGTATCGCCTCTGTCACCACACCAGGAAAATTAGAATTCATGCAAGTTTTTACCTTGGCAAAAAATTTATAGAACCGCCCTTTCTTTTCTAAGACCCCTTGACCGAGATGAACCAGTTGCCCTAGCATTTCAATGGTATAGGCTCCCACGTCTCGCCCTAATTCTTTGGCACGTCGCTCTAATTCTTTTACTTTACGATAGATAGCTCTTGGGGTTAAACCTTCGGGATGTTTTAAGGAGAAATCATAGATTTTGAGGAAAATACTACTAATGTCATCACTATCGTTGGCTTTCTCTGTTACCACTTCAAAGCAACTGCGATAATAGCCACAAGCGACCCAAGCTCGTTCTAAGGTATCAATTTGTATTTCCTTTTGATTGCGGTCACGTTCCCAATAACAATCAATAAAATGAAGGGCTAAGGCAATTCTTAACAGTTGAGGCGATAATTTTCTCATCCAGGCTCGGATGGCGGCATTGGGACTTTTTTCCGCTTCAATCCCAATATATTCTACCAGTTGACTATAAAGAGCATCAGCGTCCGAGGAGAGTTTGACCGACCCTGATGCTAACTGGTCTAACCATTGATAAAAGGCGGGGAGAAGATCATTGAGGTATAAATTGCCTTTAATGCGCTTAGCTGGTTTAACTTGGGGTGTAGCATAGAGGATACGAGCTTGCAGTCCTTGGGGGTCATCCGGGCGTTTAAAGGCATCTCGAAAGGCTCCTGGTTGTATGCCTCCGGCAATACTTAAACGGGTTGTCTCCATACTATAGGAGTCCTCATCAGCCTTGACCCGATCCACAAAGGAGCCGTCTCCATCCCACATTTTTAGTAAACATTCTAGCCCTTCATTTTCCCCGCCAGAGGTCTTAAATTGGTTGAGTGACTTAAATAGTCCGGCAATCTCATCTCTGGCCCAGAGAGAGCCATTTAAGCCCTGCTCCGATAATCTTCGCATCACTGCTTGAATGGTGGCCACTTCAAATATATATTTTCTTTGTGGGGTGGGAGGTGGGGGAGATGGCTCATCTTTTGAACACATTTTTTCTAGTTCTTTGTACTCAGCTAGTGCCTCTTTAAACCGTTTAGATTCGGCGTGCTGTAATTTTTTGAGGGGATCTAAGATTACTTTTTCCCCCCGACTTTTCCCGGTGCCAGATTCCCCCACAATGCAAGTCCATAAGATGGCGGGAATCTGATGTGACCCCATGTCAAGGTTGATCCTTTTGCCCACCAAGGATAACAGGGCGGGTAATAAATATTGCAAAAGAGTGACTGGATCTATATTGAGAATCTCCCCGTCATGATTCATGGCATCTGCTAGGGGTTTGGGCAGCAATTGAGCGAGATTTAAGGTTTTGTGGTTTCCTTCAATCAGGTTACTTAGTCGTTGGCGATCTTGTCCAGTTATTTCATCAAACCCACAACGTAGGGATGAAACTAATTGCCAAAAAGCAGTACGACTAACTTGGGATTGTCCGAATATTATATCTAGATAATGTCTTTCTTCATAGTCAACTAAACCCTTTTCGAGCAGTGCGGTGACACTGGTGACAGTCTGGCTAAGGTTGAGTATAACTTGCTTTGAACCGTCACTCTTTCCTGTTGTGTCACCAGTGTCACTCCCCTGTTTGTCCTCAAATTTTGAATGTGTTTTTCCATTTGGACTGGACTTATTATTTGAGCAAATAAGTTTTGGTTTAACCCGAATGCTACGATCTGGTTTAACAACTTCTCGCCAATACCAGCCCCTGATACAAGCGGCTATGCCATCATTACCACAGCTTGGGGATGGGTTTTTCTCATGGCACCATTTAAACCGTTCGTCTTCTTCTGCTGCTGTCATACCGCTACGTTGACAGAATTCATGAAATAATTGCTGTGCTGAATCACTGTAAGCTTGACCAATGGACTGTAAATGTCGCTCAACGGCAATTAATTCTAAGCTTACATTAATCGCGGTATCATTGCGGCCAGAACCTTCGGGGACTCCTGTGGCCACCCACTCCCTGACGGATTTACGGCAACAGTCTAATAAGGGGACTGAGAGGGGAACGGGAACTACAATCTGGTCAGGGTGTCGTGGTAATTGGGATTGTTTAGGAGCCACATCACTGTAATGGGCAGTTGTGGCTACTTCTCTTAACGGTAATTCGTGTTGTTGCTCTGATTCGTCGATCAACATAAGTTCTAAAATCCAATCAGGTGCGATCGCCATCGACCCTTGATCAATGGCACACCCTTCTACCCAGTGATATTGTCCTGTCATCGGATGCACAGAAGGCGGCAAAACTGACTGCAAATTATGCCACCGCAGTTCTAGTAATTCCGCTTTACCATCTTCCCCTGATGTCCCTGCTTTAATTTTCTTCGTGCGAATCGCGTCTTTAAAGGTTTCTGGGACTAGGAATAAATACTGGCAGCGTCCTGGACGACCGGAAGTAAAGGCGACGGTTTTGGGTAAACCTTCACCACTTGATAACTCCTTAATTTTTTCAATGACACTTGGCCCGTCTTGGTCAACGGCCATGATGTAGTAAATTTCATCATTAACAGTGATGGGACGACCCGTGAGTAACCCAAACCCTTGCAGTTGAATTTTTTTGGACTTTCCTTTAATGGGGACTGTAACCCCGCCGTTTTCAATGGCTTCAATGAGTTGGGTGGCACTAAAGGGACGATGTTGCCACCCGTCCCCCAATGGCTGTTTGTTGTTGTTTAGGGGAACCAGAGGTAATTCTACGTTAGTGGCAGCAATGCGACGTAATCCGTTGATTAATTGATTTGTAATGGTCATTGTTCTTTCTCCAGCTTGTTTTCTTTGTTTACTCTCAATACCTGCCTCCTGCCTTTCCACTCCTGCCTTCCGAGGCAGAAGCCTCGGTCATAACTATGAAGATCGCCACTTTATTCTTTTTTTCTCGGACAAAAAGCGACAATAACCCCTGTGCCTATCTCAAAAGGGCCAAGATAGACTAATCAAAGATTTCGATTAAATCGAGAGTCCGAGGCTGAATCTACGAGCGCAGCTATGACCGATGATTTATCCGTGATTAAATTCAGGGACTAACTCATTTTTTTGTGGACAAGATCTTTGGGTCACCCCATCGATGGACGGGACTCCGTTGAGATAACGTTAATTTTTGTTGCGATTCCATTGTTTTCTCCTGATGTGTGTGGTGAACCACCAAAAGAAATGACAACGATAGAGAGAAAGTCTTCTAAATTCGAGCCAAAGATGAGATGACTCAAACCCTTATTTTTCAGTAGTGTTAGGAAATTTGGACAAAAGGATTGCCTATACCGCGATTTTACACTATGATAAAAATATCGCGGTTAAACCTGATTAGCGCTTCAACGCTAATTCACTACGGAAATTTAATTGCTTCCTACTCTCTCATTCGTCACCTCCTTTGGTGTTTGAAGGTTCCAGAGAAATCCAACTTAAGAAGCCCTCTAGATGAAACGCTGTCAAACATCCCCATGCCGACGGCGTTTCGCGGTATAAAGGGCCTCTATTGTCTGAAAATCTCCGAGTGTTCATTGTTAAGCCTGTTGAGACAGGGACTAATTATAGTTTACCTCTAAATCTTCTCTGAGGAAAGAGAAATTTTGTCGGTGAGGAAATTCCCTCCGCGATCTCACTTGTCGCGGGAACTTCAATCCCGTGCATGGGGCCGCCAAATTCCCGAAGGGCAGCTTTGGGGAGGACTTAATACTACTCGGTTAAGAAATAATTGTTAGTTGAGACAAGGGTGGGAAGAGAGGGAAGATGGGGAAGAAGGGAAGATGGGGAAGAAATTAACACTATCCTCCCACACCTCCCACACTCCCCACACCCCGATTTCCAGAACGTTTTTCACCTTAACCGAGCAGTATTGGGGGAGGACTCGAATGAGACTTGGCTCAAAAAAGATTAGAGAACAACAGTCTATTGAGGTGGGTTTGTAGCCGTAAAACGAGTCGAGTCATGGGATAGTTCCCATTAAGTACATCCTAATTTATAGTGGACAAAAAATCAAGAGATTTGGCTAATTAATTTAATTAATAATTTACCCATAAATGAAATGTCATTTCCAGAAAATGGGACAAAAAAACCTCGTTGTTGAGACGGGGTTTTAGGAGCAAGGGTTTTAAGAACAATTAAAAAGCCTAACTAAACTCTATCATCTTATGGCTCTTTTTAACGACTCCCACGTCGTTAATCTTCTGGAAATTTTTACTGAAGATTTCAAAAACCGCCATTGGTCTTTTTTACCCCAATTAACCTTTAACCCATATTTTTGACAAAGTTTAGTCGAGACATCTCCCAAAGCCATGTATTCAAAGAAAACAGCTAACCCATAATCAGATTTAGAGTGCTTCGTCTTATCTAAACTCTTTTCTAAGATAATTTGTGCTTGATGACTTGCGGGATAAATGACCTGAAAATCCCAAGGTTTCCTGACTCCTCCTACATTATAAGCCCAAGCTGTTAATTTATTTTCCTGTTTCCTTCTATTGCCTAATTCGTTAACAATCAGAGGGACACAGTTTAAATTATAGGGAATGATCAATGTTGATGTTTCTCTATTTAATAAGGCTTTAAATTCGAGCTTTGATAAAATATTTTCTTTGACTTTCTGCTTAATTTTGTACTGATGAGGTTGATTGGCTTTTTGAACATCAAAAGGATTAAATACAGGTTGACTAACCTCGGTTAAATACCACCATAAGATATCAGAAAGCCCACCCAAACCTTCAGTTAAAAAATAACGATAAAAAGCCGCCGAACGTCCATATTCATCTTTACCACTCGTCGCCACTGCCATGACTGACCATGGTTGTTTTTGCTCTTTTACTTCTCGACCAATTATCGCTGGTTTGGAGTGGGAATCTCCTTCAGAAACTTTAAATAATTGATTAGAAATTGCATTTTGAACCGCCGAGGGTATCTCTGATAAGGTTGAGTTCATATACCCGGTAAATCCTGTAGAAATCCAGTTATCAGGAGAGCCTTGTACATTAATTCCTGTGCTAAATTCGTGAATGTCAATGTAATTAGACATAGTTACTACAAGAATCCTTAATGCTCAGAAGATTAAGTAAATTTTAGCTGAACAGGGTAGCCAAAGCCTTTAGATTTTTTCGAGGATTTTTTCTGAGTTGATTTCTGAGGCTTATCGACAAGAACTAACTGAGAAAGTTGATAGGAAACAGACAACCCATCGTTCAATTTGACCAGAATTTTCTCCCCAACTTTTTTTAGCATCTTACCATAATTAACAATCTCATTGTCTTTGACAATCGCCACAGGAGCATTGGGAATAAACTGAGATGCCAGACGAGTAGGGTTGTCAGTTTTTGGAGATGGTTGCGTTGGCTGCACTTCAGTTGGGTTTTCTGTATTAAGCACTGTCGTTGTGGTTGCCACCGCAGAATTGTTAGAGGTTTCGCGGTTAGTTAAGTTTTCTATTTGTTGCTTGAGGGCAGTGATTTCTGATTGATACTGTTGCTCTAGTTGGTTAATTTTTTGGGTTTGTGTAACTAATTTTTCTTCATAGTATTGTTCTTGTTTGAGCCATTGTTGAGAAGTTATCTCATTCTGAGCCACTAACTTGTCTTCATAGTATTGTTGTTGAGAGAGGAACTGGCTTTGAGTGTACTGTTTCTTTTCGGGTTTGAGTAATTTATGGTAATCGTATTCAAGTTCGCCAAGAGCTTCGATGATGTCATCTGTCCAAGGCTCAATTTGGCCTGTAGCTTCACATAGAGGGCGTTGCGCTTTTTGAGCCAATTCAACAGCACAATTTTTAATGGCAACGAGGTCATCTTCGCTGAGTTTCTTCAGTTTTTCTGTGACTAATTGCCAGTCATTTTCTTCGCCTCTTTTTCCCAATTCAAGATACTTTTTGCCACTGCCAGAGAAAAGACATTTGATGGATTTGACTGTGTGTTTAAGCCCATCTTTCCCTTGTGCGATCGCATAGCTCGCCATGTTCAAGGGAATTTTGGTCAGTTGATTGAGTGCGGAAAAGCTCCACTGGGTGATGTCAAAGGCTTCTGCTTGGAACGGTTCGGGCAGTGCGGAGAACCATTGGTAGAAGTTCATGGCCATCTTAATGATCTGAGGATGCCCCGTTGAGCGTCGCCATTCCTTAAACTGGCTTTGAGCTTTTCGGATGTACCGTTTGGGATTCGCTGTTTTGGCAACTTCAACGTAGTAATTCCAGATTTTCCAGGCATCTTCTGCGAGGTTCAGCAGTGTTTCGACTATGGTTCGTCCTAGAAAATTGATCTGGTTTTTGATGTTGGAGGTTAAGGATGGGATGTCGCACTCGTGGAGCGAGACGGCTTTAGGGTGTGATCGGGTTGGAATATTGACTTTAGGCTGATCTTGTAATGCTTGTGTTATCATTTTAGGTATTATTTTGTCGATGTGAGACAGGTGTGCAGCCTGTCCGCTTTTCCTCAATCTTAGTATACAGACACTGCAAAAAAATATCAAGTGACACTACATACCCGGAACTTTATTGAGAGCAACGCCGTTGAATCAACTTGAGAGAAAGTTCTCGAAATTTTGAATGAGAAGAGAATAATTCTTTAACTTTGCCCCGATAATCTTCAATGTTGATGCCTGTTCCTTTAAGGGGGAGTTGTTCTAAGCAAACGCCACGAAAAGATTCTTGCTGTCCATCTAGAGTTTTCCATCTCAGCATTTGTCTCGCCGCCGTTGGTTCCCCTTTGCGGGATTTTTGAATGTCCGAGGTCACGCGGATTTGACTAACACCACAAAAATAATTGTGGTAGCACTCTTTTAATCGAGACTGTAGTTCATCGACTGGTAAATGAAGAGGCAAAATGCCAGTGACTCGGACTGATAATAATTGCTCGACCAAATCTAACGTCTTGTTTTTCGGGGCAACCATCGCCACTACACATAAGGGTGGACGATAAATATCTTCGGTGAGGGTTCCTTTCTGGTCATATCTTTCAAGCAAAGCGGCGGAACAGAGATCAAGTTTGTGGATCTGAGAGAGGATATCCCAAGCATCCGTGTCATTTTGTCCAAGAGTCGAAGATCGGGGGGGATTGACTTCACAAACAAATAACTCAAAGGGTAAATGACCGTAATAACCGCTAGTTTGTTGTCCTTCTAAGTTAGCTTTAACTAATAAATTAAGAGCTTCATAGTAGGTAGTAACACCATGAAAATCAAAGGAACGTGGCTGTTCCTGTTCTAATTTTTCTTTTAGTTCTTGACTTAAATTAGCCGGAAAATTTAAAAAATTGGAGAGGTTAACTATATAGTCTGGGTCTGAATGACAAAAAAGTATCTTAATCGGACGGGCCATATTGGTGTTTGATCAAAAAAAACTAAACAAGATACATGAAAGGGAAGTATTGTCAAGATCTGCTATCCATTAAACCTAAGTCGAATTAACCTCATTATTTAAAGTTGTACATAATTGTGATCCTTATAAAGACTAGCAACAAATTTGATTTGTTGCCAGCCGAGAAACTACAGTATTCAATGCTGCTCAATAAACACCTCCTTGGCTAATTGCACATCAATGATGTATGATTTAACGAACCCTTTAGATCCAGAAACATTTTGTCAAAAATGGATTCCACAATTAACTGGAATACAACCGAATCAAAGAGGATATCGAACGGCTTGTTGTCAATTGCTGAGTTTTCTTTTAGGGAAATCTCAAGGAACTGTTGCAAATTGGTTTTTACAACCCTCGTCAAAAGGGTATCGTCAACCAGAAGAAATTGTCGGCAAATATTTAAGGGCCCTCGATTTAATTTGGGAAATTGAAGCTTTGTTCCCTTCTTCTTTTTATTTATCGCAAGCCAGAGACTACTTGCAGCCTCCTCCAGAAAAATCTGATTGAATCTCCCCAAAAAATACATCATTGATGGATAATAATCGGTATTGGATCTCAATGTTTTCCCTCCTACTCATCAGCTTGATTTCGACTAAGGTTAGAAGTCCTATAATGGCTTCTGAGAGGCCAACCGAAGAAAGATTGATTTTAAGATCTGTGTCAGTGGAAAACTCCACGGTTTTTTCTTCATCAGACTGGGATAAAATTATCAAACCTTATCTTAATCGAGAAGTGGATTTTCCAACCCTTCTGGAATTGCAACGCCAATTGACTGCGCTTTATCGGAACGCGGGATACCCAACGTCTAGGTTTGTCCTTCTAGATCAAGACATCAATAACGCCACAGTCACCTATCAGGCCATTGAAGGAAAACTGGTGAAAATTACCATTGAAGGCTTGTCTCACCTCCAAGATAGCTATATCCGTTCTCGTCTAGAAGCAGCCGCGAGTTCTCCTTTGTCTATGACTAAGCTTCAAGAAGCCCTGGTACTACTACAACAAAATCCTCTGATTGAAACCATCGAAGCTGATTTTGAGGCAGGGGTTATTCAAGGGGAGAGTACCCTGTTAGTGCGTATTGTTGAAGCCCCGCAGATACTGTTAGGAATTAAAGCCGATAATTGGGAAAATCCCCAAATTGGGGCAGTGGGAATGAGTGTTTATGGCAGTAACCTCAATGTTTGGGGATGGGGAGAGCGTCTAGATTTTGAGTATAAACTCACAGAAGATAGAGGACTGGCTCGATTATTTGCGAGTTATACTGTTCCCCTTAATGTTGATGACACAACCCTAAGACTTTATTATCGAGATGATGACACCCGTATCGTTGAAACTCCTTTAGAAGATGTGGGTTTAGTCACGGAAAGTTCTACGTTCTCAGTGGGGGTAACGCAACCCTTAATCAAAAAGCCTAATGAAGAATTGAATATTGACGTGAGTTTAGATATACGTCAATCAGAAAATTTCATTTTTGAAACTATCCCTTTCCCCACGTTTGGGGACTCTAATCGCCTCAATTTATCGGTCTTAAGGTTGTCTGCCTCTTTCTTGAGTCGAACGCCTGAAACCTCTTTTGGGATTAGTTCACAGTTGAGTTTGGGACTAGGAGTGTTGGGCGCATCACCGGAGAGTGATTTGTTGAACACTGACTTTTTTTCCTGGCAACTGCAAGCTCAGTATGCTATTAAACTCAGCGATAATTGGATTTTCTTAAGCCGTTTTCAAGGGCAAGTCACGCCAGATTCCTTGCCCTCTATGGAACAATTTGCCCTTGGGGGGGGTAGAAACCGTTCGGGGGTATCGGCGCAATATTCTTTCTGGAGATAGGGGACTCGCTCTGAGCCTCGAATTTCCCTATACCATTTTCAGGAGTGCAGAGTGGGGCAACCTTTCTGTGTCCCCTTTCTTTGATTGGGGGACAACTTGGAATAGCATCCTTCCGACAGCAGACCCTAACAGCTTAGCCAGTACAGGAATATCATTAGGGTGGGATCTATTTCCGACGGTTAGATTCCAAATGGATTATGGGCTACCATTAATCGAGGTTCCCAGGCTGTCCACAGGTACTTTGAATGATGAGGGACTTAATCTTCAGCTTCAAATTGGCACCACTTTTTAGTGGGACTTGGCTACTTTTTCTGGCTAAAAAGGGGTGAAAGCCTTGCCATCATTTTTTGTCAAAATCCCATTAGTTACGGTTGACAGGATTCTACGACAGATGAAGGATTGCCCTCATTGAGTGTTCCGATCAATTTCCATCCTTCTTCTGTCTTGATGAGTTCTCTGGCTAGTTGTCTACCATTCGGTAAGCGAACATAACTAGGCCTTGCAACATGGGTGTCAGATACAGGAATGAAAAAGGGATTAATCCGATTGCCTTGTGGTAATCCACCAGGCCCAATTATAGTTAAACGAGCCAGATTTTTCGTTTCCTCAGTTAAACAACTATTGGCTAATAGAGATTGCCCGGAAAAATTGAGTGGCAGTGTTGTGATGTCTTGCATTTGAAAAATTTCAGCATCAATATTAATCTCTCCATCAATGCCTAATTGAGAAGCAGCCGAAATCAAACTATCGTAAGAAATTAGAGCCACTTTAGACTGAATATTAATATTGCCTCCATCTCCTAACTGATTAGCTGTTGTAGAAACCCTCGTATTAAAAAGACGAAAATCTTGGGATTCAACAACAAGATTTCCCCCTTCTCCTGATTCCGTTGTCGCCAAAATTTGGCTTTGATTTAAGTTAATCAAAGGAGACTGAATAATAATTGTTCCTGCGGGGGAAAACCCTTGGGTTAATCCTGAAATTTGACTATGATTAAAAGCCTCTAATTGATTTGACGTTATGAGAATATTTCCGCCCACGCCAAGACTTGCTTCTGCTGTTATGTTACCTGAGTTTAAGTGAATTAGCTCAGCCTTTATACTTAAGTTTCCAGCATTGCCACTTCCTTCATTTTTGACAGAAACCGATGCTCCTCCCTGAATTTCAAGTTTTGAGGTATTTAAAATTAGATTACGTGCATCTCCAGAGGGAATAAGGGGTAAAGCAAATGCTTTTTGAATTTCTGGAGAGGCAAGATCAACCGAAGAACTAATTCCTGTAAAAAGGTGTTGATAGGACGAAGATCTGGATAACTCTACTGAATTAGCGGTAATTTGTAAGGTGCCGCCGTTGCCATCGCTTAAAGAAATTGTACTGATTCTAGCTCCATTTTGAACGCGAATTTCTGGGGAGATAATCGTAATATTTCCGCTATTCCCATCTCCGCCAAAACTTCCGGCATTGATAGTAGTAGATAATTCTAAACCAGGGACAACTCCCGACATATTTAGGCTTTGCTGAAGATTTATTTCGATATCTCCTCCTTTAAGCCCGTTTCTAGAACCAGCCGTGATCGCGGCTCCATTCTGAAGGTTCAAGTTCTTAGCTTCAATAAAAGTATTCCCCGTTTGTCCAGTTCCGACTGTTCCCCCTGTGGAAGAAATTCCACTAAAAGCTGCTAAATTTAACGGAGAAAATCCCAGTAAATTAATCGTTTCTTCTGCTTTAATCTGGATATCTCCTGCTGACTCTTTGGAAAAATTTCTATTGCCAATAATTCCCCCTGCTTGGATGTTAATATTTTGAGCTAAAATATTAAGACCCCCCCCTTGCCCCTGGTCTAAGTTTTCAGTTGTTATGCTACTTCGCCCAATGGCAAATGGAGAAGATGAATTCAAGACTTCATCGGAGAGGTGCAAATTCCCTTTCGCCAAAACAGAAATATGACCGGCTTGAGAATTCCCCAACGTCCTTGATAAGACAAACCCCCCTTGATTTAGTGAAATATCTTTTCCATAAATAACAATAGAACCCTCTCGAAATGAATTAACATTAACAAAACCTAAGTTAGTAATCGTTATATCAGCCAAATTTTGAAGAACTTTATTATCAAGTATTTCTAAATTTTTACTCTGGTTTAAGTTAAAAAACCCCTCTTGTATGGCTCCTAGTTGAATGTAACCATCGTTGGCTGTAATAATTCCCCCATCTAGAATGATTTCCCCTCCTAATAAGGCTAAGGTATTGCCAGGATTAATTTGTAAACCTGGATGGGGAGGAACAATTAAGGGAGTTAAAAAAGGAATTTCTGCGACTTGATGACCGTTTCCTTGAACCGTAATAGCTCCTGGGGATGAAAAGCTGAAACCGATGGGGTTAGTATTAGAAAAAAAAGAGGATTCAGAAGTGGTAGCAAATTGACTGCCATCTTGAAAAACAATTTTATTGGCGGTGGTAGCAAAAAAAGACCCTCCTAAATTTAAAACCGCCTGAGAGCCAAAAATAATCCCATTGGGGTTAACAAAAAACAGATTAGCTGTCCCATTTGCTTTGAGCAGTCCGTTGATATTTGAGGGACTTCCTCCCGTTACGCGAGTGAAGATATTTTGAATAAAAGTCGGATTCTTAAAGTAGGCTTCGGCTCCCCTTGGAAGAGAAAACTCTTGAAAACTGTGGAATAAATTAGTTCCTGAGAGAGTTCCTCCTTCAAGAAGTAAAGTATTTTGATGAGGATGAACCCTTGAGTTATTGGGTAAGGTCTGATCGGGAATAATTTGGGCCATCAGAGAGGATGGTATCCCCAGACCCCATAATGTTAAGATAATAACTCGTAAATTTGTCATGTTTGCTGCTTTCATCAAAAATTCAACTGTCGTTTCAAAGTTTATATTTTAACTGGATAAGATGAACCCCATATTACCTGGTGCGCCCTGGCTAATCGCTCATAAATCTATGTTGGGCATAAATCGTCCCCAAAAAATTGCACTTAATGGAATAGATTATGTACTCTGGCAAAATCCAGAGGGAGAAGTATTTGCCCTAAATAATGTTTGCCCTCATCTGCAAGCCCCCTTGTCACAAGGGTGGATTTGTCAGGAGAGAAACACCATTGTTTGTCCTTTTCATGCACAGGAATTTAATAAAGAGGGAAAACTTTATCAATCTAATCGGGTTTCTTCGTCCCCTATGGTAGAGGTGTTAGATATTGTCTGTCGCGGTGACTATATTTGGAGTTATGGGGGTTGGGAGCCAAAGGTGTCAATTCCCGATTTAATTGAAAGAGTCTCTACGGGATTTAAGTTCGTCGGAATTGTTGAAAATGACAGTTTAGATGGAGATTTTTTAAGTCATCTTCTCATTAATTATGATTATAATCATGTAAAAGGCACTCATCGAGATTTATTTACGCTGGAAAAATTTGAGATTTATGATTATCAGAAAAACGGGGTTAATCTTCAATTAAAACAAAAAATTATTCGAGCAGAAGATTCGTGGCAAGAATTGCTAAAAAATCCTGTCGCTCTGATTTTACCTAAAACGTATGTGAATCAACTTGAATATAGTTTTCCTTCATTAACTTCGTTGGTGGGGACTTATCCTTTCGGAAAAGCTTTACAAATTAATGTTCTCTATCCTGAAACTGAGAAGAAGACTAAAGCTTTTATTTTAGTCTTTGCTCAAGCCCATCCCCTTATAATTACCTTGTTAAAAAATTTACTGCTCAAAAGTGTCGCTCAACTATTTAAGCAAGACATTGATGCTGTTAAAAGTTTGTATCCTCAAGCCCCCCCGCGCATCAAACTCCCCCATGAGGAGATTATGTTTGAGGCGAAAAAGCTTTATTTAAACTGGAGCCAAGAGAAATTTGATTAAACTCTCTTATGACTTGGTTAAGTCCGAAAACTTTATGAGATGAGGCGTTATCATCATAATTATAATCTGTTACCCTATTTGATTGTCAGGGGAATTATCAGGCTTTGGTGGCATAAATTTTTGAGTCACTTTTTCAGCAAACCCTAATTAATTAAAAATAGATAAGCTGACCAAAATCTGGGATGGGATAAAGATGCTGACTGAATCAATTTGATTTGGGATTGTCGTAGAGATTCAAGGGGCGATGAATCTTTATTCCAAGTTTGATAAAAGTTGACCATCAATTGAGATGTGGCTGAATCAGAGACAAACCAAAGTGTACCTAATACGGAAGGAATCTTAGCTCGTATAGCGACTCCTGCCATCCCCAAAACTGCTTGGTCATTGCCGACGGCTGTTTGACAACCTGACAAAGTTAAAAGCTGAATCGGGGCCTTTCTAGCCCGTAAAAGTTTCTCAAATTCTTCTAAAGAAAGTAATCCGGTTCCTGTTTGAATAAAACTTTTTTCAAAAGAACCAAAATTCGCATGAGAAGCTAAATGTAAAACCGTATATTTTTGAGACTTCAGAGCTTCATCAAATTGTTGAAAACTAAACTGGTCATCTAAATAAGCCTTTCCGCCAACAAAGTTGATAATTTGTAAGACTTCCGATTGAACAAAAGGGAGTGGCGTTTGAAATCGTTCACTGCTTTGAGTGGTTCCAAAAAAAACGGGAAAAACTGTCTCTAAAGTGTTATTATTCGACACTTCTAACCCTAAAGAATAAGCAATCTGATAAGACTCAATCAGATATTGATGTTTCCAAAGGGCTGTCATCGGGACTGACCAAAGAACACCATCATTGACAAAGATTAACGTTTTGATTCCTTGTAATTCTTCTGTCCAAGGTGCAATTAACCAATCATAGAAAAGTTCGGCGGTTGCACGAAAATTAAAGGTAAATTCATCTTCTAAATTAATTCGCCATTCCCTGATTAAAGATTCCAATTTAGCTTGGGGAATTTTGATGACGCGGTGGCGGTATTGCCCGTCTGAAAATTCGAGGATTTCGTGTAACGCATCAGGAAGAATAATGGTATAGATAATGACTTGATTGGGAATTGTTTGGGGAGATTTTGAGGATTCTAATTGACAAGGATGGCCAAAATAGGATTCTAGTTCTGCCAATTGAAATTGTTGCTTAATACCAATGGCTTTTTTTAAATTTTTCTGAGTAGGAGATTTTAATAAAACCCCAAGTAATTCTCGATATAATGGATTCGTTTTGGTTTGAAAAGCTAATTGAACGCTTCTTGTCCCTGATGCTAACTGTTTTCTTAACTCTTCAGTCGAATTGATGGCTTGATGATAATATTTGAGAGCGTTTTGAGGTTGCTCTAATTGATTAAATAATCGTCCTAAATCCCATTGAATTTGAGACAAAAGTTCTAAATTTGATTGAGCAACAAAACCATAAGCTTTCAGGGTGCGCTCAAGGGCTTTTTCATAATTCCCCTCTTTTTCTAGAACTTGTGCAGATAATCGCTCCACTTGGGCTAAGAGAATAGGGTGGTTAAGGGTGATGGCCACCGATTCGGCCAAGGGTAATGCAAGGGGATTGAGTTGACTAATTTCTAGTAGTTGTAAGCCTTTGTGAAAAGAATCGGGTAATTGTTTTAAGATGTCTAAGGCCGATTGTACCCCGTTTGGCTCTCCGAATTTGGCCCACCGTATCCAACTTTGTGCTGCATTTAAAGAAACTTCATCAGAGGCTAGAGCAATAGCCCTTTGAGCGATTTTTTTTCCTTTTTCAAAAGCCTCAGCCCCTTGAAGTTTTAAGGACTCTTCTTCTAAGTCGCCTTCTAAGGCGGCTGAAGAAGCCCGTTGTTGTTTTTGCTGTGCTAGTTCTTGATAAGCCAAGCTGAGATGATTCAGGACAGCCAAATTTTCAGGCACTTTTTCATAAGCGGCGATCGCTTGCTCAAAATCCCCTTTGGCTAAAGCCAGGTTCCCTTCAATGCCTTTGGCAAAAGGGGTCAAGGTGGGAAACGGGGAACTCAAGAGATTCCCTTGCTCCCAAGCCTGAGAAGCTTGATGTATAAATCCTAGCTCTAAGTAAGCTTGAGCCAGCATGAAATAAGCCCTTCCTTTGAGATTTTGATGAGGAGTATTCTCGATAACTTGTTGCCATAAAGCGATAGCGGTGGTCGTCTGGCCTTCTTGCCACTTCAAAGAAGCTTGTTCATACAAAGAAGCTGGCGATTGTCCCCAAGTGGGTAGATGGCATGATATTGAGAGCAAAATGCCTAAGACAAAAATGGAGAGGACTTGAATCAACCTTGGAAATGGGAACATAGATCAGTTAAATTAATCACAGTGTTTTTTTTAATTGGGTAAAACTATTTTCAAGAATAAATGTACTATTTTGGGTTAACAATTTTAATGCTATTGATCTTGAATGGTCCCCCAGTGGTAGCAGGATATCGACAACAAGAGCAAAGAGAGCGAGATAAATCTGAACGAGTTTCTGCTCAAGGAACAAGAGGTTGTCCCTTTCCTCAAGGAGAACTTTATTTAGAATCTTCCTCAGAGAATTACTTAGTCATCAATCCGACAAATCCGCAAGTCGCCCTTCATGTTACGTCTCCTAATACAGAAAGCTTTCAACAAACGGTTAAAGTTAGTTTAGTGGATTCCGAAACCCTGGAAACAAAATTTCTCCAAGAATATTTAGTCAAGGGAGCTTCCCAAATCTTAATTGCGCCTGATTTTGTTGTGAGTCGTCCTCATATTTTAAGTGCTGGATTGATTTGTAATCCCCAACGGCCAAGCACCACCAAAAGTTTAAGAATTTTGCTAGTTCCTGATGAGAAAAATTAAAGAATTTTTTGTCCCAATTGTGGTGGGATTAGTCTCAAGTTCAGTGGTTTTAGGGGTGAGAGCTACTGGACTCCTTCAAGTTTGGGAGTGGGCAGCTTACGACCGTTTTGTTCAAGGGAAACCCTCTGGGCCAATAGAGGAGCGTATTGTTTTAGTGGGGATTTCGGAAGAAGATGTGCAAAAAGCGAAAACTTACCCCTTTAGCGATGGTTTATGGGCTGAGTTTCTCAAAAAACTGGAAGCTCAACAACCCAGAGTGATTGGACTAGACATCTTTCGAGATCAACGAGTGCCACCAGGGTCGGCAGATTTAGAGAAAGTGTTCAAAACCCAACGAAACCTGATTGGGATCGCCAAACTCCCTCCTTCACCAGTTCCACCCCCCCCAATCCTGAAAGAAAAACAACAGTATGGGGATGTATCAGGCAGTCCCGATCTTGATGGAGTGAACCGTCGCGCTTTTCTTTACCCGATTTCCGAACTGGGAAATCCCGATTCAGAGATTCCGTCTTTTGCCCTGAAACTATCTTATCTCTATTTAAACAAAGAGGGAATTGTTGATCAAAACAGCACCCTTAATCCCAAATGGTTGCAATTAGGAAAAGCCCATTTTCGTCCCTTTGAGTCTCATGATGGTAGTTATGTGGGAGCAAATTCAGGTGGCTACCGAATTTTAATTAATTGGCGCAAACCCCCTCAACAGTTTCGAGAAGTTCAATTTTTTGATGTGATCGACGGGAAAATTCCGTCAGGTTTTTTTCAAGATCGTCTGGTTATTGTGGGGGCTAGTGGACTCTCGTTTAATGATTTCCATGAAACCCCGTTTACCGCAGCTTCACAAGAAACTGTTCGGGGAATCGATCTTCATGCTCAAGTGGCTTCTGGTATTATCGGTGCTGCCCTGGGAGAACGTTCTTTAATCCAAGTCATTCCTGACTTTCTTGAGGTAATTTTGACAGTCGCCTTCGCCGTTGTTAGTGCTTTGGTTCTTTGGAAATGGCCTTCTGTGCCTAAACATTTAATAGCTGCTTCTCTTAGCATCGGCTCTACATTTTCAATTGTCTTAGTGCTGTTATCTTATCTGGCATTTTTGGGTTCGTGGTGGATTCCCGTTGTTCCCAGTCTGATTGCTGTTTGGATCGCTTGTACCCACACCGCTTACTTCCTTTATAGCGATCAATTGAAGAAAATTAATGACAATTTAGAAAAACTTGTTCAGGAGAGAACCGAAGATTTAAGAATAGCGCACCAGCAAATTCTCAAAGAAGAAAAGCTGGCAATTACTCAGAAACTTATTGACACCTTAGAACGGGAAATTACTTCTCCGGCTAACAATCTAGATCTCGTTTTACGTTCGCTTGAACAACTCAGTCACTTAGCGACTAGCTTAAATTTTGATGAAAGTCAGCAAGAATTGCTCAAAAGTATTACAGCACAGATTAAACAGTCTCAACAATATTTGTCAAGGTTAAATTTTATTTTTGGAAGACAACCCCTTTTGCAAGAACGTATTCCCTATGAATTAGTGTCCGATGCGAATCTCGATAAATTACTGGAAACAACGATTGAATTTAATAAAAAAATTGTCAACCAAAAATATTTTTGGACTCAAGAGTCTTTGTCGATTTATTATTCCTGTCGTCTTCACTGGCAACTCTCGACTGATTTCAATTTTCGTCGATATTTGGTGTACATTTTGTCCCATTTGTTTGAAAATGCGATTGAATCGATAGATGCTAAAAATCCTCAAGCGGGGGGATGGATTAAAATTTGGATTACGGGAGAAAAAGATGCCTTAATAATTGAAGTTAAAGATAATGGAATCGGGATGATTTCTGAGGAAAGGGAGCGAGCTTGTGAGCCTTTTTTTTCTCGTAAAGATAGAGTCGGGTTGGGTTTATATTTTTGTCAAGAAATCATCAAAAAATATGCTGGAAGAATGACTATCAATAGTGAAAAAGATATCGGAACTGAAATTAGAGTGGACTTTCCTTTAACTTAGGAAATCTTGATTCAACACCGTTAATCTCCTTAAACTACCCTCTGTCACCCCGTCAGTCTATGGACAGGTAACAACGAATCGTTGTGGTTTTGGGGGTAGGTTAAAAGAGTCCGATAAACGTCGTTATCGGACTGTTATTCATGCTAGGATCTAGTCAATATGCGATGTTCCTCCTCTCCCCCACCCCTGCCATGTCGGCCCTTATCCCCCTCCCCTCTGTCAAGCCCATTCTGGCTCACCCGCCCCAAATTCTGCACTTTTTTGATGAGTTTTTAGCAACGGACGTAGGAGAAGGAGCCGCCGCGTCCGATACCCTGAGAACCTATCGCTGTCACCTCAAACAATTTCTAAATTGGTGTCAAACCCACCAAGTTCACCCCATTGAAGCCACTTTTGCCCAATTAAAACAATACCGTCATTGGCTAATAGAAACCCAACAATACCAACAAACCACCATTTCCCTAAAACTCAGTGTTCTGCGTCGTTTTTACGATGCTTTACTGGAAAATGACTACATTAACAGCAATCCGGCCCTCAGACTCAGACCCCCCAGAGAAGTCAAAGACCCCGCCGCACGGATCAATTACCTGCAAAATGACGAAATGTATCAATTATTGGATGCCTTGCCAGAGGATAATTCTGTACAGGGGTTACGCGATCGCCTGTTAATTTCTATCATGGTACTCGAAGGTTGCCGCACCGTAGAAATGCACCGAGTCAATGTGGGAGATATTGTTAAAGATGGCCCCAATGTGGGCTTACGAGTGTGGGCCAAACGGAGCATTCGGGTGGTGCCATTAACCCCAGAGTTAGGCCAGTTGCTGAGGCGTTACTTGGCCGCGAGAAAAAAGGCCGGGGAAAATTTAACCCCGGATACTCCTGTGTTGATCTCGGTGGCTTACGGGAGCAAAGGAGAACGGTTGAGTCGGCGTTCGGTGAGGCGCATTGTCGATAAATATTTAGGGGCGATCGGCTTAAAAGATGTACCCCGCCCAAAAACCCAAGCCCAGAAACGGTTAAAGGGTGATTCAAGCTCTCCCCCACCAACCCCAAGGGCAAAAAAGTCCCGTCATCAGTCCCAACCTAGAAAATTGAGCGCACATTCTCTGAGACACACCGCAGGGACGTTGGCCTTGAGGACAGGGGCTTCTTTACGACAAGTTCAAGATTTACTCGGTCATGCCGACCCCAGAACCACCGTTCTTTATGCCCATATTGGCGATCGCTGGGTGAATAATCCGGCCCTGCAACTAGAAAAGCGAGGTTTCGGGTAAAATGATGGAAAGGAGAGAGTTCAAGGGGAAAGGCCATCGCTCAATATCGAAGGAAAAGAAGTTCAGCCAAAGACACTTTTAATGACACAGATTTTGATGAACTGCTGTCACAATCTCAAGGGGCAGCGGTGGCAGAGGCTGACGCGGTAGTGGAGCAGTTCGACAAGCTCACTGTTCCACTTGTGGAAACTCATGGCGTTCGCCAAGGGGTTGAGATGGTGAGTCCAGAAACCGAACGGCCATCAAAACAGAAGGAGTTTGAACCTCTAACACCGTCAGAACAATCCGAAAAGCAGCATTTAGAAAATTTGGTAATTGGGGCAGTCTGGACGGCGGGGTTCGCCTTACGGCAATTACGGGACAAACGATTATATCGAGATACTCACTCCAGTTTTGAGCAATATTGTCGAGAGCAATTCGGTCACACTCGTCAAAAGTCCGATTATTTGATCGTCGGAGCAACTATCTACGAAAATCTGACAACGAATCGTTGCCAAATTTTACCCACCACCGAATATCAAGTCAGACCCTTGGGGGTGTTAGATCCACCTGTTCAGGTACAAGCGTGGTCAGAGGCAGTCACCATAGCTTCAGGAAAAGTGCCAACGAGTCGCATTGTGAGACAGGTGGTGCGAGAATTAACCAGACAGCCGAGGGAAAATCCCTTTGAACTAGGGGAAGTGGTGGGGATTTTGGCCAAAGATAATCCCCAGTTACGCTCTCAAAATGGCTGTTGGGCCATTTTGACAGGCATTTCAAAAGCCACTTGTGACCTCCAGACGTGGAATAGTGAATTAGAAGAGATTGAGATCGAGTATTTGCAAGAGTTGGATTATAGCGAATCCGATTGTGAAGTGATCCAAAAGCTTCATGAGCGGATTCAGCGATTACAAGAATCATCAGAATTGGAAGGAATGGCCAAAGGTGTTTTGAAACTACTGGGGAAAATTGATCGTCCTTACTTGACCCCCCTAGAAGAACAAATGCTTAAAATTTTGGAAAAAGCTTATGAGTGAACTGATCAAAAGATGTCGTTTACGTCAAGCTATTCCCCAGGATATTTGGGCAATTAGAGGGTTAGTATTGGGGGCATTTCTTGACCCCACACAGTTACGGACAGAACAATTTTGGGTGATTGAGTTAGAGGGAAAAATTATCGCTTGTGGTCAGTTACGCACCTTTGAAAACGCTCTTGAATTGGGGAGTGTTGTGGTTAAACAATCCTATCGAAATCAAGGCTTAGGGAATTATTTGACGAACCATTTGATAGAGCAAGCAAAATGTCCCTTGTATCTGGAATGTTTGGGGGATTCACTTAAAACCTTTTATCAACGGTTTGGGTTTGTTGAGGTTAACTTTCAAGATATTTCTCCCTCATTACCCCAAAAATTTGGGTTAACAAAAACCATTACTCAGTGGTTAAGATTACCTCTACATATCATGATCTTGAAATGAGGAATTTTGAAGGAAACAATTCAACAGACAAATTCTTTTATGTCGAACTCAGGTTTAGAAACGGCCTTATCTGTAGCAGGTGTGACGCAATATATCCAATCATTGTTAGAAGATGATCCACAATTGATGGAACTGTGGGTAACAGGAGAAGTGTCGAGTCTAAACGCCCATCGTGTTGGGTTATTTTTTACCCTAAGTGATAGTGAGGGTAAAGCCACCATCAAATGTGTAGTATGGAACTCCCAGAAAAGCCAGTTACAAGAGTTGCCAAAACTGGGGTCAGAGATCTTAGTCAAAGGGAGTGTGCGTCTTTATCCGAAGAAGGGAGAATATCAACTAACCGTCTATCAAGCCAAAGCCACAGGAGAGGGACTGCTTGCACTGCGCTATCAACAGCTAAGAACAAGACTTGCTCTAGAAGGATTATTTGACTTAGAGATAAAGCGTCCCCTTCCCCCTTATCCTCAAACGATCTCCGTCGTGACAGCAGCAACCGCCGCCGCTTGGGGGGATATTCAACGAACCCTGATCCAAAGAAATCCAGGGATAAGGGTTTTGTTTTCCCCTGCAACCGTTCAAGGAAAAGAGGCTCCCTATTCCATTGTGGAAGCCATTGAACGAGTAAATCTTGATGAACGGGCAGAGGTGTTAATTTTAGCCAGGGGGGGTGGAGCCGTCGAAGATTTATGGTGTTTCAATGATGAAAGAGTAGTCAGAGCCATTGCAGAGAGTACCATTCCGGTGATTACAGGCATTGGACATCAACGGGATGAAACCTTAGCAGATTTAGTAGCAGATGTAAACGCTCATACTCCCACCGCCGCCGCAGAAATCGCCGTTCCTTCTTATGACGCTTTAAGAACAGAACACCAGCAGCGTCAAGGGCGTTTAGTAGCCAGTCTTGAGAAGCGACTTAAGAAAGAAACAGACAAGATAGAACAATTAAAAACCCGTCTCACAAATCTTCCGGTTAATGCTGCCGTCTTACGGGCCGCTACGGTTAAAACTCATCTGTTACAGCAGAAATTACAAGCTCTAGATCCGAAGGCTGTTCTAAAGAGAGGTTTTTCCCTAGTGCGACAAACCGATGGGCAGATTGTTCGAGAGGGGGCGCAGTTGAGCAATGACCAAGAATTAATCATACAATTACCCCAAGGTTCCATTAAAGTTAAAGTGACGGAAATTTTGTCATAATTACTGAAAGGTTATTATTGCGATTATGGATTCTCTCAACCAACATAAAGACCCTTGGAATTATGAAGCATCGGTGGCCGAAGTTGAGGCGATTATAGAAAACCTTGAATCAGGGGACTTACCGTTAAATACGGTTTTTTCTCAATTTGAAGTCGCAGTACAACAGATTCGTCAATGTGAACAATTCCTAAATCAAGGCAAAGAACGGATGGATTTGTTGATTGAAACCTTAGAAGAAGATATCGAGTTTTGATAATTAAAGGAAAAACTCCTCACCTCTCATTCGGGTCAGTTAATTAAGCCAATCAGCCGCTTTGATATGTCGTCGAATTTTGCGAAGAATCTTAGTAAGCTGCTGCCGATAATTTTTGGGAAGAGTATCTTGAGATAAAATGGGTTGAAGGGGAAAAATTTGATACTTGGTGTTAAGAATCAGTAGTTCATACTCAGACAAAATATCTAGTAAAAACCGTTTTAGCTGCTCATAGAAAATCAGGTCATGATGATTTTGAGGGTCGATGATTTCTGTCGTATCTGAATCTAAAGAGTGAGGAACTTGCTCTCGGTGAAGTTGAAAAATGATGCGATTAAATTGAGAGTCAGTTAAATGGAATTGCTGCTTAATTTCTGAAGAAGTTGGTTGACGATGATGTTGTTGGAAAAAAGAGCGAGTAAATTTTTTGATTTTAAGGACAAGACTTTGAGGAGAAACATAACAACCTTGTTGTTTTTGGAGAGAGTGTAAATGTTGTTGAAAACATTGCTTAAGTCCATACCAAGACAAGTGATTTGTCTGAAAAAATCGGTGAGAGTAAGCCCAAAGTATGGCTTCTTGAAGTAAGTCTTCTTTCTCTAAGGAAGGATTGGTAAAAGAATGCTTTTGATAGTATTGATTGACTGAATGGGTTAGAGGTTCAAGAACAGCAAAATTAAGAGAATTAGTCATGATTTTATTGGGATTCAAGATTAGTGATATAACCAGAACGAAATACAATGGCGACTAATTGAGAGGTAGTGCTAACGCCAAAAAGCTTTTTTAATTGAGCAAGATGGTAACGGTAAGTGGATTCTTTAATACCCAGTTCTTTGAGAATATCTTGCTTAGATACAGCATGAGTCAACTGAAAAATGAGTTGATTTTGCCGTGGGGTTAAACAGAAATTTTCCCAGAATGGCTTAAGGGAAGAATCGGATTCAATAACTAAAGAGGTTTGCTTCATGAAAATTGAAAATTAAAACTAATAAAGAGCCAACTGAATCATCAATTTGACTGTGATGAGTTAATCAATGATGGCTTCAGGCGAGGGGATTGTGGTTTTGATTATGACAGGTTGTGAAATTTTTGTCAGTCTTTTTTTTTATAGTCTTTTTTTATGGTATAAAAAGATTATTAAAAGTAATAAGAGGAGTAAAAATTATGATAAGTATTACCAGGGAAATAAAGGCAACAGATTTTACGGAAGGGGAGAAAGACCTGATTCGCCTAATTTCAAGAGGAATATTAAACAGTAAAAACCTCGCCCGACAAAGACAGGTTTCCCCTAACTCAATCGAACAGAGTTTAGTGATAATTCGGGGAAAGATGCGCTCAAAAAACCGCCTAGAATTAGCTTTTTCACTGTGTGAGTCGAATTTATTAGAAAAATTGTCAGAGGAAGAAAAGCAATTTTATCAAAAATTAGAATGGAGTGCTAAAGAAATAGAAATTATCAAATTATTGTTGAAGTTAAATGTAAACTTTGATTACGAAATAAGTAGTCAAAAATTAAAAATTAGTCCATCAACCCTGAAAAAACATCTAAAAGGAATCAGGAGTAAATTACATTGCAGCAATCTTGGTGAATTAGTCATAAAAATTTATCAAGCCTCATTGATAAAAAGCTTGAATCTTGAAGAAGTTTAACTTTTATAAACCGAATTAATTAATTATCAATGGATAATTGACAATTGACAATTATCCATTGATAATTAACCCCGACTCTGATAAATTTCAACCCAATTGCGAGAAGCTGGTAAAAGAGAATTACCATTAATTCCGATAGGAATATTCCCATCAATTTTAGAGGCAGACCCCAATACTGCTCGGTTAAGCGAGGAGGGAATCACAGTTCGCGTGTAATTTTCGCGA
>NZ_JAYGHQ010000069.1:0-38500 GCF_034931425.1 Crocosphaera sp. XPORK-15E
GTCTAGTTAAGAGTCTATATGGGAATCCACTCGGCTTTAGCCAGTGGAGGTTCAAGAATCTCCTTACTGTTCGTAAGGAGAGCTTCAAAGGTAGAAACAGGTTATCCGATCAATTCAACCTGTCGCAATTGCGGCGATCGCGGTTTCCGAGAGAGAGGGGCCGCCATTCTGGTAATTTGTTCAATAAACCAAGGGGCCAACCGTTGACACCAAACTGCTAAATGACTTTCCCATCCCACTAAAATCTCTGGGGTGTCTTTTTGTAGTCCTTTAACTAGGGTTTGGGCGACTTTTTTCGGGGAAACGGGCTGCATAAAGCGAAACCAGTCTAAATCTCTTACCATGTCCGTATCGGTGAGAGATGGCAGTAAGGCGACAACACGGACATTATAAGGGGCTAATTCTCCCCGTAAGGCTTGGCTAAAACCTAAAAGGGCGAATTTGGTCGCAGAATAGGTGGCCATGGTAGGGGCGGCAATTTTCCCCATTAAACTCGATACATTGACGATGGTTCCTTCTTTTTGCTTAGCCATGCGTCTTGCTACTAAGCGGGTAATGTTGTAAGTTCCCATTAAATTGACGGAGAGTTCGTCTCTAATTTGGGATAAGTTGGCATGGAGGAAGGATGTTTGATGGGCAACTCCGGCACAGTTAACCAGGAGATGAATGGCCCCATATTCTCGCCAAGCTTGAGCGATCGCCGTACTCACGGCTACGGGTTGGGTAATATCTAAGGGCAGAATGATCACTTCTACTCCCATCGCTTCAATGTCGGCGGCGACATCAGATAGTTTGCCGCCGTTGCGGGCCACTAATAACAGGCGGTTAATGCCTTGCTGGGCTAATTCTAGGGCGATCGCACGCCCAATTCCACGAGAAGCTCCAGTAACTAGCGCGGTTTTTCCTAACAATTTCACGTTGAAGACCTCCTTTTTCAAGGTTTCATGGTGCTAAGCTGCATAATGATTGCATCCTTAACACTTGATTCGGACAGAATAGAGAAAAATTTAGGGCAGAGAGTAGACGGTTAACTTCAGTCAGAATAAAGGTTTTTTCGGGATTTTCAGCTAAATTTCGACAGACACCTCAATCTGCTTTAACCAAAGTTCGTCCAAGGTGGCTTAGCTTATCTGGCCACCGATCTTAACCTGTTGGTTATTTAACTGTTAAATTTGCCGTTGGACATCAAGTCTCTTTCCCCGATTCGACCTGTAGGAAAGAACTACCCTTGAATGTAGCCAGTTGAAAACCTCGTTTATTCTTTCATTCGTCTGGTGTCTAAAATTCTGTAATTATTCGGCAGATAGCACGACCTTAGAGACTAAGCATTGGTTATTGTAGGGCATTGATTGTATGTCTCCTTAATACGAGATTTGACCAAGACGACCTCACTTTACACAGTTTAACACCTAATTCAAAAAATAGCAACAAATCTTCACAATCCTCGCCCTGACTGCCCTCTTGACGTTTTCGATTTGACAAAACTTAATCTTATCTGTTAACTTAAGCATAGCCGTTATGACTTTGTTTTAATTGGAGTAAAAGCCATGGTCAAATTTGCCGCCATCAATGGGAGTTTGCGCCCCAACTCTTACAGTGCCAAAGCTATTCAAGTGGCCATCACCAGGGTAGAAGCATTGGGGGGAGAAGTGGAATTTTTGGACTTACGGGAAATGAACCTACCATTTTGTGATGGAGAGAAGGAATATCCGAAATATCCCGATGTAGAGAAACTTCGTCAAACCGTCAAAGGATCTGATGGATTAATTTTAGCTACCCCAGAATATCATGGCAGTGTGAGCGGGGTAATCAAAAATGCCTTAGATTTGATGAGTTTTGAGGAATTATCGGGAAAAGTAACGGGTGTAATCAGCGTTTTAGGGGGACAACCTAATAGTAATGCCCTCAATGACTTAAGAGTAATTATGCGCTGGGTACATGGTTGGGTAATTCCCGAACAAATTGCCATTGGCCAAGCTTGGCAAGCTTTTAATGAAGAAGGGAAGCTATTAGATGAAAAATTATCAGAACGGTTTGATCATTTTGCCATGAGTTTAGTCGAGAATACAAGAAAGCTAAGATCTTGAAAAAAACGATGAAAAGTCATCAAATTTGTCCCCCTGTTGCCCTAAGCATTGCGGGATCTGATAGTGGTGGAGGTGCGGGCATTCAGGCCGACTTAAGAACTTTCGCCTTTCATCAGGTTCATGGAATGAGTGCGATCGCCTGTGTCACTGCTCAAAATACCCTAGGGGTGACGCACGTCGTTGCCCTGAGTGTTGAGATGGTTAAGGCGCAAATTGAAGCCGTTATGGTCGATATTGGGGCGCAGGGGGTAAAAACGGGGATGCTTTTCAATTCAGACATTATCAAAACTGTAGCGCAAGCAGTCTCAAACTGGTCAATTCAGCAATTAGTTGTTGATCCGGTTATGGTATCTCGAACAGGGGCTAAATTATTAGATGATCAGGCGATCGCCGCTTTAAAATATGAGTTGATCCCCAAAGCTTTAATTGTCACACCTAACCGCTATGAAGCCCAAATATTGAGTAGTTTAGCGATTAATACCCTAGATGATATGAAAAAAGCTACCGAAATTATTTATCAATTAGGGGCAAAGTTTGTGTTAGTAAAAGGAGGAGGCATGGCTGAAGAATTACAGGGGGTTGATGTTTGGTTTGATGGCAAAACTTGGGAGATTTTAAGCATAGAAACCATTGAAACCAAGAATACTCATGGGACAGGGTGTACCCTTTCTGCTGCGATCGCGGCTAATTTAGCATTAGGAAAAGAGCCTTATTTAGCTGTAGTTGACGCTAAAAATTATGTAACGACTGCCCTTAAATATTCTCTTGATATTGGCAAGGGAACGGGGCCGGTGGGTCATTTTTTTCCCTTGTTATAATTTAATTATCAGTCTGTAAATTTATTATTTATAATTCCATGACAACCACTAAACTTAAATCGAAACTAACCTTTGAGGAGTTTATTACTCAACTTCCTGATGAGGAATATCGTTATGAGTTAATTGATGGAGAAATTGTGCGAAGTTTACCCACCAGACAACATGAAACCATCGCAGAACATATTACTGATTTATTCAAGGAAGAAGTCAAACGAGCCTCTTTAAATTACTGGGTTTCTGGCAGAATAGTCATTAAAACAATAACAGAAAATAGCAAAGAACAAGGTCGTCATCCTGATGTTACTGTTGTTAATAAAACTTTGTGGGAGTCCTATCCAACTTCTTACGCAGCACTTACTGATCCCCCTCAAATTGCTGTTGAAGTAGTATCAACTAATTGGGAAGATGATTATGTCGATAAGTTCGCCGAATATCAACGATTTGGTATTGCAGAATATTGGATTGTAGATTATCTTGCGATTGCCAGTCGTTATTATTTAGGAAATCCCAAAGAACCGACTATTTTTGTTTGTGTATTGGATGATCAAGGAACTTATCAAATGAATGCTTATCGAGGAGATGATGAGATTATTTCACCCACTTTTTCAGAGTTAAAAGTTACTGCAAAACAAATTTTTTGTGCGTAAATTTTCCTAAAAATAGCTAAATTTGAGACTAATTTATTAGATGAGATGGTTAATGTGATCGGGATCACTGATTATTAATCCCTAAAGCCTGAAAATTAGATTACAAAAATCAGTTTCTTCTACAATGGCTAATAAGGAAAACAAAGCAAAAGCTAGAGCAGTAAGATTAGAAAAAAAGGCTAGAGAAGCAAGATTCAAATTGGAAGCTACAGCAGCAAGATTAGAAAAAAAGAAAAACTCAAACTATTACCTCAATCAATATCGTAAAGAAAAACAAGAACAAGCTAATCATGAATTAAATAAAAGATTGGGTATCAAATCCCAAAAACCTAAGCCTGATAAGAAAAAATTCAACGAAGAAGAAATATCTGCTCTAGATAGTGTTGGCAACCTGCTAGGTAATTTATTAATAATTAGCCTTATTTTTGTTTCAATTGGCTATATAAGCTGCGATAAGAAAATAGGTTCTGGATTATCCGGTATCTTTATGACTTTAGCTGAATGTAGTCAAAAACGATAGCCTTTAATAGTGTGGTCTGCTCCGCAGTAGCTTAGATTGAAGAATGAAACTCAACATTTAGGTTAATCCTAAAAAGATGGGTTATGACAGATTTATATTGTTGATTATAATTTAGAACTGATTGCCGTCTAACCCATTCTACAGGACTATAACTTAGATTTTACGATATAATATCTATATCGTTATCAATCTAAAACATAAGTTTTTCTATGACTACCTTGATAGAAATTGAAGCAGCTATTAAACAATTGTGTGAAGGGGATGCTCGTCAACTTTCAGTCTGGTTACAAGAATATTTAGAGCAGATGTGGGATCAGCAAATTGAAGCCGATCTAGTATCAGGAAAACTAGACAAGTTACTTGCCAAAGTAGAGACAGATATTGAAACGAACAAAGTGAGAGATCTTGATGAAATCCTTCACAACACCTGACTTTTGGCAAGGGTATGCACAGTTAACACCAGAAATGAAAGAACAAGCCCAAAAAGCCTATCAACTTTGGCAAGAAAACCCCCGACATCCTTCTTTGCACTTCAAAAAAGTGGGCAAAAATCTCTGGTCTGTGCGTGTCAGTATCGGTTATCGAGCGTTGGCCTTAAAAAAGGGTGATTATTATTATTGGTTCTGGATCGGTGTTCATGACCAATACGAATCTCTATTGAATTAACTATGTTATAAAAATAAACCTAGACGTAACAATAATGTTGTCTAGGATTATTCTAAATCATTTAACTTTTGCCTAATTAGTTAATAACTATCATCAGCAACAGCCTTACGTAAAGCCAACCTTAAATTAAGTTGATTAAGTTGATCAGCCAAAGTTTGTCTAAGCTTCAAATCAATGGTTTTTGTGGCTAAAATATCTGATGCTTTTTGTCGTGCAAAAGCACTACTTAAAAGATCTCCGGTTTCAATTTTCTGAATCAATTGATAAACTTCGCTTAAATTAATCATTGTCATACCCTCTTAACTAAAGTCCGTCTTGGTTGCTATCAAGCTTGGTTGCTGTTTACAATATCTACAAAGCTATTGCCATCTATTCCAGATTTTCGGAAAAAATGAATCAAGCCAACAAGAAGAAAAGCCGCCCTTACATCAATCTTAACAAATATTTAAAATTATAGTAAACCGGAGAAAATACAGAAAATGCAACAAATCTGCTGAGAATTACGTCAGGCAGTTTCGACACATTCGGGATTCTCTTAGCTATCATGATCCTAAACGATCAACCGTAGTCATCTGACTAATCTATGCTGATTTCAGCAGATTCTGATATAAACAATAACAAAGCGTAAAACAGCGAGCCTATTTATATAGCTCAATATGCAAATGACCAAGACTGATCAACCCGTTAGGGGCAAACACCTACTAATTACCCTATTTTCCCTGCCTTTGCTCCTGGGAGGAGTTTTCAGTCCCCCCGCAACGGCCAAAGATATTGAGCTACAGGTGGGAATCATACAACGATTTGGGGAAGCTCAAAAAGAGCAGATGTCCATTGCTGCTACCAATGGCGATACATTAACGATCAAGTTTCAAGACGCTAATGGACAGACGCAAACCCTGTCTAGCAACCAACTCACCCTCAATGTTATCAAACAATCTTTGCCCCAATCTTTGCTGAAAGAATATATTGTTCTCAGCGATCATGCGACTTTTGAAACCGCAGAAGATAGTGCTAACCAATGGAAAGCCAAGGGGATAAAAGTCGAAGTTACCCAACCAGAAAGATGGCAAGTTTGGGCAAAAAGAGATGTCTATGAAACCCCTTTATTACGTCGTTGGTTACTGCAAAATCTCAAAGCTAAAGGGTTTAATCAACCTTACTTAGAATCAGCTATTTTAGCCAGCAAATCTCAAGCCAGTTTTACGGTTGCGGGTAAACAATATAGTAGTGATTATGTAGAAATTATTGCTAGTAAAAACCCGATTCAAGTGAGTCATTCCAAGGAAAAAACGCGGAGCTATGGGGGCAGTTTAAAGCTTCAACGTAATGCTTATGGAACCTATACATTAGTCAATAATATTCCCTTAGAAACCTATCTGAGAGGCGTTGTTCCTCACGAAATTGGGCCCAATGCCCCAGAGAATGCAGCGAAAGCGCAAACCATTATTGCTCGTACCTATGCTTTACGAAATTTACGACGGTTTAAGGCAGATAATTATGAACTTTGTGCTAATACTCACTGTCAAGTTTATTACGGTTTGAGTGAAACCAGTGCCAAGGCCGATAAAGCGATCGCAGCAACAAAAGGGTTAGTTTTAACTTATGAAAATGAGTTAGTAGATGCTCTTTATTCTTCTACTACAGGGGGTGTAACAGCCAGTTTTAATGATGTATGGAATGGGGATGAAAGGCCTTATTTAAAAGCCGTGATTGACTCTCCTCAAAAAATTTGGGATCTCTCTCAAAAATCCTTAGCAGATGAACAAGATTTTCGGAATTTTATTAGTTTACAAAATGGATTTAATGAGACAGGGAGAAATGTTTTTCGTTGGAATAAACAAGCTACTCTAGCAAGTTTAACTAAGGATTTACAAAAATATTTAGAAAGGCGAAAACATCCCTTAGCTAATTTGAAAACTATTAAATCAATGGAGGTAACAGAGAGATCCCCTTCTGGACGTATTTTAACAATGATGATAGAAACAGATCAGGGAAGGTTAGACTTACATAAAAATGAAGTTCGTAGTGCTTTTGGTCCCCCAAGAAGTACCCTTTTCTATCTAGAACCTATCTATAATGGACAAAAACAATTAACAGGTTATGCCTTTGTTGGGGGTGGATTTGGCCACGGGGTTGGTATGAGTCAATTTGGGTCTTATAATTTAGCACAATTGGGTTGGAGTCCCGATAAAATTCTAGCTTTTTATTATCCAGGCACTAAAATTCAAACCCTGAATAATTCAATTGTTTTCTGGAACGAAACCGAATAAAATAGGTGGCAACCTCCTAGGGTTGCCCCAAATATACTTGATCTTTTGATTTAATTGCCAATTAAAGGAATCCATTCATAACTATCAACAATTCCCTGAAAATAATCATTAATTGCTTCCCGTGAATAAGGAGTTACGCCTTTTTCTTCCCCAAACCACTTTTCATAAATTGCCACTTGCTCCGGTTGATCACTAACAATACCTTCCATAAATTTCACTAAACTATAATTAACAATTCCTCGCCAAGCAGATTCATCTTCAGGAATCATACAAGCATAAGCCTCATAAACATAGGGAAATTCTGGAACCACTTCTAAACTATTAGGATTCTTATTTTCTAATCTTAATCCTTGTAAAACAATGCCATCTCCTGCCATAGCTTCAATTTCACCTTTATTGAGCTTATCTAAGCCATCATTTTGATCTTTAATGGGGATAATTTTGGCCGCAGGTTGTTGACGTTTAATTGCTTGTTCATTGGTAGTATTAAGAATCACGCCTATTTTTCGGCCAGCTAAAGATTCAATGGTTCCTAAATCACTGCCTTTTTTTACTAAAATTTTAGTACCACTAGCAAAATAACTCACGGTAAAATCAACAGATTTATCCCGTTCCCAAGTAAACGTACTAGAGGCGCATTCAATATCAATTTCTCTATTTTTAATCTTATCAAAGCGATTTTGGGGCGTGACTTCGACTAATTTTAGTTTAATCGGCTTGCCTAGTTTTTTTTCTACATCTTGCCGAATAATTTCAAGAATATCAATCGAATAACCAACCCATTGCCCTTTTTCATTGACATAGCCAAAGGGAATAGCATCTTTACGAGTTCCTGCTGTAATCACTCCCGTTTGTTGAATTTTTTCTAAAATTCTACCAGCCCAACTAGGGAGTTGATAGGTTGTTGTTAATAGTAAGGTTAATACCAATAGAACTAATTTTTTTCCCATCATTTCTTTCCTCAACATATTGTTAGTAAGATAGACTGAAAAGATGGAGACTAAGTTTCAACTAAACACACTTTAATCCCTGTAGGGGCAATGGCACCGTCTTTGGCCAAAAATCAGACCAAATTAATAGGCAATGGGTAAATCTGTCTTTATTTGCTTAAGAAGCAACAACTCGACCATGATATAAGGATAAAAAGCTTGTAGCTTCTTGTTGAGTAAGGGGATGACTTAACAAATATCCTTGCATTTCTAGACAGTCTAAATTGCGTAATAAGTCTAGTTGTTGCTGAGTTTCTACGCCTTCAGCAACGACTCGTAAATCTAAACTTTTCCCCAAGGCAATAGCAGCAGCAATGACGGCAATACTTTCAGGGGTTTCTGTTAGTTCTTTGATGCAAGATTGAGCAATTTTTAGGGTTCCAAAGGGAAACTTCGGCAGATGATTAAGACAGGAATAACCACTGCCAAAATCATCCATAGACAAATAAACGCCCAATTCTCTTAAGTCGTGTAAAACTTGATGGGCCATTGCTGGGTTATTCAGTAAAAATTTTTCCGTAATTTCTAATTCTAACCAATGGGGAGCAAGTTTTGTTTCTCCTAAAACTTGCTTTACCATCTTGATAAAATTAGGATCTTCTAATTGTCGAGGAGACAAATTCACTGAAATGGGAAAAGCGAGTAAGCCCCGATCTTGCCAAGCTTTATTTTGATAGCAAGCTTGCCTTAAAATCCATTTGCCTATTCCTAAAATTAAATCGGTTTGTTCGGCTAGAGGAATAAATTTTTGAGGAGATATTTGACCCAAATTTGGATGATTCCAGCGAACTAGAGCTTCAATTCCAGAAACTTCTCCCGTCTCTATTTTGATTTGAGGTTGATAGTAAAGTATTAATTCTTCTTGTTCTAATGCTTGTTGTAATGCGGTTTTTGCTTTTAATAATTTAGACGCTTTGGGATCAATGGTTAACTGACAAGATTTATCGGGAATTTTGAGTTGTTTTTTTTTATTTAATAAGGCCACTTCTGCCTTTCTTAAAAGGGTTTTAGCATCCTGTCCCTCTTGAGGATATATTGCCTGACCAATGCTATATTCTAAGTATAATTGATGTTCCAAAATATGCAAAGGCTTACTAATATTAGTCATAATCCTTTGCATAATTTTTTCAAGATCGTCTAACTGACTAATTTTTGGAAAAAGAAGGACAAATTCATCATCTCCCCATCGCGCCACAATATCACTATTTCTTAAACTAGAATCTAAGCGTTTTGCTACCTCTTGTAAGATTTGATCGCCCACAGGATAACCCCAATTTTTATTAATTGCCTTAAAGTGATTAATATCTAACAACATCACCACCAGGAAAGATTGGCATTGACTAGCATTTTTTAACCCGATAGAGAGATATTCTTTAAAGAGTATACGGTTAGGTAACTTCGTGAGAGGATCTTGATATTCTTGAGCTTGTAAAGTATCTTTGGGATTCAAAATTTCAGCAGAAATAATGTCTAAATTAGTTTCGGAAAAATTAATATTATTTTGGATTTCTAAAGCATTTTTATCAAGTTGAGTTGATTTTATGGCATCTAGATCAATCACCGTATTAGACAACTCATTAAGGGCATAATAAGTCGCATTGACTTCACAACCAAAGTTAACTAAATCACCACTTTTAAGCTCTTTAAGTACGCATTTTTGTCCGTTGACATAAATCCCATTGCGGCTTTTCTTGCTGTCCAAATCTCCGTCAAGAATCCAATAACAATATTCGTTAGTCACACGATTTTTGCGTCGCATTAAAGTTCCATGATGACGGGAAGCTTGGTGAGAATTAATGACAATTGAATTTTTAGGATGTCTGCCAATAGAATAGCTTTCTTCTTGTAAGGAAATTGTTTGACGATATTTTTTGTCTTCAATAATGAGGAGATGGCGAACTTGTGGTTGAAAATTATTCATGATGGTATTTAGGTAGATTATAACAAAGATAAAGTGTTACCAATAAGAATATCAATGACAAGTCAGGGGGTATTTTTGTTTGAAATTGTGCATAATTGTCAAAACAGATTATTCAAAACGGGACAGTTGCCATACATTTTAAAAAGTTATATTTTATTATGGGTGATTATAAGTTAAGTTGGTTTGATCAAAACCTCACTAATTCAGTGATCACAGTCACTTCTCAACAAGATTAGTTAAACATTATGACAAAATTGGACAGATATTTTGCTCTAATGTTCGACTTTATTTTTCTATCCTATTTTTGTCAGTCGTTGCTGAGTTAATTCAGTCCCTAATTTAATCGCTTCTTTCAAACTGGTGGCTTTAGCAATACCCTTCCCTGCAATATCAAACGCAGTTCCGTGATCGGGAGAAGTCCGAATAAATGGTAAGCCAATTGTTGTATTAATCGCTTGCTCGAAGGCCATTAATTTAACAGGAATTAAACCCTGATCGTGATAAAGGGCTAAGTAAGCATCGGCTGAATTATTAAGTGTTAAACTATCTTTATGGCTTGAATCATAATGATTTTGCCCATCTTGAGATAAATTTCCATACCAAGCTTTTGCCGGATTTACCCACATAGTATCAGGGGGAACTAAGCCCACTAATTGTACATTAGGGCGTTGTTTTTGTTCCGTTGCTAACCAAGACAATAACCAGTCTTTTTCTTCTGTTCCTAATTGTCCATTTTCTCCACTATGAGGGTTTAAACCAGCAATGACAATTTTGGGATCTTTTAGGGCAAAATCTTCTTGTAAACAGTTAATTAATAAATCTAGTTTCAGAGACATCAATTGAGGGGTTAAAGTTTGAGAAACTTGATTTAAAGGAATATGAGTGGTGACTAATAAAGTGCGTAATATCCAACCAGTATAAGGCGATCGCCCCACAAATAACATCCCAAACTTTTTAACTCCGGTCTTGTCTGCTAAAACTTCCGTTTGTCCAGGATAATTGTACCCTGCGGCCTTCCAACAAGATTTGGCAATGGGGGCCGTGACAATACCCTGAAATTCCCCGCTAAGGGTGTGAGCGATCGCGGTGTCAAGATAGGCAAAACTCGCTTCCCCACTGGCAGCATTGCCTTGGCCTGGGATAATCTGAGCTTGGGTGCTAGGATCGAGAGGAATGTCTAGAATAGAAAAGGTATCAGGATCGGCTATCGGTTGCCCCATTTTCCCTAACTGTTGGTAGGTTTGTACAAGCAGCGATCGCGTGCCAATAACCGTTAAATCGCAGGTTTCCGTCAGGGTGGGATCAACTAAAGCCTTAAGGATGATTTCTGCGCCAATTCCGGCGGGATCGCCCATTGTAAGGGCTAAATGGGGACGCTTAGGGGTGAGAGAATTAGAGGATTTCATCAAGTTTGTTGCCTTCCTGTTTTATAATACTTAAAGTAATGGATTAATTTCAGCTAAGGATTTGCAAAAATTTCCCTTCTGGGTAACTTCAATGATAGGCTGAAACCATCAAGCAATTATCTTTGTTTATTCACTAAGTTAGGAGAACCAAAATGACAGCAGAAAGTATGATGTTTAATGGAGCTATTTTATTAATGGTTTTGGTACTTCTAGGGTTAGCTTGGGGATTTCTTCTCCTCAAAATTCAAGGGGGAGAAGCCGAATAACTGCCTAATCCTTGGGAGGAAGAATATTTTTATTCTCCTCCTAGTTTAACAATTGTTTTTGACATTCTAATTTTCAATCTATTGAGGGAAGTCACTGTCATGACTTCAAGTTTTAATTATGACTGATCTTACTCCTTCCATCGAATTTTTTGTCGGTATTTCTGAAGAATTAAGTAATGTGAGTTTACGCCGCAGTAAAGAAAAGGGTATTCGTAACGTTTTACTGATTTTTGAAAAGTTAAAATCCCTCGAAAAGTTTAAAAGTTATACCACCCAAACTTATGGGGATTTACGGTTAATTGATAGTGAGGGCGAAATTAGCGTCAAACCTTCCTCTTTAAGAATTATTTGGGGAGGGGATGAAGGGGATGATCTCAAACAGGTTGAATGTGGCTTTGAGATTGAACAAGACGACCACTGGGAACGTTTTATGCGCTTTATGACTCGTTATGCAGAAGCGAACGGTATGAGCTATCAAGATAGCCAAAAATAGTTAGTTTAATTCATTATTTATTCCATGAAAATTGCAATTACTGGTGCCACCGGATTTGTCGGACAAAAATTAGTTAATAGCTTAAAAAGTGAGGGTCATCAATTATTGATTTTCACCCGAAATATTAATCATGCCCAAAAAATTTATCCGGCTTCTAGCTTTCCTAATGTGGAAATTGTTGCCTATACACCCACGGAATCAGGAGATTGGCAACAGAGGATTTCAGGGTGTGATGGGGTGGTTAATTTAGCAGGGGAACCTATTGCTGAAAGGTGGACTTCTGAGCATAAAAAAGCCATTTTAGAAAGTCGTCAATTAGGGACGAGAAAAATTGTAGAAGCGATTGCAAAAGCTGAGGTTAAACCCTCGGTTTTAGTTAATCCTTCAGCTATTGGTTATTATGGCACTAGCGAAACCAAAACCTTTGATGAAAATAGTCTTCCTGGGAATGATTTTTTAGCAGAAGTTTGTCAAGCTTGGGAGACTGAAGCGAAACAACTAACCCAAACGAACGTTCGTTTGGTAGTTTTACGGTTTGGGATTGTTTTAGGGGATGGTGGGGCATTAGGGAAGATGATTCCCCCTTTTAAAATATTTGCGGGTGGCCCTTTAGGGAATGGTCGTCAATGGTTTTCTTGGATTCATATTGATGATTTAGTTCGGTTAATTAAAGAGTCTTTGACCCGTTCAGGAATTAAGGGAACTTTTAATGCGACTGCCCCAAATCCTGTCCGAATGAACCAATTATGTCAGACTTTGGGAGAAGTTATGAATCGACCTTCTTGGTTGCCTGTCCCTGATTTTGCCTTAGAAATGTTATTAGGAGAAGAGTCAATTGTTGTTTTAAAAGGACAGCAAGTTTTACCGAAAGAAACCCAAGCTTTAGGCTTTGAATATCAATATCCAACCCTTAAATCAGCTTTAATGGATATTGTTCCTCAGATGTGAGTAATATCGTTTTTCTTATTAACTCAGCAAGTCTTCTAAGCTATAGGGGCATTGCTTAGGTAAACTGATTTCATATTCAGCCTCTACAATCCTGACCGCATCTTTGTATATTCCTTCAAACTGCTTTTCAAGTTTTGGTTTCATACTTGGGGCAAATTTGCGAGTCATACCTACCTTAAATGCGATGACCTCAGACTTCCACTTATTACGGCATTCAGGCAAAGGAACATAGTCAATCTTTAAAAGATGTTCAATTTGTCTCATCAGTAAACTGACAACGGCATTGTATTCACTACGTCCCAAGGCTTCGATCTCCTCAATAATATTGTCCCAATCTAAATTCTCTAAATGTTTCAATTCATGATGGGTATTCACAAGCTCTCGTAACGCCTGGGCTTGTTCTATTGTCCATTGATGGTAATCTTTTTCGTAAGTAAGAGCAATGGCTGTCTGACTCATGGGGTAAACTCCTATTAAGTTATCAGAGAGGGCGTATGCCATACAACCCTACGTCCCAATTTGTCCGCTTGTAGGGGCGCAATGCTTGCGCCCTCTGGTTTACACCTTCAGCTTAGCTTGATTTAATGGAACATTAACTAACATTTTGGCATAATATAGCAATCCTAGATGATTTGTGAGAAAATTAGGAGGAGGATTTAACAGTGTTAAATCCCTACAATGGTGTATTTGTAGGGACATAATACCATTATGTCCTAGTATATTTTTGCTTCTCACATATCATTACTGATTGCTATATTTCCTCAAGAACCAAATTAACCGATTTAACTCCTCACTCCTTCACTTAACAGGGGGAGTAATGCCGCGTTTTGTTAAGGTTTGAGCAATATCTCGAATTAATTGAAAATCTTCTATGTCTAAAGTCTGATTATCATGACGCAGGAAATCAAAAGCTTCTCGAAACTGTGCCGAATTTCCTTCAATTGGGGCCGTAAAATGACAAGAAATAATCCGTTTAAAGCCCCATTTTGACACATGATCAACCCAACTTAATACTTCAAATTTCCCTCGGTTAAAAATTACCCCTTGTAAAATCGGAGCAACTAATAAATGATTGTGCTGTAATCTCTCAAAAGAAGATTTCCACCTATCATCCCATTGAAACGGGAATAAGCCAAAATAAGCTTTAGGAGAACGATCAGGGGCTTTTAGGGCATCTTTAAACACCTGTCCCCACTTGACTACCCCTAACGCCCCAGGACGAAAATAAAGGGCAAATAAGACAATTCTTTGCCATCCTTTAAGACGGTTTTCTGGAGTATCTTCAATGACTTCTAATCCATTATTTCGGGCATGAAATAACAAAGGATAAGGATCAATTTGTACAATATTAGGGGGATTTTGGGGAATAGAAATGATAGAATCTGTGACTAATAAAGTTTGCGATCGCTTGTGATAAAAAGCCACTTCTTCAAAAGGCCCTAATCCTAAATTAATCGGCCCTAAGATTTCATAGTCAAATTCATCCCCAAAGGGAGTCTGACGGCTATCTAAGGGCAGTTTCTGAGTCCGTCCGAGAGGAAACCCTAACCAACTTAACGGTAAGTTTAGGGGAAAACTCCACTGATGAGGAGAGACAAAAACTTGAGCTTGGGGAAAACATCTCGCAAAGGGGCCGACAAAAACTTTATGTTCGATTCCGGAAACGGTGGGCAAGATGATGTATCTAATATTGCCGTGGTTCATCTCTAACTCATTGACCAGACGAAGACATTCTGGGGTTGGTGCAACGGGAGCATAAACTAAAAGCCCCCCTGATGCGAGTTTCACCACCGTCATGCGAATGGGAACAACGACATAAAGAATACCTTGGAGTTGTTCAAATGTCCAAATTGTATCTTTAACAACTTCTTTACGGAGAGTCCGCCGTTTACCATAGGGATACAGAGGCACTACCGGCCAGAAAGGCCAAGATAAATCTTGAGAACGAATCGGGACATCAGTTATTTGTGTCTGTGTTCTCTTTTCCGCGCTGCCCACTGAATTATCCCCCCAATTCCCAATATTTAGGAAATTATAGCGGTTTTCGGTGGCAATAATTTGCGGATTTTCTGAGTTCTAAATTGTGTTTAATGACTTAATGTTTCACCAATTCAGTAAATTCATAAGTTTCTTCCTCAATTTGCTGATATTTTGCTTGAGCTATCTTCAGCTTTAAAAAACCACCTAATCCGGCTAATCCCAGGACACATAAAATAATTAAGGGCTGAGGCACGGGAACATGGATTAAGGAATCATTAATTTCTAGGGCCTTTGTCGAGGAGGGAATTAAGGCATTGGCTTGGATAAATTCGGTTGTCGTTAGATCTGAGTTTTTATTTTCAGCCTGATTCGGGAGATTTTGGGACAGATCAGAACTAAAAGCAGATTGATTACCGAATGCTAAAACTAGGGTAGTAAAAGCAGTCAAAATCTTTACTTTATTTATATTTTTCATCGTAAATTAAAAGTGTGTTTGGTCGAATTGTATGTAATGGTTTGGATGACCCCCCTATTCTTTATGAATGCTTTAGATTTGTCGGGGAATTGCCCTTGACTCTCCAGTTAGGAAGATGGGTTATCATAAAATCAACTAATGAGAGGCATAAGCCATGAAAACTCATCCACACGATCAATCTTCTCATACAAATGTAAATTTAACACAGCAAACCCTCCGCTTGCAGGGAATGGGTTGTGCTGCTTGTGCAAATACGATTGAAACGGCAATTCATCAGGTTTTTGGTGTTAAGAAATGTAACGTTAATTTTGCTTTAGAAAGGGCGACAGTAGACTATAATCCTCAAGAAACAACCCTGACAAAAATTCAACAAGCGGTGACTGAGGCCGGTTATCAAGCTTATCTTTGGGAAGAAACGAAAACGGAGGGAGGACAAGATTTAGAAGAACAAAAACAGGCAGCGAAGCAACAAGAATTAACCCGTAAAGTGATATTAGGAAGTGTCATTAGTATAATTTTAATTGTTGGCTCTTTCTCGATGATGACGGGTTTATCTATACCCTTTGTTCCCCACTGGTTACACAATTCTTGGATACAGTTAATTTTGAGCCTTCCCGTAATTGTGTGGTGCGGCCAATCGTTTTATACGGGGGCATTTAAAGCCTTAAAGCGTCGGACTTCTGATATGAATACCTTAGTTGCTTTGGGAACTGGGGCTGCTTTTTTGTATTCTTTATTTGCCACTTTCTTTCCGGGTTTTTTTGCTTCTCAAGGACTCAATGCTGATGTTTATTATGAAGCTGCTTCTGTGATTATTACCCTAATTTTATTAGGTAGATTATTAGAAAATCGTGCTAGAGGCAAAACATCAGAAGCAATTCGCAATTTGATGGGATTACAAGCCAAAACAGCGCGAGTAATTCGTAAAGGGGAAACCATAGATATTCCCGTAGAAGATGTTAAAATTGGCGAGATTATTTTAGTCCGTCCAGGGGAAAAAATACCAGTTGATGGGGAGATAATTGAAGGGACATCTACTCTTGATGAATCAATGGTAACGGGGGAATCTATTCCTGTTAAAAAACGGCTAGGAGATGAAGTTATTGGGGCAACCATTAATAAGACAGGTAGCTTTAAATTTAAAGCGCAAAGAGTGGGGAAAGATACTGTATTAGCTCAAATTGTTCAATTAGTCCAAGACGCTCAAAATAGTAAAGCCCCGATTCAAAAATTAGCGGATAGTGTGACCAGTTGGTTTGTTCCTGCTGTGATGACAATTGCGATAATTACCTTTATTATGTGGTTTATTTTTACCGGAAATATTACCTTAGCAATGGTAGCAACTGTGAGTGTTTTAATTATTGCTTGTCCCTGTGCGCTTGGGTTAGCAACTCCTACTTCAATTATGGTAGGAACAGGTAAGGGCGCGGAACACGGCATCTTAATTAAGGGTGCTGATAGTTTAGAATTAGCCCATAAAATTAAAGCCATTGTCTTAGATAAAACAGGGACATTAACACAAGGTAAACCGACGGTTACTAATTATATTACTGTTGATGGAATTGCCAATAATAATGAGTTAAATATCTTGCAATTAGCCGCAGCATTAGAACACAATTCAGAGCATCTTTTAGCTGAGGCAATTGTTAATTATGCCAAGTCTCAAGGCATCTCTGAACCCTTTCTTAAAGTTGAAGAATTTGAAGCCGTTAGTGGGCAAGGCGTACAAGGTAAAATAGAAGGAAAATTAATTTTAATTGGCACTCAAAAATGGTTAGACAATTTAGGCATTAACACTGATGCTTTATTATCTCAAGCAAAGGAATGGAAAAGCCAAGCAAAAACAACTCCTTGGGTTGCTATTAATGGAGAAATAGCGGGCTTATTTGCCATTGCTGATGCAGTGAAACCTTCATCAGTGGAAGTGGTTAAACGCCTCAAAAAAATGGGGTTAGAAGTGATTATGTTAACGGGAGATAATCAAGAAACTGCTGATGCGATCGCCCGTGAAGTGGGAATTAATCATGTCTTTGCCGAGGTGCGCCCTGAAGAAAAAGCGGCTAAAATTAAGCAAATTCAGCAATCTGGGTCTAAAATTGTGGCCATGGTGGGGGATGGTATTAATGATGCCCCGGCCCTAGCTCAAGCCGATGTAGGCATTGCGATCGGTACAGGAACAGATGTGGCCATGGCTGCCAGCGATATTACCCTAATTTCAGGGGATTTAAAGGGCATTGTGACGGCAATTCAATTAAGTCGCGCCACAATGCAGAATATTCGTCAAAATCTCTTTTTTGCGTTCATTTACAATACTTTGGGAATTCCCATTGCCGCAGGGATTTTGTATCCTATTTTTGGGGTATTATTGAATCCGATGATTGCAGGGGGAGCAATGGCTTTTAGTTCGGTTTCTGTGGTGACAAATGCCTTGCGTTTACGTCATTTTCAACCTAACAAAATTTAGGTAATTGTTGCTGAAATATCTCAGCAACAATTTTGATGAAAAAATGATAATTTTTTATTCTCTTAAGCAAGCTTTTTGCTTAGTTAAAGCCGTTTTCGTTTCCAGATTCTTTCTTCTTAACCAGAGAACCAACTCCCGACATTCCTAAGGCCAATAAACCTAAGATAGAGGATGGTTCAGGAACTTTTTCGGTAACTGTAATTACGCCAGGATCTTGTCGATCTAATTCGATGAATTGGTCTACTTGGTTGACATCCTGATTCAATGTTAATAAGCCACCAATTGTACCACCGAAGAATTGTTCTCCAATTACACCTGTACCTCCTCCTACATCAAAAGCACCAAATAAGGTTTGAGTAGATGTATCAAAGTTAAAGGCGAAAAAAGGAGATTCAGACACCCCGTTAACAACCGTATTAAAAGATTGTAGGGGGTTGTTGGCGGAATCAAAGAAAGACACCATTAAGAATTGTAGATCGTTAGTCGCTCCAGCACCACTTTCAGCAATGATTGCCGGGGCTGTAGTTTCATCATAGCCAAACATTCCTTGCGCTGAATAGCCACCATCTCCCTGCCAGCTAAAATTGAAAGAGATCGCTTGGGCTTGTTGGGCGATCGCCACTGATAAAGTTGTGGTGGCGGCTGCGGTAGCGATGATTTTGGCCAAGAGTTGATTCATGCTTATTCCTATCAAAATACAAGGTATAGAGGATGAGGATAGCACATTATCTTAATAAAAAGTTAAGAAGACTTTAAAAAGCAAGCTTTAGGATTATGAAATCCCGTTAAAAATGATCTTGCCCGTTGTTGGGGAGTGCCATGATGACTACTATGTTTATAATCATAATCTCCGGTCATCATCGCCGTCATGACTCCTTCTTCTAAGTCACCAGGTTCGAGAATTCCCACATGATTAGTGGCCGCAAAAAATGCTCCTGCTAAACAGTCAGCTTGTAACTCTAAAGTAACTAAAGGAGTCTCCTTTTTGAGAATACCTAAATGTCTTTGCACTGAATGGCCATATTCATGAGCAAGGGAAAAATAAGCCGCAGAATCTCCAACCTGATTAACTAAACGATTTAACTGTTGTATATTAAGATGAATGCTATTAGATTTAGGGCAATAATGGGCTAACATTGCTGGGCCGCAGGGAGTGGGTTCTGTTCTATTATGGGAATAAACAACGGGATAAGCATATTTAACGCCTAAACGGTCGAGAAATGACCCCCAAAATGCGTCAAGGCCATCACTCATGAGAGATAATGTAGAATGATTCCACTCAGCTTGAGCAGGTTGGAAAGGAGATAATCCGATTAAGGCGGCAATTATTCCCACGGTAATTTGTTTGTGCATCGTTATTTTGTCGGTTTTAATGACTTTTTCTGGCTAATAGCTATAAATTTAACTACATATCCCCACACATCCCTACTTCAAATGATAGTTCAGGGACAGAGAAGGATTATGAAGTAATTATTAAAGGAATCTCGTTTACGGTTCAACGACGCACCTTATCTAGCGGAAAATCAGCTACAGTATTAAGTAACAGCTTAGACGTGCGCTCAAAAATCATGGCATCTTCTTCTCTTGCAGTCCGAGAACTTCCTTTATTCCCCTTACCTGAAGTCGTTTTATTCCCTGGTCGTCCTCTTCCTCTGCATATCTTTGAATTGCGCTATCGGATGATGATCAACACTATATTAGAAGAGGATCGCCGTTTTGGGATCTTAATGGTAAATCCCGCTAACGGTGAAGTTGCTAAAATAGGCTGTTGTGCTGAGGTAATTCGCTTTCAACGCTTACCAGATGATCGCCTTAAGATCTTAACCTTGGGACAACAACGGTTTCGTCTCTTGGAATATGTCCGAGAAAAGCCCTATATCGTGGGTTTAGTAGAATGGATTGAAGATCAACCCACAACCGAAGATCTTTATCCCCAGGCTAACGAAGTAGAGCAGTTATTACAAGATGTGGTGCGTCTTTCTGCCAAGTTAACGGATCAAAAAATTGAGTTACCTGATGATTTACCTAATCTTCCGGTGGAATTATCTTATTGGGTAGCAGGAAACTTGTATGGTGTAGCAGAAGAACAACAAGCACTCTTAGAAATGCAGGAAACAACCGCTAGGTTGCAGCGCGAAGCCGAAATTTTAACCTCTACCCGTAACCATCTTGCGGCCCGGACTGCTCTTAAAGACGTGCTTAATTAACTACAGTTGAGCAATATCACTCTCTTTGAGCAATAAAACGGGATAACTGCCAAAAATTTTAATTACCTCTGTATAATGTTGTAACTCATTCAGAGCTTCAGCAATCAAAGCATCCTGGATATTTCCCTCAATATCAATATAGAAAATGTATTCACCAAGCGATCGCTTGGTGGGACGGGACTCAATGCGACTTAAATTAAGCCGTCGTTCCGCAAAGACTTGTAAGGGTTTCATTAGTGAGCCTGGCACATTTTCAGAGACGCTAAAGGCTAAAGAAATGCGACTACAGACGGTGGGAGTAGGGCTAAGGGTCATTACCCAAAATCGGGTACAGTTATCGGGATAGTCGTTGATCAGGTTGACGAGAATGGGAACATTATACAGTTTAGCGGCCCGAGGAGCAGCGATCGCTCCTGATGTGGGGTCTAGGTTGATGTGTTGTAGGGCTTCAGTGGTAGAATTAGTCGGAATTAGGGCTGCTGTGGGTAGCTGTTGCTGTAACCATTGTTGACATTGAGCCAAGGCTTGAGGGTGGGAATAAATGGTTTTAATGCCTTTTAGGGAGGTTCCCCGCGAAAAAAAGGCATGGGTAATGGGTAAGACTAACTCTTGTTGAATTTTCAGGCGATCGAGTTGCCATAAAGTATCTAAAGTAGTGGCCACACTGCCTTCCGTGGAGTTTTCTACGGGAACCACTGCTGTTTTTGTCTCCTCTTTAGCGACAGAATGTAAGGTTTGAGCAATACTGGGATAAGGGCATAATAGGGCTTGTTGTCCTTGGGTTTGCTTTAACCAATGGGCGTAAGCTAAAGCGGCGGTTTCTGCATTGGTTCCCGTGGGGCCAAGATGAGCAATTGAAATTACCATAAGCAATAATTAAGTGATATAAACAGTTTATCAATGAATAATTGTTTAATTATCAATTATCAATTATCAATTATTCATTGGTGAAGCTTTTTAAAGATTCAAGAGATTTGATAATTTCTGGGAATTGTTTAATGGTTTGAGAAAGATAGTCCCAGTCAAAATCATCAAGTTGCTGCTCTAATTTAGTAGAATAGATTTTTAAGTGTTGACATTGATATTCTATAGCCCAATTTTCTAATCTGGTAATAAAGGATTTAATCTCTCGATAAGTCATAGTTCTACATAATTCAGAATAAAAGTTTTCTTGTTCTTGACGCAATTGATTAAGTAAGTCTTCAGAAACTGGCTCATGATTAGTTTGAAAGGGCAAATTAATATTATTAATATTAGTCTTTATTTCATTTTCTTGCTGATTTTTATGCAAGGATTTAAGGGGCAAAATTTCTTTGAGAATTGCCACTAATTCAGGACGAGAAATCGGTTTATTTAAAAACCCTTCACACAATTTAATCAGCGCATCTCTTTCTTGGGATTGAAAGGCAGAAGCGGTTAAAATAACAATCGGAATGTTTTGGGTATTGGGATCTTTCTTGATGGCTTTAGCTACTTCATAACCATCTAAAAAGGGCATTCTTAAGTCTAATAAAATTAGATCAGGATGATAGGTTTTAGCCATTTCTAGTCCTTCTTTTCCATCTCTAGCAAATAATAAATTATGGCTAGTTTCTTGAAAATAGGCTTCAATTAAATCTAAATTTGATTGGATATCATCTACCACTAAAATTGTGGAACCAATAAATTGCTCTAAATTCTCATCAATGACCGAAATAATTGTATCTTTTTCTAGTTTAGTATAAACAGGAACATTCGGAAAGGTAAAACTCAAAATACTGCCTTTTCCTAATTCACTTTTGAGTTCAACTTTACCTCCTAAAATATCAGTTAAGCGTCGAGTAATAGCTAATCCTAATCCCGTTCCTCCATACTTACGGTTACTCTGTCCTTCCGTTTGATTAAAGGCTTCAAATATTCGATGTTGTTGGTCTTCTGCAATGCCAATTCCTGTATCTTCGATGGATAAAATCAATTCAATAGTATTATTTTTTGTAAAATTATCTGTTTTATATTGGTGACAATTAACGGATATTTTAATATAGCCATCTTTCGTAAATTTTAGGGCATTTCCCACTACATTAAATAAGATTTGTCGCAGTCTTGCTTCATCAAAAATAATCCATTCGGGAACCTCTTTATCAATTTCTACTAGCAGGGATAAGTTTTGTTGAATTGTTTTCTGTTCAAATATCTTTTGAATTTCTTCAATTAATCTTTTAAGATTAAAGGACTCAAGATGAATTTCTAATTTTCCTGCTTCTATTTTTGAGAAGTCTAAAATATCGTTAATTAAGTCTAATAATGACTTACCACTCGAAGAAATTAAGTCTACATACTTACGGGGTTTTGCCTCTGTAACTATGTCTTTTAATAAATCACAAAATCCTAAGATAGCATTCATCGGTGTGCGAATTTCATGACTCATATTAGCCAAAAACTCACTTTTTGCTTTATTGGCAACTTCCGCTTTTTTAACTGCTTCTAATAAAGCAGTTTGCGAGACTTCTAATACTGCTAACATTAGACTATTTCTTAATAATTGTGCCGCTTCAATTTCGACAAATTTCCAAGGTAAAGATTGACCCCTAACGGTTTCTTTCCAAAGTTCAAAAGATTTTCGCGGGGATAATTTAACACCGTCATCATCAATAGTAACAGGTTTATTGGGATCACCTCCCCAATTAACAGTTTGAATGATTTCAGGACGAAACCAAAGAATATGATACGATACTTCATTCACAAAAATAGAAATCCCTAATAACCCACTAGCTTGAGAAACATAATCTACAGCAGGGGGATAGATTTTTTGTAAACAATGACTGCTAAAAATTTCATCTTGATGATGCTCTTTCAACCAATTTAGTAGCTTTTCTATCCATTCTTTGGGCGGGGTTTCTCCGTATAAATTCAATTGCTCACTAAAAGCAATTGCTATTCCATTCGCTTGAAATAAGTCTAGTAATTTTTGCTGATTATTATCGATAATTATTTGGTCTGAATTTACATCTATTGTTGATTTTTTCTGAATTGTAAATTTAAAGTCATTAACCTTTTTTTTGTAAACATTTAATTCTGCTTGTTCATGCTTGAAAATTTCTAATGACATAAATTGACCCAATAATTCACAAGCATTTCTAGTTTCATGATCTACCCATTTAGGTTGATAATGATGACATACAATTAGCCCCCATAATCTTTTTTCATTAATCAAAGAAATGCCTAAAGTTGCAGCTACTCCCATATTTTGTAAATATTCAATATGTATGTTAGAAACACTCCTTAAAACTGCATCGCTTAAATCTAGGGGTTGATTGTCAAGGGGATGAAAATGAGGGATAATATTAACAGATTCAGCCTGGACATCCACAATTAATCTTAACCAGTGTTTATAGTAAAGTTCCCTCGCTTGTTTTGGAATGTCTGAAGCGGGATAATGTAATCCTAAAAATGCTTCTAACTCAGGATTTTTATCCTCAGCAATGATGACTCCATGATCATCTTCTTGAAACTGATAAATCATCACCCGATCATATCCAGTAATACATCTTACTTCTTTAACAATTAATTGGGTTAGTTCCTCAAAACTACTTGATTCTTGAATTTCTAATAAAGAGGCTTTTAATAATTGGCAAAAACTAAAGGGATAAGTCTCTTTTTCTACCTGAGTTGGTTCAATTTCTAAAATTAATCCTTGATGAGTTCGATGGACAATACCTTGATATTTTTTCTGATTATAAGTCAAATAAAAAGGATTATAATGCTCAATATTTTTATGATTTAAGCAATGAATTAAAAAATCAATATCGCTGCCTGATAAAAAATCAGTTAAGGGATTACCTAATAATAATTGAGGCTCAATATTCCAAACATATTTGGTGTTTTCGCTGACTTGTTGAATGATTAAAGTTGGTTCTTCTAAGCACAAAAGAATCCCATGCGGTTGAACTTTTCCTAAAATATGAATGGTTTCTTTATCGCAATTTGTGAGGTCAACAACATTAGAATAAAAATTATTTTGCATCATGATAGACTGACATTCTTTAACTAAAAACCTAAGATTTTATGGGAGAATCAGCTAAATTAATTAGAGACTTTAATAATATTATATTGTTAGAAAAGATGAACTTTTTAAAACTTAATAAAAATTATTTTTAGTCTGATTGATTCTCTGAGACAACATAAAACGCTTAAGGTATAATAATAGGGTTATTTTGTCAATATTTTAGCGATAAATCTTAATTTTGTGAGAAAACCTTGGCATTGCTATCCCTAAAAGGGTATGATTACCGAATCAAAGACTTTGATTCTTTAAGAATTGTAAAGTAAAATTAAGATAGACAGCTAAATTGTAACAAATTACCCATGGATGTTCATTTCACAGCTTCCGAATCATTATCATTAAGGGTAGAAGATGCGCCTATTCCCATTCACCACTATTTGAGACAACCAGAAAGGTTAGTTAAGGCGATCGCTGAACCAAAATTAATGGAACAGTTGTCAGACTGTCAATTTCGCCTTAAAATGAGTCCTTTAAACTTTATGGACATTTATCACTTTCAACCCACAGTTGTTTTAGGGGTTTGGTCTGATAGTAAAGGAACGGTTTTTTTACGATCTGAAGATTGTGAAATTCGCGGAATTGACTATATTAATAATCGATTTTCTCTCACCCTAAAAGGTAAGTTAGTCCCCCTAGAAAAAGAGGGTAAAACCTATCTACAAGGAACCGCTAATTTAGCCGTTAAAGTTAATTTACCTCCTCCCCTATGGTTAACCCCTAAACCCTTCTTGGAAATGGCGGGAAATGGACTATTAAAAGGGGTTTTAAATCGAATTAAACAACGATTACTCAATCAATTACTGAAAGATTATCATAACTGGGCCTATTCTCAATCAGAGGAATTAACCGAGATCAGTAATCAGTTACCAGTCACCAGTTAAATCAATTATTCATTGGTGAATAACTATTGACGACAGGGACTAAAAGAAAGACGATGTTGAGATGAGGGGCCGAACTTTTGTAAGGCGAGACGGTGTTTTTGGGTTCCATATCCTTTATTTTGAGCTAAATCATAATCAGGGTATTTAGAGGACAAACGAACTATTAATTCGTCTCGCCAAACCTTAGCTAAAATACTAGCAGCAGCGATCATAGGTGATTGGCGATCGCCGCCAATAATTGCCTCTTGAGGAATAATAAGATCAGGAATTTTTTGTTTTCCATCCACTAAACAAAGTTGAGGCATAACTGATAGTTTAATAACCGCCCGTTTCATCGCTAATAAAGAAGCATTTAAAATATTAAGGCGATCAATTTCCAGAACAGAAGCATAAGAAATGTGATAGGAAATGGCTAAATTTTTGATTTCTTTAGCCAAGATTTCGCGGCGTTTTGCCGAGAGTTGTTTACTATCTTTGACCCCTATTTCTTGAAGTTGAGACATGGCGGAAACCGGAAACACAACAGCAGCAGCTACAACAGGGCCAAATAATGACCCCCTTCCGACTTCATCCACACCAGCAATCAAGGTTTTGGCATTCAACAATAAATCTTGGGACACAGCATTTAATATTATCAAAACGTTTAACTGAGATCTTGCACCAACAGCGAAAAGCCAAAAAAATCCAATTTTTAAAGACTGAAACCCTGATTCTTTCGTTGAAATTTAGGCGAAAAATCGGATTTTTGGTTCAGGTGTAAGATCTCAGTTCAATTAAACGTTAGTCATCCGTATCCATAGCAGAAGAACGACGACGACGACGACGAATCACAGGTTTAGCGGTTTCTGTTTCCTGTGCCTGAATATTTTCTTGATCGTCTTCTTCATCTTCTACGGCCAATGATTTGACAGAATCAGTTATTGTCTCTTGGGGTAACTCCAGAATCATTTGGGTTTCCGTTATTTTCGGGGCTTCCGTTTTCTCTGCTGTTTCTGGTGTCTTCTCACCATTTTTCCCCTGTGAATCTTCTGGCAATTTAACCGAGACTACAACAGACTTAGGATCTTTAAACTCTCGGTTAAGACGGACTAAAGGAGAAACGCCCATTAAAGCATAAACATCCTGTTCCACCGAGGTCATTTCTACAGAAACCTGTTCCACCGGAACTTCTTCCCGTCTGATCTGACGTTGGCCCCGTTCTCTGCGGGGTTCGGCCTCGGTTTCAGTGCCATTGCCATAGTCAACCTCTTTGGTTGCAACAGTGTTAACTACTTTCACCGGAGACTCCTCTTTAATCAGGAGATTTGTGGGTTGACGACGACGACGACGACGGTTATTGACTCCCGCCCCTTGTTCTTGATAACTGGGATGGTGTAAGAGATCTAATTGACTAGCTGAGTCATTTACATCCTCATCAAAGGAAGATTCCCCAAAAGGTTCATTAAACTCGACTGCTTTCTCTATGGGTTTAATGACAGGGGCCGAGGGGGGTGGCGCGGTAGCCGATGATTCTAAGGCGACTAATTGAGATTCTCCTGGTAGATGGGCCAAATGTCCCAACCCACCACAACTCGGACAGGGTTGACCAAATAATTCGTAAACATTCTTACCTTGACGTTTACGGGTTAATTCTACTAATCCTAATTCAGAGAGTTGGGCAATTTGGGGCCTAGCTTTATCGGCTTTTAGGGACTTGTTGAAATGTTCCAACAGCTTGAGTTGATCGCGCCGTGAGTCCATATCAATGAAGTCAACGATAATCACCCCCCCAATGTTCCGTAAACGCAACTGACGGGCAATTTCTGTGGCAGCTTCACTATTCGTCCAAAGAACGGTTTCCCGTGAGGTAGCGGAACGAGTAAAAGAACCGGAGTTGACATCAACAACGGTGAGGGCTTCTGTCGGTTCAATGATGATATAACCGCCAGAGGGTAAGTCTACTCTGGGTTTCAGGGCTTCTCGCACGGCTGCATTAACACGGAAATAGTCTAAAACCGACATACTTTCCCGATGATGGTCAATTAAGACCCCTGAAGGCATCTCGCCCCCACTCCAATTACTTAAATGCTGTCTCACCCGTTTGATACCGGAGGGGGTGTCCACCACAATGCGGTTAACATCCGCGCTGTACATATCCCGTAATACCCGCTGAATAAAGTCATCATCACGGTTTAATAGTGACGGGGCGCGGGTTGAGGTGGCTTGAACTTGAATGGACTCCCATTGCCGTTGCAGGAAGTCTAAGTCCTCTGTAATGGCATCTTCGGCTTTGCCTTCGGCTTCGGTTCGGACTAATAAGCCCATTCCGGCCGGTTTAATTAAAATGGCTAAGGCCCGTAAGCGACTCCTTTCGTCTTCATTACGAATGCGTCGAGAAAGATTAACCCCTTTGCCATAGGGCATTAGAACTAAATACCGCCCTGGGAGGCTGACATTACCCGTTAACCTTGGCCCCTTGTTTCCTGTGGGTTCTTTCATAACTTGAACCAGCACTTTTTGTTGGGGGGTCAATAATTCAGTGATGGCCCCGGCACTCCGTTTGAGACGGAGGGGCCCTAAATCAGTGACATGAATAAATCCGTTGCGTTCCGCATCTCCAATATTAACAAAGGCGGCATCAATGCCTGGAATGACATTTTCGACCACTCCTAAGTAAATATCACTGACTTGTTGGTTGCCTGTGGCAACCACTAATTCTTGTATCTGATCTTCCCAAAAAACAGCAGCAATGTGGTGTTGCTCTGCGATAATAATTTGCTTTGGCATGCAATTCCCTCAAACTTTTGTAAGAGACTATGACACTTTATATGTCTAGTGTCGGTTGCTTGAATTAGGCGAAAAACTGTTTAGAATAAAACATTTGACATCAAGTCAACACAAAGCGGCAATGAATTTTACTCATTTTTATCCTGAACCTAACGTCAACTCTGTAATTAAGTTGGCGTATTCCATTGGGAGAAGTTACTCGTTATATTCGGGGTGTCTCTACCCATCTAAAAACGAGGATGTTTATTCAATATTTAGGAAAATCCTCTGATGGAATAAACTCGCACTTCACTGGCATTTATAAAAGACGCTTTTTTAGGTGGATAACCATGAGAACGAAACCAAGATAAAAACATTTAAGTTTTATCGGTCTTTTTGATCGCAATGACTGACATTTTTGCCGGTCGGGGGTTGTGCCTTGGGTGTCTCGCCCTCGCTAGCAGGGAGACTTTGACCTGTCTTTTGGTGGCCACCATCAAGGTAAACGGCACAACTTTTGGATTATTTTAACCCGAATATAACCTAAAAAGTACATCCATGACAAGGGAATATCTACGGAACTCAGAATTTGTATCTCGACTACGCTCGATAATCAGTCAGAAGTCAGAATTAACAATTTAGATGATGAGCAACTTGACGCAGTGATTCAATGGTGGCGATCGCCGCTTTACTCACTGTATCAATTTCTTGGGCGGTGGTAAACCTTCCCAACCCAAACCGTAATGACGCATAAGCGAGTTTGTCTGAATGCCCTAATGCTTTAAGCACATGGGAGGGTTTAGTGGTGGTTGAGGTACAGGCAGAACCGGACGATAGGGCGACAATTGTTTGTAATCCTAACAGTAAGGCTGACCCGTCTACTCCTTCTATACTAACATTAAGATTGCCTGGTAAGCGTTGGGTAGGATGACCATTTAGATAAATTCCTTCTAATTGAGAGAGTTTTTTCCACAGGCGATCGCGTAATTCTTTTTGACGTTTTGCTTCTGTTTCTATCTCATTTAATCCTAACTCAATGGCTTTAGCAAATCCCACAATTTGGGGTGTATATAAAGTGCCGGATCTTATGTCTTTTTCTTGTCCTCCTCCATGGAGTTGTGGGGCTAATTTTACTCTTGGATCACGACGACGAACATATAAAGCACCAATTCCTTTTGGCCCATAAACTTTGTGGGCAGTTAATGATAATAAATTGAGGTTCATTGTTTGTACATCTAAGGGTATTTTTCCGATAGCTTGGGCCCCATCACTATGAAATAAAATTTGATGTTTGTGACAAATTTCTCCGATTTCTTTTAAGGGTTGAATGACTCCTATTTCATTGTTTGCTGCCATGATTGATACTAAAATTGTTTCGGAACGAATCGACTTTTCTAACAATTCTAAATCAATTAAGCCATCTTTTTTTACCGGAAGATAGGTAATTTCAAAACCTAATCCTTCTAAATAATGACAGGGATCTAAGATAGCACGATGTTCTGTTTGGACAGTAATAATATGTTGTCCTTGATTAAAATAAGCTTCAGCAACTCCTTTAATTGCTAAATTATTTGCTTCGGTTGCACCACTGGTAAAAATAATTTCTTCGGGACTACAATTAATGGCATTAGCAATAGTTTCTCTGGCTTTTTTAACTGCTGCTTCTGCTTCCCAACCGTAAATATGATTAATACTGGAAGGGTTGCCGAAATGTTCAGTAAAATAGGGTAACATTGCTTCTAATACCCTTTTATCCATTGGGGTTGTAGCGTGACAGTCTAAATAGATGGGACGTTGAGACATGATTAATTTAAGGGTAATAATTGAGAGTTTATATTTAAGTCTGATTTGATTTTAACAAAGCTGATGCAAAATGGGAGGTGAATAAATTTGATTATTTGAGTCATAAATAACACAACTCCATTGTTGATAAAATTGATTGACAAACTCCCAAGCTAGTTCTAAACCACCTGGATTTTTACTAATATCTAGCAAAATATGAGTTTTAGGATAATCTCCTAATTTTTCCGTTATTAATTTGATTTCAGATTCAGCAAAATTTTGAATCTCACTATTATCTAACACTATCCAAACATGGCAGTTATTTCTACTTACTCGACCATCATATATTTGATCGGGATAAAGATATACACCCAATTGTTTGAGAAATAAGATAAACTCATCATGAGTAATTTCATCGTTAGATATTAAAGAAATAGATTCTGGCATTGATTATTCTCCTAACTGATATAAGCACTAATATTATAATATAGTAAATAGGAGTTTAGTGAAGATGAATAAGCCTAATTTCAAAGAAATGAGTCGCAAAGAATTAAAAAAATATGTATTATCTCATCCAACAGATGATGAAGCAATTCGTGAATTATTTGTTAATCGTCGTAACCCTAATGCTCAAATTTATCCCTATCCTTATGATATGTCTTATGAGGAAGTAGAAGCAATTTTAAAATCTAAAATCAATCAAGATCAAACATAGGTTTTTAGTTTTAAATAGTAACAGTTGTAGAGGCTTAATACTATTAAGCCCTATCATTTATTTATATTAGTTATAACTTGATATCTTCCAGCTAAGAGTAACTTGGAACCACAAGCATTATAGAATAATTAATTATCGCTGTTTTGGGGATGGGTACAATTAGGATTAATACAAAGCATCTTTTAAAATGTTAGTCTATGAATTATAATCAATGATACAATAAAAATTTGGTAGGGGCTTAACAATGTTAAACCCTAACACCTCACAACGGGCTTAACAATGTAAACCCTAATATCTCACAACGGGCTTAACAGTGTTAAGCCCCTACAGATATCAAAGGGTTAAACCTTAACTAAATGTCAATATAGCCTATAGTTTAAAAAATAGGTTTATCAGTCAATAAAAATTTATGGAACATAAACAAAAAAAAAAGAACAAAAATCTTTATTAATTATTGGATGGCGCGAATGGTTAGACTTACCAGCATTAGGAATTGCAGAAATTAAAGCTAAAATAGATACAGGGGCCAGAACATCAGCTTTACACGCATTTCATGTAAAATCATTTAAAAAAGATGGCAAAGAAATGATCCGTTTTCAAGTTCATCCCTACCAAAAAGATAGTCATAATACTGTCACTGCGGAAGCAGAATTATTAGAATGGAGGCACGTCACCAACTCAGGGGGACATCAACAATTACGCCCTGTTATTTTAACCCCCGTAGAATTAGCTGGACAACTGTGGAATATTGAATTAACCTTAACTAATCGTGATGTTATGGGGTTTCGGATGTTGTTAGGCAGAGAAGCAGTCCGTCAACGTTTTCTAGTCGATCCTGGGGGGTCTTTTTTATTATCTGAGGCAAAAACAACAAAAAGTCGAAAACAGCCCCATCCCTAAAGCATTTATCTTAAATTCAAAGGAAATTTAAGCGGGGGTGCAGCCAATTTGTGGAATGATTAAAAGAACTGTTAAAAACAATAACTTATGTTAGCAAAGAGAATTTTACCCTGTTTAGATGTTAATGCTGGCCGCGTAGTGAAAGGGATTAATTTTGTTGATCTTCAGGATGCAGGTGATCCTGTGGAACTGGCTAAGGTTTATAATGATGCGGGAGCCGATGAATTAGTCTTTTTGGATATCACCGCCACCCATGAGCAACGAGATACCATTATTGATGTGGTTTATCGTACCGCCGAAGTGGTATTTATTCCCTTGACGGTGGGCGGAGGCATTTCTTCCTTAGAACATATTAAACATTTGTTACGAGCAGGGGCTGATAAAATCAGTATTAACTCCTCTGCCGTCAGAGATCCTGATTTTGTTAATCGGGCCAGCGATCGCTTCGGTAAACAGTGTATCGTAGTAGCGATTGATGCCAGACGGCGTAAAGATCCTAGCGATCCTGGTTGGGATGTTTATGTCAGGGGAGGACGGGAAAATACAGGCATTGATGCCATTAAATGGGCCCAAGAAGTAGAAAAACGGGGGGCCGGAGAATTATTAATCACCAGTATGGACGCAGATGGAACCCAGGCCGGTTATGACTTAGCCTTAACTCGTACTATCGCCGAACTGGTGGAAATTCCGGTTATTGCGTCAGGGGGGGCCGGCAACTGTCAACATTTATATGAAGCCTTAACTGAGGGCAAAGCAGAAGCCGCTTTATTAGCGTCTTTGTTACATTATGGGCAATTAACCATTGCGGAGGTAAAACAGTATTTACGCGATCGCCAGATTCCTGTGCGTCCAAACCCTGAACTCGTCTATAAAAAAGGTTAATTTATCAGTTTGCCATTGTCATATGAGAATTGTGTACTAAAATAGAAGAAAGTTAACATTTGTTAAAATATGTTGATTCCGATTCTAATATTTGATGTAGCCCTAGTTGCTTGGTCGCTGCATCTAATGCAGGAGGCCGTAGAGCAACAGGAATTCTCTCTAATGCTGGCGGGAGTCCTCGTGGCCATGGCAGCGGCAGCCATGTTAGTTTTCTACTTTCTCATGGGCCATTGCTTAACTTACTTAACCCACGCTTCTTAATTCTTAATAAACTTAAAAAAAACCTTATAAAAAAAGATTCAGCTTAAAAACCAAAAGCAAAAGACCCGGAGTTCACGCCTATCACAAGCATCCCTTATTGCTGCTACCTTCCGGTCCTGACAAAGTTTGGGCGTTGTAATCGCGTAAGTCCGAGTCATTTATTAGCATAACACACCTGGGAAGGAGATTTATGTTAGTCCTCGTCGGTGTTAAGAATTTGCGGCACTCGGAAAAAGTCTCCCTCTTGGGCCGGTGCTTCTTGAAGTAAAGCCTCTCGGTCAACATAAAGTTGTAAGGTATCACTACGAGTAATATTGCTGACTTCAATGGCCCTAGTGGTTGGGGGGACATTTTCCGTGTCTAATTCACTCAACTGCTCAAAATATTCCAAAATACTGTTTAATTGGGTGGCAAACTGTTCTTCTTCGAGGGGAGTGATGTCTAAACGGGCTAAATGAGCGATTTTCTGAACTTGTTGACGATCAATCATTAATATTGTTCCTGGAATAGCAAAGATAAATCTCTATATCAAGTTTCCACAGAGGGGAATATCTAGAAAAAGATGTCAATTTCTGATCTTCCGGTAATTTTTAGCCAATTTTGCGCCTCAATGTAATTATTAGGGGCGAGGCGAATTGCTTGTTTCCAGTATTCTGCGGCTTTATCAAAGAGTGCTTCCGCTTCGTTTGCCTTGCCTTCCCCTTTGGCTTTTTCCCCTTGATAGTGGTAAATTACGGCAACATTATTCAAAGCTGAGGGCATTTGAGGGTTTAATTCAATGGCTTCATTATAATACTCTAAAGCTTTGCTATGTTCCCCATTACTGGCGTGGATAATGCCGATATTATAGAGAATATAGCTGCGATCGTTGCCATCTTCTTCTAGTTTAAGGGCTTCATAGTAATTATCGAGAGCTTCAGCGTATTCTCCGTCTGCTTGCGCGGACATTCCATCTCGATAATACACAAAGGCTTCTTTTGCTTTTTGGTTAGCTGGCAGAATTTTGAGGATAATATCTGCCATAACGGTAAAAGACTTATCTATAAAATTATCATTGCGCTGAGTTCGTGGCATAATTCTGGCGTTGGTAACGGGGTAATGTCATTAGATCCTATCAAAATTTTACCCCTTCTTCCTTGATTCGTATTTTTTTGTTAAATTGGGAGGCTCAACTGTTGTATTGAGAGGGGTATTTTTTGCTGATTGTTAAGATAGTTAAGGATGGCTTTGGCGACATATTCAGCTAAGTTGACGGGAACCGCATTGCCTATCATTTGTTCTAAGTCTGTTTTTGAACCTTCCCAGATAAAATCATCAGGAAAAGTTTGGATATAGCTTCTTTCTTTTGTGGTTAAAGGACGAATATTTGAGGATAAGGGAGCGACATCACCTGGGTGTTGTTGATAAGTTTTAGGAATTGGGCGATTAACGCCTCTAATGGTTGGACTAGGTTCATCAATACTAAAAATTGCTCGTCTTTGATAACTTCTTGGATGTCTATAATAATATTTAATTCCCAGTTTATCACCTAAATAATCTCGAATTGTCATCGGGGTTGAAGATAAACTATTGTCTAAATAAAAGTTTAATTCATGCTCATTTCCTTGATAAATGCCAATCCAGAAAAATCGCTTTCTTTTTTGAGGAACACTGCATAAACTAGCATCTAAAATTTTTTCTGTTATGCCATATCCTGCTTGTTGCAAAATCTCTTTTGACTGTTGATATTTTTGGGTTTTATTGAAACGCTCTACATTTTCTAAGACAAAAAACTTGGGCAAAACCTGAGCAATTATTTGACTAAAGGAAATTGTTAAATCTCCTCGTCCTAAGTTTTCATTGCGTTTTCCTGCACTCGAAAAATCTTGGCAAGGTGGCCCACCAATAATCAGATCAGGATTTAAACTTTTAAAATGCTCTAAATATAATGGATATTGATTGAGATCCCATTGATAAATAGGATGTTTAAAATTACGGCGATAATTATTAACCGCAGCTTCCCAATTATCATAGGCAGCTAGTATCCTATATCCCGCTTTTTGAAATCCCAATGATAGTCCACCACATCCAGCAAATAAATCAATAACTTTCATTTTTATAAATTTATATAATTTCTTAACTACATTGTAAATCAAATTTAATCAAAAAGATTAGGTGTATTAAGAATAATTGCATCAAATCTTCTTTCTGGACTTAATAACTTTTGACCTCCTCCTAAAATTATATTACTAATTTCATCTCGTTTAATTCTTGGTTGAGTTAATTCATTTGAGTTCATATATTGACGGGTTCTTACTCCACTTAAAGCAAATGCTTTATCATTTTTAGTGTTTAATGAAATCTCATCTATGGTAGCTGTATGATTAATTTTACTGGTTTGAGCAAAATCATATAGCATTTTAGCTAACCAAACAACACATCTCTTATGACGGGTTATTTTATCTGAATTAAGTTCTGATTTAGCAGCATTTATAAACAATCGAGTAAATGCTAAATTACTCCACATAAAAATATCTAGACAGTATTCATGAAGTTTTGCGGATTTTCCTTCAGTTTTCCAAATAGGTTGCATAATAAGAGGAAATTGCTGATTAATACAGGAATGAATGACTTGATCAACTGATTCAATTAATTCATTTATAATAGAAAGAACCAGACGAGGCGATGTCCAATCTTGAATTTGACTACAAATTGGGTCGAGATAAGATAGTAATATTGATCTGTTTTGTTGATAATTTTTAGCAATACTAACTGCCAAATATACTATGGTTGGTGGTCTGACAACAATTTCACTTCCATATTGATTTTCTGACAACTCACAAGTTGTATTATCTGGTAAAGCAGTTAACTTAATTTCTATTCCTCTTAAACATAGATTTTGCTGTGACATATCAATAGTGACTAAATCAATCCTTGGTAGATTACCGATAACGATATCTTGATAAGGTATATAATCTCTTTCAAACGCAAAAAACAAGTTAGGAGAAGTATAATCCAAACCTAAAATTGAAGAAACGAAAATTTTATCATGATAAATCTCTAACTGATTATCAACTTTTAAGTAAACTGGATCTAAATTTTTTTGACTCATGTAGCAAGCTAAAGCAGCAGGAAAAGAACTATTAAATTGGTTTTTACCCCAACTTATACTTTTAGTAAAATCTCTATTAGAGTGATCAATTCCGAACAAACCTGGCTTTATATTTTGCATAAAAAACTTACTACAAAAATTCTTGTTGTAGGTAAAAGAGATAAAAAATTAACTCCCTTTTTTATCTCTTTACTCAAACATATTACTTAACCGATCAACTTCATTTTGAGCAGTATACATAGGGGAACCTGATAAAATTCCTGTCACATTGCGGAAAGGTTTACCAATGTGCATTCCTTGATGATCAATGGAAAATTCTCGAATATCTTTATCGTGCATAGAACCCCGCATTTTTAACACCGTAATTCCGCGCCGCATTTCCCCATACATTTCCACATAACGCAGTAAAATAATTGAGTCTGTAATCGTTGAAATATGGGCATCTGTAATAGATGCTCCCCCTAATAAATTGGGAGTAGTTGAAGTAAATAATCCCCCAATTTCTTTCTGTTTAATAAACGAGGTTAAGCCAATAATAAATTCTCGAAATCCTTTCAAGCTGGAAACTCTTTCTAAAGCTGATAAACTATCAACCGCCACCCGATTTGGTTTAAACTCTTCTATGATTTCCTTCATATTAATCAGATGAGTTTCTAACCCTGTTGTTTCAGGATAACGACAGACTACCTTTAGTTTACCTTCCCTTTCCATCTGCTGAAAATCAACCCCCCAACCGATAGCATTACGAAATAATTGTTCTCGACTTTCTTCAAAAGCAAAAATCAAACATCGTTCCTTACTTTCAACCCCACCGGCCATAAATTCCGTCACCATTAAAGTTTTACCCGTTCCTGTGGCCCCAGAAACCAAAATAACAGAATCTCGGAAGAAACCACCGCCACACATCCGATCTAATTCTTCACTTCCAGAAGTGATCCGAATATTAGAAGATTTTTGTTCTAATTCAATCGCTGATAAGGGAACAATCACCACACCCCGACCAGCAATAACAGTAAAGGGATATTCTCCTTTTTGGTGATCAGTGCCGCGATATTTTAAAATTTCAATGGTACGACGACGCTTTTCATCGGCCAAAACATTTCGCAAAATAACCACATTATCGGCGACAAATTCTTCCACTCCATAGCGACTAATTTCGCCGTATTCCTGGATTCTTTCCGCCGTCATAATAGCAGTAACACCCAATTCTCTTAAGGCTGAAGCCAAACAAAATAGGTCATTTCTTACCTGTGCGCTATCGGTTAAATGACTAAAAATTGCGCCCAAAGAGTCCAGAGAAACCCGTTTTGCATCATATTTACGAATAGCGTATTCAATGCGAGAAATTAACGCCCCCAGGTCATATTCTCCTGTTACTATCATCCGTTCCCCTGGTTGGGGTGAGGCATCCACAAAAGCCCATTTTCGTTCTAGTTCCCATTGGGCAATATTCCAACCAAACCCCCGCATATTTTTGCGTAATGCTTGGGGTGGTTCTTCAAAGGTGACAAATACCCCATTTTCTCCCCGTTTAATCCCTTCGACCAGAAACTGACAAGCAAAAATGGTCTTAGAACTACCTGCGGTTCCAGCAATTAATGTGGCCCGTCCTTTGGGAAGTCCTCCTTGAGATAAAAAATCAAACCCAGGAATGGCAGTTTCTAATTTTTCAAGATAGTCTTTTTCGTTGTCTGGAGTCATCAGTTCTCAGTTCGTCTCTGTAAGGGTGAATGAATGATTCAATATTCTATCCTAAATGGAGCAAGAGGACTCCCGTTAAAGCCGTAGGCTTAACGGCGAGAGTGTCAATGTGCCTAAGAAAATTTGGCTAAACCCTGTCTAGCTCTTGGGGGATCACATCTAAACCGAGTAAAACTTTTTGTGTATTAGACATATCGCCGATAATGCGTTGTAAAGGGGGTGGTAATTGTTTAATCAGGGTGGGAGTGACTAAAATCTTTTCTTGTTCGGCTTTTTGGGGTTGTTCTAGGACATCAATAATTTCTACGGTATATTTATCATGGAGTTCTTCATGACAAATCCGAAAGAGATTGGCGATCGCCCTTTTGGAATTGACCGTATTGCCCGTAATGTAGAGTTTTAAGTGATATTTTTGACTCATAATATTTAAGGGTAGTCTGTTTTAGACGATATATTTATATTACTCAATCCAATGTAATATTTACGATAAAAGGAAGCCAAATATCCCATCAATTCTATAATCATTAGTCTTCCTTCTGCCGCATAAGCTTGAGCTTTGGCTACGGGTACATCTTGGGTTTTTTCTTTTAAGATTTTGGTATGAATTTCAATAGCATCTCTGGGACTGGCTTTGAGAAATCCCAATTTATCCCCCAAAGTTCTTAATTGTTCAGACAGATTATACTCAACTTTAAAGATTCGTTGTTCTATGGCTAATTCTAACAGATTACCATAGGTTTGTGCGAGTTCTTCAAAGACATCTGGTAAGCTTTCTTGTAGGGGATAATTGCCAAATAATCGGGCGGTAATACTGGTATTACTACTCGATTTAACTAAGGCATCTAAATCGGCAAATTCTTGTGCTTGTCGGATTTTTTGTTCTTGTTGGGCTAATTTAGACCGATACTGTTGTCGTTCAATGGCTAAGCGAATTTCATAAATTAATAAGTTACTATCGAGGATGTAAATTTGTAAATAACCATCGGCCCCTAACTGAAATGAGCGGACGACTAAACTTTCATCCTGACTTTCAGTTTCGACAATAAGAGGAAGATTTGGGAAATTTTTCCTGAGTTGGATTAAGGTATTAAATCCTTGACTATCTGGTAAACTCAAATTGAGAAGAATAACATCAAAATTTTGCTCCTTGATGGTAGGTATTGCTTCTGCTAAAGTGGGGATACAAGTAACAGGAAAGGTTAACCCTTGGGCTAAGGAACAGTTTTGAGCAGAGGAGAATAAATTCTTTAACAACTCAACGTTATCTAATTTATAGCGTTTCTCGGACTCATGAGGTACAGTAGCAGCAATGAGCAAACCAGTTACGAATATCTTCTTGAGTG